>NZ_JAMOKF010000005.1 GCF_023656545.1 Micromonospora phytophila | reverse complement strand
TACTCTGCCTGCATGAGGGGCTCCTCCTTCGTCGTGAGACGTGAGCACCCCGAGCATCCCGCCCGGGACCCACGAGGAGCGAGGCCCCGCTCCTTCATGCCATCACGGACGTCCTGAGACCCGACATTGCCGCCGGTTCGGCCCGGTGAGAACTTTCCATACGTCTTCAAGGCGGCCGCGAGCGGCCGCTGCGCACCGCTCGGGGCACGCCGCGCCTTGCCGCTTCGCTCCCGGCGCGGCGACCCCGGCGGTGCGCGGCCTGCAGCGGGCGCCACGAAGCCCAGCGTCGTCTCACGCAGGCGGCGCCGGGCAGCTTATGGGCATTGCGACCATGGTCAGCTCACGTCCACGGCGCCTTTACGATCTGGCGGTCACGCAGCGGTTGGCGCTCGCGCCTGGCGCAGGTATCCGCCGTTTTGTCATGGGGGGCCGCCTGGTGGCGATGGTAGTTCGGGTGGGTGTCTTCGGGCGCGGCTCGCGTCGGCGATGGCGATTGCGGCCAGGACCGCGGTGGCGGCGGTCGCGGCCAGCAGCGGCGGCAGGTGCAGCATCACGGGTGTGACGGCGGCCAGCAGGAGCAGCCCGATCGGCCGGTCGCGGGACACGCGGGCGAATGTCGCGTACTCGAAGATGGCCCGCCCGGCCAGGAACAGCGCGGGCCCGCCGAGGATGACGGCGGTCCAGGCCGATCGCGCATGTGCGAGTGGATGGGCGATGACCAGTTCCTGGCCGACGGCGGTCACTACGATGCCGGCCACCATCACCACGTGGGAGTAGACCATCGGGAGGCCAACGCGGAGCGGGTCGCGGGCCGCGCCGATGGCCGTGCCCAACAGCTCCCCAGCGCGGAAGATGTAGATCCGCCACAGCAGGACCGTGGTGGCGAACGACACCACGAGCGCCGCGCTGCGGTCCGCTCCAAGGCCGCTGCCGCTGAACGCCAGCCCGGCGACCAGGATCAACTCGCCGAGCGCGATGATGAAAATCTGGCGGTAGCGCTCGGCCAGGTGCCCGCCGGAGATCGCGAACTCCGACGAGCTGGCGCGGCCAAGCCCCGGCGCGGGATAGCGGAGTCCGAGCGCCGTGGAGTCCACGACCACCGCCAGCGTCCACAGCGCGGCGCGCGCCGAGCCCTGCGCGAGGGCCCCCGCGATCCACGGCAGCGCCGATACGCTGAACCAGAGCAGCTGCCGCAGGAAGAGGCGCTGCGCCTCGTGGCCGCGCAGGACGAGCACGACGAACACACAGCGCCCGAGCTGGATGGCCAGGTATGCGCCCGCGAAGACCAGGCCTCGCCTGCCGAACGCCTCAGGCGTCACGGCGGCCAGCACCAGGCCGCCGAGCATGGACGCGGTGACCAGCAGCTGGACCTGCGGTCGTTGCGGGTCGAAAATGTCGGTCAGCCCCGCCATGTGGGCCCAGACCCACCAGAAGGCCATCAGCAACACCAGCGTCTGGAAGGCGCCGCTCCAGCTAAGGTGCTGGATCAGCCCGCGCGAGAGCTGGGCCAGCGCGAGGACGAACACCAGGTCGAAAAACAACTCCAGGAACGTCGCCCGCTGCGGATCCCGGGGTTCCCGTATCAGCCCGGCTGCCCTACTCGTCATCGGCTTGCCCGTTCTGCCGGCTACACCCTGGTATTGAAACAGTCGTACCATGCCGGCATGCCTTAGGAGTTGCCGACAGAGACGCTGCGCCCAATCACCACTGCGGGGCCGAGCGGTGGCGATCCTTCCCGCCACCCGGAACAGGCGAACCGCAACCGCTGCGGTGGCAGGGCCGTACGGCGCGTTCCGCGACGGCCGCGCAGGGGCGGTGCCTCCGGCGGGTAGGGCCTCCGGCCCTACGACCCGGATCCCGCCTCCGGCGGCAAGGGCTACCCGCCCTTGAACCCGGGCGGCTCCGGGAAGGCCAGCCGATTCGGCGCCGCCCGTCGCACACCGGAGGCAGCCAGACCGCGCCCGCCCGGTCCAGGTCGTTCGTCCAGTGGGGCGCTCCACCTGGACCGGGCGGGCGCGGTCTGGCAGGACGAAGCCTGCGCGACGGGAAGCCGGCACCAGCAGGAGGCAAGTACAGGCCCACCGGTCTGGGAGAGAACGGGGAGACGATCTTGCACGATGCCACTTTTCCTGCCTCGCCAGACCAACAAGCACCAACACCCTGACCAGCGCGAATAGCCAGGCGTCCACGTCACACATGGGACTTGACCTTGTTCGGGACGAAGAGGTCCTGAGTTCATGGCCCACCGTGCCCCTGACCCGGCCCGATGGGATGGGGACCACCTGGGGACGACACGTCCCGCCGGAACGCCCACGCACCGCAATCCAGCCGGCGCCTCGCCGCCCGGTAGATCGCGGCTGACGTGCGCGAACGTCTACCGCTACGTCCTGGGGGTCAAGGGGTCGTCGGTTCGAATCCGGCCGTCCCGACAGCGAGAGGGTTTCCGCAGGTCAGTGACTTGCGGGAGCCCTCTTTTCATTGCTTGGCATGGATGCCTGGTCTAGCACGCCGCTGTTGGACTCCTTGACTTGGGCAGGTTGTCATGCCAATACTCGATCTTCACAAGCTCACCGTAGGGCTGTCCCCGGACGTGGGGCGGCCTTCTTCGGGACTGGGACCGCTCGTTGCGGGCGGCCAACTACCCGGAGACAACCCGCTACAACTACCTCCTCGCGGCGGCGCAGTTGGGCCGGTACCTGGGGGAGTACTCGCCGGATCCGGACGCCGATGACGCCGCCGACGATCCGTGCTGGCGCGGGGATCGGCAGTCCCGGCCGGGGCCGCAGCGGGGCCGGCTGGGTGCCCACCTCAAGCAGCGCATCGTCGACGTCACGCCAGGCGGAGGGGCGGCCTTTCGCTGGAGCGGCGGCACCGTAGCCAGCGACTTGTGCTGAGTCGCCGCTGTGGCCGCGGTCGGGGGTGGCGCGTCGCGACGCGCCGCCCCCGACCTGTCGCGAGTCGCGGTCAGTCATGGCGAGCTACCGGGATGAAGGCGAGCGGGTCGATGTGGCAGACGCGTCCGCCTGCGGGCCGGCTGCGACGTTTGGGGCGCGCGGCATCGGGCTCGACGCGTGTCGTGTCGCGGTCAGTCATCGCGACTCCTGTTGGTGAAAACCAGGAGGTCGGCGCTGTAGCTCGGACCGTTGTCGCCGGCGGGCCAGCCCTGGCGTGCCGCCTCGGCGTCGGCTCGGGTGGCGTAGTAGAGGAACTCGTCGCCGTCGCCGGGGGCGGTGACAGCGACGATTTGCAGGATGTGGGTCAAGCCGGCGGCGCGGGCAGCAGGCAGGAGTTCGCTGAGGCGCTCGGCGTAGGTCGTGCCGGGTTCGCCGGGCGCCGCGGAACTGACGGCGGCGATCGCGCAGGTGTCGGCGGTCATGATGAGCCGGCACGCGGCGAACAGGTCGGCGATGCTGACCGGCGTCCGGGTTGTGTGCCGTAGCGGCCAACGCAGAACGACGAGGCTGACGGGTTCGGTGAGCGCGTCGAGGTCGGCGACCTCGCTGGGATCGGTGATGGACAGGTACGAGCGGGACGTGTGAGCGCTGGCGTGCTCCAGCTGTGGGTCGCACTATCGGGACGGTGGCTGTGGCATGAACGTCACGGCGCCGTGCCCGAGAGGTCCCGGTCGGCACCGAGGACGAGATCGTCACACCCGCGGCGCACGGTTCATGGCTTCTCGCGCTCACGCCCGTACCGTGCAGGTCCGCGCCGGGCACCCTGTCCTCTGTGCACCACCCGAGCGGCCCTGCCGCAGCTCTACGGCCTCAGCGGCAGGTGGGGATCCGACGATTGTCAGCCCCCACCTTCACCGCCGCCTACGGACAATTGAGCGATGCTGCCGGTGTCAGCGCCCGGTGGACACGATGTTTGAGGAACGCCCGTTCTGCTCATCGCGCTTCAGGCGCTTCGCAGTCTGCTTCTCCTTGATCGTCTTACCCTTTTTCTTGACGTTCGCCTTGGTCGTCGAGTCCTTGGACATGATCGAACCTCCTGAAGCAGGTCGGTGAACGTGCAGCGTGTTACTCGCCTGATCGCGGCGTGCAGGTGACGGAAGACCCGCGCGGCGTGCGCGAAGTCTTCACTGCACGCCGACCCTACGCTGTTCCAGCTCTTGCCGACGTTGGGAAGTGCATCGCCGGTGGTGGGGCAATGGTTCGTGTTGCCCCACCGATACGAACCCCATTCCTACGGTAGGCGGGTCGGGATGGGTAGGCGCACGTCGTTCTCTTGGGTGACGGTAGGTCCCATGGCGGCTGTGGGGTACGCGGGAATCTGACGCCGGTCTGTCGGTCTGCCCCCCGTTTACCCCCCGAAAACCCCCGCCTGTGGTTGACAACCAGTGACAAGAAGCGATCATCGCTTAGGCGTTTCTGTGCAGCTCAGCGCCTACTTCTGACAGTCAATGACAAGGTCGGGATGGCTACGTTCGGTAACAAGGGGGTCGTCGGTTCGAATCCGGCCGTCCCGACTTGTTGACCTGGGGAGATGAAGATCTTCCTAGGTAACGGCGGTAACATTCGGTAATGGATGATCTTCGTTGGCGGTAACGGCATGGACCGTTGGCCGCCGGTCTGCTGGCTGTGGAACGCTCTGACCTGCCGCTTCATCACCGTCTTGGATGAAGTGGCACGTTGGTCTCTTGATTCCGCGTCAAGCGCTGCAGATGTTGCCAGCTGTCGCTACGTCCGGCGGTTCGACGAGCCCTCGGTGCGCGACAGGATCGTCGGCTGACCCTGGTCTTGGTCTTCCTGAGGTGACGGGTGCGCAGTCGAGCCCTGATGATTCGGGCGCCGCCGCGGTCGGCGGCGCCCGTGCCGGTGTCACCCTCCGGGCCGACGAGTCCGGGAAGCTCGGACGTCCCGCGACCCCTCCTTGAAGGACACCGTCGCCGCCTCGATCCCGGTCACTCCCGGCGGTTCAGCGCAGCAGGACCGGTCCGGCGTCGATGCGGGTGCGGAACAGGGCGTACGGCTTGCGCCGCAGGTCCTGTCCCCGCTGGTACTTCGGCTGCCGGTGCAGCTGGTTGGCGGTGACGTAGAGGTGCCCGTCCGTGGCGACGGACATGGTGTCCGGCCAGAGCAGACGGGGATCGTGCACGACGGTCTCGTACTCTCCGTCCGGTCGGCGGCGCAGCACGGCGTTGTTCTCGTACGAGGTCAGGTAGAACCGGCCGGCGTCGTCGGTCTCTAGGCCGTCGGAGCCGCCGCCCTTGTCACCCTCGTCCGCCACCGTGGCGGCGACCAGGTCCTCGGTGAGGGCGCGGTCGGCGAGCGCGTCGGTGGCGACGCTGTACCAGCGGCGGGAGGCGAGGGGACAGTAGTGCAGCCGGGAGCCGTCGGCGGAGATGGCGATCCCGTCCGACCCCATCGACAGCGGCTTCGGCGCTCCGTCGGCCGGGCGTTCCAGGAACGGCCGTCCCTCGACGATCGGCCGGTAGGTGGACAGCGGCTCGGCCTTGGTGGAGGGGTGGTCGTGCAGCCGCCGCCAGGACGCGCCGCTGGCCAGGTCGACCACGACGATCCCGTTCGGCCCGGAGTCCGAGGAGTCGGTGATGTAGGCGATCCCGGCGTCACCCCGGCGCAGGTCGAACCGCACGTCGTTGAAGTACGTCGAGGGCAGCGCGACGTCGGTCGGGAAGGTGATGACCTGGGCGACGGAGTTGCTGCCCAGGTTGACGCGGACCAGTTTCGGCCCGCCCGGCTGCGTGGGCCGGAACATCGGGCTGCCGGTGTCGAGCACCCAGAGCCGGTCGGCCGGGTCCACCACGATGCTCTGCACCGAGACGAAAGCGCCGGCGTCGTCGTCCCGGGCGGGCTGGTTCCAGGCCTGGTCCGGGAAGGGCACCTCGCGGCCGTCGCGTAGCTCGACCACCGTGGCGGGCACCTCGTCGCCCCACTTGGGGAAGTTCACGAAGACCCGGCCGGTGTGCGAGACGCTCACCCCGGTGGGCATGGGCCCGGTGAAGGTGTGCACGAGTTCGAGGTCGCCGACGGGTTCGTCGGCTAGGGGCCCGTTCATCCGCTACTCCTGACTATCGGCGCGACGCCTTCTTCCCGAAGCCCTGAGCGGCAAACGCCTGGGTAAGCGCTGCCCGCCCGGCGTGTGCCTCACGAAGTCACCGTGATTGGGTCACCGGACCGTGACAACGCCAGCGGGTGCTCGCCGCTGCCGACGACCAACATCTGCCGCTTCGACGGAAGGCGAGGCAGCGTGCACGCCGGGCGGCCCGACCCGGCCGGACAGGGCCTGTCCCGTCGGCGGCACCGAGAGCGCCGGCGAAGAAGGCACCGGCCAAGAAGGCCGCGCCCGCACGGGCCAGTACGACGAAGGCCACCCGGGCGCGGTGAAGAAACCCACCACCATGGAGTCCTTCGGCAACCGGCGGACTGCCCGCAAGACCACACGCTGACCCGCCCGCGACCCGGAGAGCGGGCGCCCGACGGGGCCCTACTGTCCGCCCACGGCGGTTTCGGTGCGCAGACCGAGCCGGGCGACCGCCGCCGTGGCGAGCCGGGTACGGGGGCAGCGAGACGTCCAGGACCCTGAACACCACCGGCTGGATGAGTAGCCGACCCACCGAACGTGCTCGGCCAACAGATGTGCCAGGTACGCGGTGGTTCGCCTCAGGGTCGTGGCGCTGCCGACGAACCACCGCCCCTACCGGGTCCTCATCGCTCCGTTCGTGTCGAGCCGACCGGCGACACGCCCCCGCGCACCGATCATCGGGCGGGCTCGAAGACGGCGCGTACGCAGCCGTCGATCTTGTTCTTGAACATGTTGTATCCCTGTGGCGCCTCGTCGAGTGGCATGGTGTGTGTCGCGAGGTGTTCGGTGACCAGTTCGCCGCGTGCCATCCGGTCGAGCAACATCGGGATGTAGCGGTGTCCGTGCTGTTGCGCGCCGCGCAGGGTGAGGCCCTTGTTCATCAGCGCCCCGAGCGGGAACTTGTCGACAAGGTTGGCGAAGACGCCGAGCAGGAACACGCTTCCGCCCTTGCGGCAGTGGTAGATGGCCTCCCGGGCGGCGATCGGACGGTCCGATTCCAGGCGCAGCTGCTGTTTGACCTGGTCGTACAGGTATTGCGGTCCGGTGCTGTGGGACTCCATCCCCACCGCCTCGATGCACACGTCAGGCCCGCGCCCGCCGCTGCGTTCCAGCAGTTCACCGCCGACGTCCTGGGTCTGGTAGTTGAGCGTCTCCACCCCCAGGTACTTCTCCGCCATCTGCAGTCGATTGGCGAAACGGTCGATGATGATCACCCGCTCCGCGCCGAGCAGGACCGCAGCGCGTGCGGCCATCTGGCCCACCCCGCCCGCGCCCCACACCGCGACCACGTCACCGGCCTTGACCCCACCGAGGTCCGCGCCCATCCAGCCGGTCGGGGCGGCATCGGAGGCGAAGAGAGCACGCTCGTCGCTCACCTCGTCTGGGACCGTGAAGGCCCCCTGGTCGGCGTACGGAACGCGGATGTACTCGGCGTGGCTGCCCGCGAAGCCGCCGAGCGCGTGCGAGTAGCCGTAGCAGCCGCCGGGTGCGAAGCCCCAGATGTTCTCGGTGATTGCGGGGTTGGTGTTGCCGTTGTCGCACAAGGAGTACTGCTGCTGCTGGCAGTACCAGCAGCGGCCGCAGGAGACGAACGAGCAGACCACCACCCGGTCGCCCACCTTGTGCTTACGCACCTGCGGGCCGACCTCGACCACCTCGCCCAGGAACTCGTGCCCGAGGACGTCGCCCCGCTCCATGAACGGGATGTACCCACCCAGCAGGTGGAGGTCGGAGCCGCACGTCGCCGTCTTGCGCACCCGGATGATGGCGTCCTGCTCGTTGCGCATCGTCGGGTCCGGAACCTCGTCCACCGACAGTTCGTTGACGCCTTGCCACAACAGTGCCTTCACAGTCGCCCCTCGCGGCGACCCTGCCGCGTCGCCATCTGCAGCGGTTTGTTGACTGCCGTCGTCTGGGTGGTGGGTGGAGAGTCGGGGTGCAGCACCTCGCCGGTCTCCAGCAGCTGCTTCGCCTCGCGCAGTGCGGCGCGGATCGCCTGGTTGGGATCGCGACCCGCGAGTCGCCTGGCTCCCGCGGTCACCGGCGACTGGGCGCCGTCACGCAGCCGTACCGCCAGCTCGATGCCGCGGTCGGCCGGGGCGCGGCGGATCTGCACGTCCACGGCGTCACCGAGACCGGCCAGTGGCTCCGGAAGTGGCGAGTCCGGGGTCAGCTCGTCGCGGGCCGGGTTCACGGTCAACACGTGCCACCGCGGTTCGCGCCGCATCAACGGGGCCCGCTGCCAGGGCCCTTGACGGCCCGACGGAAGTAGGAACCTGCGGAGGGCCAACCCCCCGACCACGATGAACCCCGCCTTGACCAATGCCCTCATGTACGCCCCCGAGTCGACCCCACCCGTCGCCGCAGCTGCCCGACCGGCGGCTCCGTCACGGACAAACCTGTCATATCGGTGCACTGTCACGCTGGGGATTCCCGCACCCGGCAAGGGGCAGTCGTATGGGCGCGACACCGCCCGGGCGAAGGACGTCACCGCTCGACGAGCAGCCGAGCCACGAACACGCTCCAAGACGCCCGGCAGTCAAATTCATGCAATCCGCGTCGCCCTCCACCTCATGATTCGCCCTATTGGTTCCGTTGCGAGGAGCCGGTTATCGTGGGCGTCGGTGGGTAGCCACCGGCCGTGAGCAGGCCAACCGACGACATCGGCACCCGGTCGGACACCAGCCGTGCCGTAGCGTTCAGCGACGCCGTCTTCGCCATCATCATCACGCTGCTCGTGCTGGATCTCCGGGTGCCGGACGTACCGCCCGGTCGCCTGCTGTCGGGGCTGCTGGAGCAGTGGCCGAGTTACGCCGCCTATCTCGCCTCGTACACCTACGTGGCCATCGTCTGGCTGAACCACAAGGGCGCGTTCAATCGCGTCAAGGAGAGTGATCGGGGCCTGCACTGGGTGAACCTCTTCGTCCTGTTCACCACCGCGCTGCTGCCGTTCCCGACCGCCGTCGTCTCGCACGCGCTTCAGCAGCACGACCAGCAGGACCAACGTGTGGCCGTCGCCTTCTACGCGCTGATCGGCGCGCTGCTTTGCGCCAGCTGGCTGGCGTTCTTCCACTACCTGGCTCGGCGCGAAGACCTGCTCGAGGAGGAGGTGAGTGAGCGGCACTTCCCCGCCGAGCGGGTGCGGGCACTCGTCGGGGTCATCCTCTATGCCGTCGCAGGGCTCATCGGGTACCTGGTCGCACCGCTCGCCGGCCTGGTGATCTTCGTCGTGCTGCCGGTGTTCTACGCCGTCACCAGCGCCGGTCTGTACCAGGTGCCTCTCACCCGCCGGATCACCCACCGCCCTCCGCCACCCAGCTGAGGGCGGGCGAACCGCCGTTTTACCCCGGCGGGCGCGGGTACCCGCCGCAATCCGGTTCGAGAGGGGAATCCGAGGTGAACTACACCGAGTTCATCCAGTCCGTGGCAGCGCGACCGAAGGTTCCGCCGGGGCAGGCGGAACCGATCACCCGCGCCACGCTCGAGACGTTGGCAGAACGGATCACTGGCGGCCAGGCGAGGGAACTCGCCTCCCAGCTCCCTGAGGAGCTACGAGGCCTGGTGCGTAGGCCCACCGAAGATCCGGAACGGTTCGGGCTGGCCGAATTCTTCGAACGGGTGCAGTCCCGGGCCGGGGTGGATCGCCAGGTGGCCACCGACGGAGCACAGGCCGTGCTGGATACCCTTCGTGAGGCGGCCAGCGCGAAGGAGTACGGGGACCTTGTCGACCAGTTGCCGCAGGAGTTCTGGCAGTTGACCGGGCCGCGGGCGGGACGGCTCGAGACCCGCCGGGTCGGCACCTAGCTAGGGCGGGCGGACCCGCCAGAAAGCTCGGGCGGTAGCGGCGCCGGATGCGCCGCTACCGCCCGTTGGAATCGGCGGCGAGGGACGCTACCTGCGGCTGCCCTGCCCCGTGTCGATTGAGGTAGCGGCGGGTGTGGGCCCTCCCGGCCAGGGCGGCGCGCAGCGGAGTGGGCAGCGGGCCCATCGCCGCACGATCAGACCGGCTGCCGCCGGCCCTCCGCCGGCCAGCGCTGCGCGCAGCCCGCCACCGACGGCGGCGACCCTGGCGTCCATCGGGCAGGGGTCCAGCGGCAGGTCGAGGGTCACCATGCCGGTCCGGTCGATGCCGTTCCCCGTCGGACACTCCCGCGAACAGCACGCGGAGACGTGGCGGCACCGGCCGGGCCGGGTAGGTACGGCGCAGCGCGTCCGCCGTCAGTGCGCACATCAGCTCGCCGGCGTGCGCCCTCAGGGGCCGGTCCGCGCGGAGCACCTCCTCGGCCGGCAGGGCCGTGGTGACGAGGCGGCTCAGGGGGCGCCGATCGACGCGTACGGCGTCGGCACCCGCATGGCCGTCTCGTACGACGCGCCGTCCCTGGACCGCGCGTACAAGCTGGTGGCGGTCGGCGACGGACCGGTGCTCAAGCTGTCGCCCGGCAAGGCCACCCGGCCCGGCCCCAAGCAGGTCTTCCGTGATCCCGGCGGGGACAGCGGTGACGTGGTCGGGCTACGCGAACGAGCCGCCACCGGGCGACCGCCGACCGCTGCTGGCCCCGGTCATGGCGACGGCCGTCGGGTTGGCCCGGCCCCCGGCGAGGTACGCGAGCGCCACCGGTTCGACGCCGATCTCGCCTGGCTCCCGGAGGCGGCCCGCAGGCTGGCCTACCCGACGCCACTGACCGCCACCGTCAGTCCGGCACTCACCGCCCTCCACCGCCGGATCGCCGAGCGGAGGGCGCCGACCTCGACCGGTGCCGTCCGCCGAAACGGTCGGTGACGCTACAACATCTCCAGCGGTTGCGGGCCGGCCGGCGGCGGGAACGCCGTGTCGAGTGCCGCCACGTCCTCCTCAGTCAGATGCAGGTCTCGCGCTTCGCCGTTCGCCCGGGTGTGTTCGGGCCTGGACGATCGGGGGATGGCCGCACCATCTCCTGCCGCAGCAGCCAGGCCAGCGCCACTTGAGCGGGCGTGGCCCGGTGCCGGGCGGCGATCTCCGCGACCTGGGGGTGGCCGAGCAGTCGGCCCTGCTCGATCGGCGAGTACGCCATCACCGGGATTCGGTGCTCGCGTAGCCACGGCAGCAGGTCGTACTCCGGAAACCCACAGATGGGTCGGCGTGGCTGCGCGATCTTCGTCGCGATCTTCGGGCTGAACTCACCGGGGCCTACGGACGCTGACGGCCCACCTCGACGACACCGTCAGCTACGCCGGACGACATAGCGTGCCGGCGGGTTAAGTTTCGCTTATGGCTTGTGGATCAACGAGGGAAGCTCGGTACCTTGCCCGAATGCGACACATCAAGACCACGATCGCCGCGCTCATCTTGGGTCCGCTGGCCTGGGTCCTGCTCGCCGCTGGGCAAGGCCGGTCCCTCCGGGTGTTCGAAGATGCGCAGGAAAGTGGTGGTGGGCTCGATCCCAACGCTTTGTTGAAGCCGTTGCTGGTGCTGGCGGCTGCTGGCCTTCTCCTCGGGCTCATCGCCACCGTCCGGATCTCCCCGCTCGGCTCAGTGCTGACCGGACTGGCGTACTCGGTCAGCTACGTAGGCCTGTTGTTCAGCCCGGTACGGCTGCTGGACCTACTCAGCCACAAGCTGAGCGTGGCGGGTTATCAGATTGACTTGCTCACCCCCGTACGGACCGGGACGACGCTGCTGCTGGGCTCGCTGCTCCTGGTCGGGGTCGCCAGTGTGCAGCGGTGGCGGCGCTGGCCGCAGTCGGACGCCGATGAGCCGACACTCGGTGTCCCGGCCAAGATCATTCCGCCGGTGTCGGAACGAGACCGCCCGCTCGAGGCGGATGGATTCCGCCCGCTCGGCGCCGACCGGCTCGGCTCGACGAAACGGGCTGAGGATCCGACGAAGCGGGGTAAGGCCGACGAACCGGGGCCGGCGATGGTCGGCGGCCCACGCTGGATCGATTCGCTGCGCAGCGATTCCAGGAACGAGCCCTGGCAGTCGGACGCGACGCGCTGGCAGTCCCCGCCACGGCGGAAGGGCTAGCTACCGGAGCTGACCGAGAAGCCCGCGTCAACGGTTCAGGCAAGTCGGCAAGGCGTGGTCCTCGACCGCGCCGTGCCGCTACTCCTGACCGTGTCGGGCTCGAAAATTGAGTTTTGGCTACGCCGCCTGCGAGTATTCGTTTATCAAACACCGAGGATTGGGCGTCGCTGGACCCGGGCGGCGTTCAGGTCTACGACCTGCGGCGGCGGGTTCGGTGGCTGCTGGTCCAACGATCGATGTGGGCGGTGGCCGTTGTAGCTAGTCACGTACTCGTCGAGGACTGCCGCCAGATGCCGTTCGCCGACGATGAGCATCCGGTCGGTGCATTCGCGGCGTACCGTGCCCGCCCACCCACCGATCGGCGAACGCGTTCGCCTGGGGCGCCTGCGGCGGGAGTCTTGATCACCTGGATGCCCTCAGCAGGGAAAGCCGCGTCGAAGACGGCCGTGAATTTCGTGTCCCGGTCGCGGAGCAGGAACCGCAGCCCAGCAGCACGCTGACCTTTCAGCCTCAGTAGTCCGACTTCTCGCCTGCCGCCTCGACGCGGAACGCGGGGTACTGCGCCGCGATGGCCGCGAACTCGGCCAGGGGTGCGTGCCGGTCGACGGGGACGTGCGGCCGGGCTCCGGGTACCGTCGCCAGGTACCGCTTGAGGATCGGTGCGCGCTCGTCGACCGGCACCTCGACCAGCCGGCAGGCCCGGGCCCGCCCGTGCCGGATGGTCACCAGCCCGTCGGCCGTCCGTACGTTGCGGACCCAGTTACAGTCCTCGCCCAGCATCGATACCAGATACCAGTCGCCCTGCCAGTCGGCCATGCCCAGCGGGAACCGGGTCAGCCGTCCGCTACGGCGTCCGGCGACCTCCAGTGTCACCCAGCGCCGGGGTAGCAGGCCGGCACCATGAACGGCCGCCCACACCCGGGCGAACCGGCGGGCCGCCGCGTTGCCGCGGCCCCCCGCGTACATCGCGCGAATGGCATTCTCGGACAACGGCCAGCTCCCCAACTTCGCCACCACATCCTCCTTCGACCGGTCCGGCCTATCCGGGCTTCAGGGTTGGCGA
Source organism: Micromonospora phytophila (assembly GCF_023656545.1). Classification (GTDB taxonomy): domain Bacteria; phylum Actinomycetota; class Actinomycetes; order Mycobacteriales; family Micromonosporaceae; genus Micromonospora; species Micromonospora phytophila. The sequence goes on along the minus strand of NZ_JAMOKF010000005.1, from coordinate 67,879 downwards.
TCCCGGGCGGAAAATGCAGGGTACAAGGTCCCGGTCACCCCGACCGTTCATCCTCGGTAGCCCTCCAGAGTGGGAAGAAACCGCAGATCGGGTACAAGCTGTCAGCGAGGCATTCGGGCCGAGGAGCTGCTTCGCCAGGCCATGCGGGCCGACACGGCGCTACAGGACCAGAGCGCAGACGAGTACCGCTGGCTGATCGACCCGGTCAGCGGCGAAATCATGATGTGGACCGCCGACGGCGGCATCGACGGGAGGACACCCGTGGACCTCGACGAACTCGACCTGGTCCCGATCGAGGCGTTACCGCCCTCCGTCTGGCACTGCGACATGGTCGACTTTGCCGAGCGGGTCAGCGACGAGCAGGCGGGCCGCAGGCTCTTGCGGGCCGTCCACGGCAGGGGTGCCTTCCGACGGTTCAGGGACGAACTGCACGACGAGTATCCGCACCTGCTGACGGTCTGGCACGCCTTCCACCAGGCTCGGGCAACCCGCCGGACCATTGACTGGCTGCTCGACAGCCTGATCGATGACGCCGCCGCGAGCCGCTGTCGGACGAGCACCCTGACCCGGATGTGCCGTGAGTCGAACAGGCCGAAAAGACGGAGGCAGCAGAGCAGGGTGATCGGACCTATTCGACTTCTCCGAGTAGTGCGGTCCGCCATGCGAAGACGCGAGCCCGCATTTCGGCGATCTCATGTGGCGCTAGACCGTAGTCGGTGAAGTCTTCGTCGTCGAAGCGGTCGACGTGGCGAAGCATCGCGGCGAACACGCCTCGGTCGAATCCGTCGTCGGCGGCGTGCGCGAGGTCGCCAGAGCTGGTCGAGGGTGTACCGACCGCTGGTGATGGCGGCATCGATGTCGAGGAAGTCGCGGGCGGCTGCCCGGTTGTAGAGGGCGTCCATCTTGCCGGCCATGACGTCATCGGCGTGCAGGACCGGACCGATGTCCATCTGGACGGGCGGCTGGGCGCGCCAGTTCGCAAACCAGTTCCACGCGGTGCTGCTGGTCCAGGTGGGCCGGGTCGGTGACGTGCAGCCGAGCGAAGGTGTCGAATCGAAGGTCGATCTCGACGCGGTAGCCTTCGGCGCGGTAGGCGGCGAACACCTCGTCCACGGCGGTGGGGAAGTCGGCGCGGCGTTGCCAGTCGGCGAACAGTTCGACGTCTTCGCTGGGGCGGTCGAGGATGCCGTGTGCGGCGATCGCGTGCCCGCCGGCCAACGCGAACCCGTACCGGCCGCCGAACTGCAGGGCGATCTGCGCCAGCCGGCGATGGATCGGCGGGGTCTGGCCGGCCACTATGCGGCGCGACGGCGAGCGCTGGCCAGTTCGGGGAACCGTGCTTCCCGCAGATGGCGAACCTGTGGGGGCAACACGAGGCTGGGCCACAGGCGTAGCAGGGTCTTGCCGTTCAGCCATCGAGTGAGGTCGTCGGGGGCGGTGGCCTCGCGCAGCACGGTCTCGTACATGCTGGCCAGGCGACGCGGGCTGCTCAGGTCGTAACGCGCCCGCCCGGACCAGTCGAGCCGGCGATCCAGGCTCACCTCGCCGCTCGTTGGTCCCCGCAGGTCGTCCAGCCGGTTGGCGACGACGTAGGGCCGCTGGTCGGCGTAGCGGGAACCGGCCGGTGCTCCGCCGGCACTACCTGGCGGTCCGGCGGGTGCCGTTTCCGGGCCATCGCCGAGCGCCTCGGCTCCGGCGGCTTCTACCAGCTGGGCATGCCCCGGTCTGGCCGGGACGACAACCCGTCGTTGGGCACCGGCGCGAACGCCCTCGACCAGTCCGGGCACATCGCATTCCTGTTCATCAGCGCTCTGACCCCCGCCTAGCGGAGCCCCGGCACCTCAATGGCCGGGGCTTCGTCGTGGCTATGCCACGCAGAGGCCGGTTCAGGCGGGAATGACACCTGTCCCGTCGGGTACGCGAGCATCGCAACTGTTGATCCAACGTGCTCGAGAAGGGAGCCCGCGATGAAGGGCACAATCCTCACGGGGTTGAAGAAGAAGGCGCGGTCGATCATGGTGCGCCGCCGCGGCAGGAACAACGTGATCACCACGCCGACCAAAGCGAGAAGGCCCGGCAGGCGCTATCAGTGAGAGCGTGACCCGGCCGCAGCAGCGCAGGTCAGAAGGGGATGATGGGGCCGCCGCCGGCGAGGCCGGCGTACAGGCCGGGTTGCCCGGTCAACACGTTGCACCCGTTGTCGACGGCGGCGAGCAGGGCTCCGGCCGCGTCGAGGCGACCCACCGTGTCATAGACAACGGTGAGGGCCCGCCAATTGAACGGGTCGACGGTGAGCACCGCGGCGGCGGGGTGGTTGACGAGCAGGTCGAGCCGGTCGCTGTCGGCGACGGCCCGGGACGCCTCGGCAAGGCACATCACCGGCACCCCGAAGTGGCAGTCCTCGTCGGCGACCTCGGCGATCACCTCGCCCACGTCGATGCTCGCCCGGGTGAAGGCGAGGATCGCGGAGGCGTCGAGGATGACCCGGATCGGGCGGTCGTTCACGCGGCGCGCGCGGGCAGTCCGATCTGAGCACGCAGCTCAGCGTCCAGCTCGGGGGTCCACCGGTCGCGGGCCTCGTCGAGCTTCCGCCGGGCGCGGGCCTTGCCCTCGTCGTCGACGACGATGCCGGCGGCGGCGAGGATGTCCTCGCCGCGGGCGCCGGTGTCGGGGCTGCTGTTGGCCATGTGCGCAGGATACCCCTGGTAGGGGCGGGAGTCACCAGCAAACGCGGGCCGCCTGGGCCGCGGCGTGCTGGGGCTGCTGGTGCTGCCGGGGCAGGTGTGGCGCAGTCTCCGAACCCTCAGCACGTGCCGACCTACGCCGGGCTCGCCATCTGGCTTTCCGCAGCCGAATTTGGCGACGTTGCGACTTGGGTCGGCGCCATGGCGAACGTCGCGACCCTCGGTTTCGCCCTCGTCGCGTCGCTCGTGGGCTTCCCGGTCTACAAGATCGAGTCCGCCCGCGACCAGCGCGCCGAAGATGAGCGGCGGGAACGCGCGGCGGACGAGCGGCGCAGCCAGGCCCAGCTCGTCTCGGTGTGGTATGGGCAGGGTGTGCAGACGATCTACGAATCGTTCGGCGTGCGTGGCATGACGAGGAACCTATTCGTGTGGGGGCTCACATCCTCAACGCCTGCAACCTGCCCATCTACGACGTGCGGGTCGTCTTCTCGCTCATGCGCCTGGACCCCATGGTCGACTCGTTCGTGGCCGAGTCGATCCGGGTTGTGCCTCCTCATCAGGATGAGTTGTTGATCGAGGTGCCCCAGGCCCTGGCGTCGAAGGTGTCATCGGAGGTGCTGCGCGGCGGGATCGACGTGAGCTTGGAGTTCCGCGACGCAGCGGGAAGGCGCTGGGTGCGCGGCGGAGGGGTTTTCTGTTCGACGTGACGCCCCCGGCGGGGCCTCCACCGGGCTGCGGCCGGCAAGTGACCAGATCGCGGTAGGGCAGGCAGAGGGCCCGCAGGAAGCTCCTGCGGGCCTTTTCGTTGCGCGCAACCGCACAAGGTGTGACGCCCCGTACTGGGACAGCTTGCGACGTCGTCCGCAACCGGTTGGGCACCATCTGCCAAGCAGGCGACTGGGAATCCAGCCGGGTGGCCCGGGTGGAGCGCCCCGGCGCCTGTTCGCCATCCGCTGAACGTCCTGTACGGCATGGGTGGGGATCTGAGGTCAGCCTGCGCCAGACGCCGAGTAGCCGGGGATCGGGTACGCCGACAGCAGGTCCCGCACCTCGCCCGCGACGGCCGCCACCGCTTCCTGGTCGTCCTTGACCGCTGCGACGACCAGCCGATCGATCCACTCGGCGACCTGCGGCATGTGCTCCTCGGTGAGTCCGCGCGTGGTCAGGGCGGGTGTGCCGAGGCGTAGGCCGGAGGGGTCGAACGGCTTGCGCGGGTCGTACGGCACGGTGTTGTAGTTCAGTTCGATGCCGCCCAGGTCGAGGACCTTCGCCGCGGGCTTGCCCGCTATGCCCTTGGTGGTGAGGTCGATCAGGATCAGATGGTTGTCGGTGCCACCGGTCACCAAATCGAAACCGCGTTCGGTCAGCGCGTCGGCGAGCGCCTTCGCGTTCGTGACGACCTGGTGGGCGTAGCGGCGGAACGCGGGTTGGGTGGCTTCGTTCAGCGCGACGGCGATCCCGGCGGTGGTGTGGTTGTGCGGTCCGCCCTGGAGGCCGGGGAAGACCGCCTTGTCGACCTCGGTGGCACGGCCGGCGGAGGTCATGATCATGGCACCGCGCGGGCCCCGCAGGGTCTTGTGGGTGGTGGTGGTGATGACGTCCGCGTGACCGACCGGGGAGGGGTGGGCGCCCCCGGCGACCAGGCCGGCGATGTGGGCGATGTCGGCCACGAGGACGGCGTCCACCTCCTGGGCGATCTGGGCGAATGCGGCGAAGTTGATGGTCCGTGGGACGGCCGTGCCCCCGCAGAAGATCAGCTTTGGCCGTTCGGCCCGGGCGAGGTCGCGTACCTCGTCGAAGTCGACGAGGCCGGTTCGCCGGTCGACCGTGTAGCGCACGGGACGGAACCACCTGCCGGTGGCCGAGACCGACCAGCCGTGGGTGAGGTGGCCGCCCATCGGCAGCGCCATTCCCATCACCGGGTCACCGGGCTGCGCGAAGGCCAGGTACACCGCGAGGTTGGCCGGTGACCCCGAGTACGGCTGCACGTTGACGTGCTCGACCCCGAACAGCGCCCTGGCCCGATCGATCGCCAAGGTCTCGATCGGGTCGATGAACTGCTGGCCCTCGTAGTACCGGCGGCCGACGTAGCCCTCGGAATACTTGTTGGTCAGCACCGAGCCGGTCGCCTCGAGGACGGCGGCGGAGACGTAATTCTCGGACGGGATCATCCGCAGCTTGTCGTGCTGGCGGTGCGCCTCCGCCTCGATCAGGTTCGCGACCTGCGGGTCGGCGGCGGTGAGATGCGTAATGGGCGGTACGTGCACGCGACACTCCTCGCTGGTCACACCCGGCACCCAGGCGCACGGTACCGCGGTCACTCGCTCCCCGGTGGTACTCCACCTCACAGCGCCAGTCACGTGGACGGTCCGAGCCTAGAGCCGAGCCCTCGCCTCGACAATCACCGCCGCGCTTCGGCAGGCTCACGCCTGAGCGTCACGCGGCTCCTCCCGCATCGATAACCTCGGCCAACTGTTCCAGCACCCGGGCGGCCAGGGCGTGCGGCGTCGGATCGTCGAACAGCGCCAGAGCGGGTATCCCCAGTCCGAGGGCGTCGGTCAGTCTGGCAGCGAGTTGGAGGGCCGACAGCGAGTCCAACCCGGACTCCCAGAGCTGCAGTTCGGGATCCAGCGGTTCCGATGACGTGCAGCCCAGCACCGCGTCCACCTGTTCCCGGATGCAAGTGAGGATTTCCTGGTAGCGCTCCGCAGGGGGGATTCCCGGGAGGCGTTCCCGCAGTGGGCGGTCCCGGTCGGGGCCGCCTGGAGACGGTAAGGGTGAGGTCCGCACGGTGAGGTCATGGAGTACGACCGGCAGCCGCCCCTGCTTGTCGTGCAGCGCTCGGCGGTTCAGCGCGACCGGCGTGAGGCAGGCGTCGGTGGCCCGGAGAGCGGCATCGAGGAAGTCCAGGCCCTGCCGCTCGTCCATCGGCGCGAGCCCGATGCCCGCCATGCGTTCCCGGTCGCGTTCGGTCAGTCCCGCCGCGAGTCCGTCGGGCAGATCCCACAGTCCCCAGTTGAGGGAGAGCGCGGGAAACCCCTGCGCCCGCCCCCAGGATGCGAAGCCGTCGAGGAACGCGTTGGCGGCCGCGTAGTTCGCCTGCCCCGGCCCGCCGAGCAGCGCGATGACGGACGAGAACAGCACGAACTGTGCCGGTTTCAGGTCTCTGGTCAGTTCGTAGAGGTTCAGGGCGCCGGTCACCTTCGCCCGTAGCACGTGCGCGAGTCGTTGCGGTGTGAGTCGGGTGATCGCGCCGTCGTCGATGGTGCCGGCAGCGTGCACCACGGCGGTCAGCGGCCGCTCCGGCGGGATGTCGCGCAGCACCCGCGCCAGTTGCGCCCGGTCCGCCACGTCGCACCGCACCACGGTCACCGACGTGCCGAGATCCGTGAGGTCACGCGGTTCTGCGCTGTTCGACCCGCTACCGCGGCTGAGCAGCAGCAGATGACGTAGGCCGTACCGCTGGACCAGGTGCCGGGCGACCAGCCGGCCCAGCGCGCCGGTGCCGCCGGTGATGAGCGCCGTGCCCGTCGGATCCATGCCGGCTCCCGGTACGCCGACACTCGCGTCGACCCAGGGAGCGAGACGGGGCCGAAGCAGCACGCCGCCCCGTACCGCGAGCTGCGGCTCGGCTCCGGTCACCGCCGCCAACACGCCGTCAGCGGCCGATCGCGCGTCGTCCGCGTCGACGACGAATATCCGTCCAGGGTGCTCGCTCTGCGCGCTGCGGATCAGGCCCCAGGCAGCGGCAGCTGCGAGGTCCCGCACGTGCTCGCCCGGTACGGCGGCCACGGCTGCTCGGGTGACCAGCACGAGCCGGGTGTCGGCGAGCCGTCGGTCCGCCAGGAACCGCCGGACGAGCAGCAGGGCGCGCTCGGTGGCCGTTCGGACCGCCTCCGACAGGTCGACGTCGTCGGAGGCGACGACCGCCAGCAGAGCGGCCGGTGCCGACCAGCCGGAGTCCTCCGGGCTGATCAGGACGGTGTGGGGGTCACGGTCCAGAGACAGCTGAAGCTGCCCGACGTCGGCACCGGCTGCCCGCAGCAGGTCGGCCAGCCCGAGGGCGTCCGTGCCGAGCACGTCGACCCGCCGGGTGGGGATCCGTCGTTCGGGGGCGGGCATCCGGGGCCAGGTGAGCCGGAGCATGATGTCCCGAGTGCCGCCGGGCCTCGCAGTCCGAGCCGTGATGGGCTCGGGCCGCAGCACCACCGCGTCGACGGAGGCGACCACCTGGTCGTGCGGGTCCCACAGGGTCAGCCCGACGACCAGCGCCCCCGGTGCGCGCCCGCGCACCACCGTCTGGGCGGCGGCGACAGCGGCCCCGGGCCGGGTGATCCGCAGGCCCCGGAACTCTGTCGGCAGCTGGGGGCCGGCGGAGTCGGGCAGGGTGGCGCGCAGGACGTGCAGCGCCGCCTCCACCGCTGCCAGGGGTGACTGGAACGCCTCTTGCGCGGGCCCTGCTGTGCTCGACGCCTGACGGATCAGGGTGGTGGCCGTGTCGCCGCACACCTCGGCACCGGTCACCACGGTGAAGGCGGGCCCACACCGCACACCGAGCTCGGCCAGTCGTTCGTACAGTTCCTCCGCGCCGACCGTCGCCGCCCCCGGCGAGGCCGGGACGGACGAGGCGCGATGCGGGTCCGCAGCGGTCGGCGGCGCGGGGAGGTCCTCCCGCAGGGATCCCGTGGCGTGCCGTTGCCATCCGCTGGTGGCCGCACCGCCGGACGGGCGGGACCGGACCGCCAACGACCGCCGCCCGGCGCCGTCCCGCGGTCCCACTGTCACTCGCACGTCGATCGCTTCACCGGGGGTCAGCACGAGGGGAGTATCGAGCGTGACGGACTCGACGGTCGGACAGTTGACGGCCGCGGCCGCGTGCGCGGCCCATTCGAGGTACGCCGCGGCGGGCAGCACCGGAAGATCGTGCACGAGGTGGTCGGCGAGCCAGGGGTGGGACTGCGCCGACAGCCGCACGGCGAGCACCAGGCCGTCCCCGTCGGGAAGGTCCAGGCTGGTGTCGACCAGCGGGCTCCGCCCTGAGCCGGGAGCGGCGGGGCGGCGGGGCGGGGCGGCGTCGAGCCAGAAGGTCCGGCCCTGGAACGGGTACGTGGGCAGGGATACACGCCGTACGCCCGGCCCCGCCAGCACCTCCGCCCACCGCACCGTGGTGCCGTGCACGTGCAGTTGAGCCAGCGCGCCAAGTAGCGCCGCTGCCGCTGGGCGGCCCCGGCGGAGGGCGGGCACCAGAACCAGGTCGTCGCCCGGGACGCACCGGCTGGCCAGTGCGGTGAGCACGGCGTCCGGGCCCAGCTCCAGCCAGCGGCGGACCCCCTCCTCGTGCAAACTGCGTACGGCGGAGGCGAAGCGGACGGGTTCACGGACCTGACGTACCCAGTACTCCGCGGCCGACAGTTCGTCCGGCTCGGCCGTCCGCCCGGTCAGCCCGGAGACGAGCGGAATCGTCGCCGGGCGGTAGGTCAGGGATCGCGCCACCCGCGCGTACTCCGTGAGCATGGGTTCCATCAGCGGCGAGTGGAAGGCATGGCTGACAGCTAGCCGCCGGGCCCGGCGGCCCCCGGCCCGCCACCGCCCGGCGATGTCCAGCACGGGCTGCTCGGCACCGGACACGACGACGGCGCCGGGTCCGTTGACCGCGGCGACCGAGGCGCTCGTTTGGCGGTGCAGCAGCTCCTCCGCCTCCGCCTCGCTGGCATCCAGCGCGACCATTGCGCCGCCGGCCGGCAGTTCACCCATCAACCGGGCGCGAGCCGCGACCAGCACACAGGCGTCGGGCAGGGAGAGCACCCCGGCGACGTGGGCGGCGCTCAGTTCGCCGATCGAGTGGCCCGCGACCAGATCCGGACTGAGGCCCCACTGCTGGACCAGCCGGAACAGAGCCACCTCCAGTGCGAAGATGGCGGGCTGCGTCCATTCGGTGCGGTCGAGCAGCGCGGCGAGCGGGTCGTCGCCGGTCGCGAACATCACGCTGCGCAACGGGCGCGCCAGGTGTGGGTCCAGCTCGGCGCAGACCTCATCCAGCGCGGTGGCGAAGGCCGGGTACGAGGCAGACAGCTCGCGCCCCATCCCGGGCCACTGGCTTCCCTGGCCGGTGAAGAGGAAGGCGAGCCGCCCTGGCCGGGCGACTGCCTGGAACGTGTCGTCCGCCGGGCGGCCGTGCACCATCGACCGCAGCGCCTCGGCGAACCCGCTCCGGGTCTCGGCCAGCACCACGGCACGGTGGTCGAAGAGTGTCCGACCGGTCGCGAGGGAGTGGCCGATGTCGGCCGTCCGGGCGTGAGGAATCTGCGTCAGGTGGTGGAGCAGGCGCCCGGCCTGGGCGCGGAGTGCTTCCGCGCCCATGGCGGACAGTGGCCATGCCACGAGGGTCGACGCTACGGACTCGGGCTCCGACGGGATCTCGCCGGCGGGCGGCGGCTCCTCGATGATGACGTGAGCGTTGGTTCCGCTGATGCCGAAGGATGAGACGGCGGCCCGGCGGGTTCCGCGCCCCGGCTCCCAGGGTTGGTTGCGGTGCAGGAGTCGGGTGTTCCCGCTGTCCCAGTCGATCTCCGGTGACGGGGTCTCGCTGTGCAGGGACCGGGGGAGGACGCCGTGTCGGAGCGCCAGCACGGCCTTGATCACGCCACCCACGCCGGCCGCAGCCTGGGCGTGCCCGATGTTCGACTTGAGGGAGCCGAGCCAGAGCGGCCGGTCCGCCGCTCTGCCACGTCCGTATGTCTCGAGTACGGCCCGCGCCTCGATCGGGTCGCCCAGGACCGTTCCAGTGCCGTGTGCCTCGACCAGATCCACGCCGTCGGGACGCAGATTGGCGTCCGCCAGGGCCGCGCGGATCACCCGTTCCTGGGCCGGTCCACTGGGTGCGGTGAGGCCGTTGCTGGCACCGTCCTGGTTGATCGCACTGCCGCCCACGACGGCCAGGATCGGATGCCCGTGACGCTGCGCGTCCGAGAGCCGTTCCACCAGGAGCAGGCCCGCCCCCTCGGCCCATGCGGTGCCGTCCGCGTGGGCGGAGAACGGCTTGCAGCGGGCGTCCGGCGCCAGTCCGCGTTGCCGGCTGAAGTCGAGGTACATGCCAGGCGTGGCCATTATCGTGACGCCTCCGGCCAGCGCCAGGTCACACTCGCCGCGACGGAGCGCCTGGGTGGCGAGGTGCAGCGCGACCAGGGACGAGGAGCAGGCGGTGTCGACGGTGAGGGCGGCACCCTCGAGGCCGAACACGTAGGCGAGTCGCCCCGCCAGGACACTGGGGGCGATGCCGGTCAGCATGCGGCCTTCCAGCTCCGGCGGCGCCTCGTGCAGCCGGGGACCGTAGTCGGAAGGCATCGCGCCGACGAAGACCGCCGTCCGGCTGCCGCCCAGCGAGGTGGGATCGATGCCGGCCCGCTCGAAGGTCTCCCAGGCGACCTCCAGCAGGACTCGCTGCTGCGGATCCATTGTCAGCGCTTCGCGCGGGCTTATCCCGAACAAGGCCGCGTCGAACCGTGCGACGTCCCGGAGGAAGCCGCCGCCCCGCGCATACGTCGTGCCGGTGGCCTGGGGATCCGGGTCGTGTAGCCGCTCGAGGTCCCAGCCGCGGTCGTGCGGGAAGCCGGACGTACCGTCTCGTCCGTCGACGACCAGTTCCCACAGGTCCTCGGGTCCCCGTACTCCCCCGGGGAACCGGCACGCCATGGCGACGATGGCGATCGGCTCGCCGATGACGTCAGGGTCCGCTGTCCGGCGCTGCTCGACTGGTTGTCGCTCTTTCGTGGACAGCCGCCACAGGTGCCGGGCCACGGCCGCCGGCGTCGGATGGTCGAACAGTTCACTGGCCGGCAGCGGGATGCCGGTCTGCCCGCTCAGTCGGCTGCGCAGTTGGACCGAGAGCGCGGAGTCCAGACCGAGGTCCCGGAAGGCGACCCGGGAGTCGATCTCGTCGGGATGTTGGTGGCCGAGCAGCGCGGCGAGGTGGCGGCGGACCAGGTCCAGCGCTGCCGCCTCGTCCGTCAGACCGCCGGCGGGCTCCGCGCTCGCCGGTCCGCTCGTAGTGGCTGCCGGCCCGACGAACTCCTCAGCTGTCGCTGCGGTACGCGCCACGCCACCGATCCAGTGACGCCGCCGCTGGAAGGCGTAGGTCGGCAAGGCCACCCGGCGCGCGCCGGTCCCGGCAAAGGAGGCCGTCCAGTCCACGGGGGCACCCCGGATGAACGCCTCGGCCAGGCTCCGCAGGAACCGGTCCAGGTCACCCTCGTCGCGGCGCAGTGTTCCCACCACCTGGTGCTCCGCCACGAGGGGCTGGCCCCCGGACAGGTCCTCGATCGTCTCGGTGACCGCCGTCATCAGAACCGGGTGCGGGCTGACCTCGATGAACAGGTCATGGCCGGCTTCGAGGAGGCCACGGGTGGCATCGTGGAAACGGACGGTCTCGCGGAGGTTCCGGTACCAGTACCCGGCATTCAGCGAGCCGCCGTCGACGAGCTCGCCGGCCAGGCCGGAGTGGAACGGGACGCGGGCCGGCCGAGGCTCGATCCCGGCGAGCGCGGCCAGGATCTCGTCGCGCAGCAGGTCCACCTGCGGCCCGTGCGACGCGTAGTCGACGTCGATCGTCCGGCTGCGTACGCCGTCGCGGTCCAGAATCCGCCGCAACTGGGCCAGGTGCGCCCCACTGCCTCCGACGACGGTCGAGGACGGGCTGTTCACGACCGCGATGGAGAGGCTGTCACCACCACCCGATAGGTAGGGTGCCACGTCCGCGGGCGGCAGGGCGACGGAGATCATCCCCCCGGTGCTGGCGAGTCGCGTGAGGGCACGGCTGCGCAGGGCCACCGTCCGCGCCGCGTCCGGCAGCGAGAGGGCCCCGGCGACGTGCGCCGCGGCGATCTCGCCCTGTGAGTGCCCGACCACGGCATCCGGCTGTACGCCGTGTGACTGCCACAGCGCAGCCAGTGCCACCATCACGGCGAACAAGGCTGGCTGAACGACGTCGACGCGCGTCAACGGGGCGGCACCGGGGGTCCCGCGCAGGACTTCGGTGAGGCGCCAGTCGGTGAACGGTTGCAACGCCCGATCGCACTCGTCGATCGCGGCCCGGAATACGTCGGACGCGCGCAGCAGGCCCTGCGCCATCCCCCGCCACTGCGAACCCTGGCCGGGAAAGACGAAGACCGTCCGGACGGTCGGCGGGCCGGCTCCGACGACCGCGTTCGCCGCGGGTTGGCCCGCCGCCAGGGCGGACAGGCCGGACATCAGACTCGCGTGGTCCCGGCCGACGACGACGCCGCGGTGTTCCATCGTGTCCCGCGTGGTGGCGAGGGAGAACGCGATGTCGACGGGGTTGGCGTCCGCCGGCAGTTGGGCGAGCAGTCTGCCCGCCTGGTCTCGCAACGCTGTCGCGTTCCGGGCGGAGAGCACCCACCCGTACGCGTCGGCCTGGGGCTGTCCCGCCGGTCTCTCCAAGCGGGTAGGCAGTGGTGCCGCAGCGAGCAGCAGGTGACAGTTTGTGCCACCCACGCCGAAGGAGCTGACCCCGGCGACCCGTCGGTCGTGCGGACGGGGCCACGGCCCGAGGTGCCGCTGGATCGCGTACGACCGTCGCTCACCCAGCATCGGCTGGTACGAGCGGAAGTTGAGGCTCGGGGGCAGCTCTCCGTGCCGGATGCTCAGCGCCGCCTTGAGGAGACCGGCGAGGCCGGCCGCTGCCTCCAGGTGTCCGATGTTGGTCTTCACCGAGCCGACCCGGAGGGGGTCCGTACGGCGGTCGTCGTCGCCGAAGACCGCGTCGAGCGCCGCACCCTCCACCGCGTCGCCCTGTGGCGTTCCGGTGCCGTGAAGTTCGACGTACTGGACGTCGCGGGGAGTAAGGCCCGCGGCGCGCAGGGCACGGATGATGACCGCCTGCTGTCCCGCCACGCTCGGGACGCCGACCGCCTCGGTCGCCCCGTCGTTGTTGGTTGCCGAACCGAGGATCACGCAGACGATGTCGTCTTCGTCGGCGAGCGCGGCGGAGAGTGGCTTCAGCACCACCAGGGCGGCGCCCTCGCCGGGTACAAAGCCGTTGGCGCGGGCGTCGAAGGTGTGGCACCGGCCGTCGGGGGAGAGCACGCCGAACTGGGAGGCCCGCACGTACGCTTCGGGGACCAGGTTGAGGTGCACCCCGCCGGCCAGCGCCACCTCGGCCTGGCCGGACAGCAGGCTTTCGCAGGCGAGGTGCACCGCCACCAGCGACGACGCCTGTCCCGCGTCGACGGTGAGGCTCGCGCCGGTCAGGCCCAGGGCGCGGGACACCCGGTTGGCGATCAACCCACGTTGCAGGCCGGTGAACGCCTTGGTGCTGATCTCCGTCACATCCCGCTGATGGAGCAGCGTCTCGTACCCGGCGGCGATGGCGCCGACGAAGACGGCGCCCCGGACGCCGCGCAGTCGGCCCGGCCCGATGCCTGCGGCTTCGACGGCCTCCCAGGCCAGTTCGAGCATGAGCCGCTGTTGAGGATCCGTCGCCGCCGCCTCCTGGGGAGACATCCGGAAGAACGCCGCGTCGAAGTCCTCGACACCGTCGATGAACCCGCCCCAGCGGCTGACCGTGCGGCCCGGGACGGCGGGGTCCGTGGAGTGGAAACGGTCTGCGTCCCACCGCGAGGCGGGGACGGTGGTGATGGCGCTGCCTCCGGTACGGAGGAGTCTCCAGAAGCTGTCGACGTCCGGTGCCCCCGGGAGTCTGCACGCCATGCCCACAACCGCGATGGCACCCTCGACGGGGTGGTGTTCGCCCGTCACCGTCTCGTCCTCTCGTCGTGGCTCGGCAGGGGACGGACCTGGACCGTCACTCGTCAGTCGGTCGAGGATCGGCACCGCCGCCTCCGCGTGGCCCCGAAGGTGCGCTCCGCCGGCTCTCGACCACCGGTCACAGGCCCAGCTGCGATCTCGCCTCGGTCCAGCCGTCCCGGGTCACCTCGTGCACCTCGAGCGGCATGGCCGTCCGCGGGTGCAGGGCATGCTGGCGGAACGTCATGCCCACTCCCGCGTTGATGGTGCGGGCCCCCTTGTTCGCCGGCAGGAACACGCCCACCAGGCGCTGGGCGTTCAGCACCTCGAAGCCGAGGTCGATGACCGGCGCGATGGCCTCGAACGCCACCCCACGCTTCCACCACTTGGGAATCACCCGAACGCCGACCTCCAGCGCAGGAAAGAGGTCGGGAAGCGTACGCGGCACGTGCACGCCGGTGTAGCCGCCGATGACGCCGGTCTCGCGGTCCCGGATCGCGTACGCGCCGAAGCCGTTGGTTTCCCACTCCTGGACCATCTCGCTCAGTTGGGCGAGCGCCGCGCCTGCGGTCGGTGGTGTCCCGTAGCCGAATCTGATGACATCGGGATTTTGCACGAGTGCCACGAAGTCGCTGGCCAGTTCCGCGTTCCACGGAACCAGTTCGAGGCGATGGGTCTTGATTTCCATGTGCCATTACCCCCGTTGAATGAATCCGGCCAAGCCCCCTCAAGCGTCATGTTCGGACGCACGCTGGAGAGAAGAGGGCCTCTTCCGGATCACCGGTCCGGACCGTGACACAGGATCAATGTCCGGCACAATCGTTGTCCCAATGGACGGGACTTGCGAGTCGCAGCGGGGGCTTGGTCCCGCTTCGTCCAGCACGAACCAAGCGACAGGAAGCCGAAATGTGCCGGACATATGCCCTGCTCAATGTGGTTGGACATGCTGTGCGACTCCCACCATGCGAGACTTGCGTTGACCACGCAAAGTGATCTCCTGCTATAAATTCAATCGCACGGACGACTTCTATCACGGGGGATGAGTTGAGCCGAGCGTCCATTGTAAGCTTGCCTGCGCCGATAGATCATCTGGTCAGTTCCACGTACCACACTCCGAACGGGCCGCTGCATCTCGGTCACATCTCCGGCCCGTTGTTGAACGCCGATGTGGTCGCGCGCCACCTCGAAATGCTTGGCCACCGCGTCCGCCGCGTGTCGACCACCGACGCCCGCGAGTCGTACGTCCTGCTCGCGGCCCGACAGCAGGGAACGGCGCCGGAACGGATCGCGGCGTTCTACCACGATCTTGCCGCGGAGACATTGACCGGCCTTGACATGCCGCAGGATTCCTTCTTCAACACCCACGCACCGGATCGAGCGCTCCGGTACGCGGAGAGCAGCCACCGGATCGCGCGGTTCCTGGAGCGACGGGGGCGGATTCAGTACTCGCGTGCCCGGTACGCGCGGGGCGCCGCCACCGGCCAGTTCCTTGTCGGTGGTTTCGTCCTGGGCAACTGTCCCCGCTGCGCGGCCGACGCCGCCGGAGCCTGCTGCGAGGAGTGCGGCCTCTGGTTCGACGTCACGCAACTGGTGAATCCCCGTCCCCGCCTCGCTGAGGACGGGGAACTGACCTGGGCGAAGACGGGTGCGGCGACGCTGGACGCCGGGGACGTCTTCACCATGGACAACATCGCTACCCGCTTCCCGGCCGCGTATCACCACCTGTACCTGGACTATGTCCGCTGGAACGGCACCCGCCTGCCGCTGACGCACCCCCTCGGCTGGGGAGTCCCCTGGCAGGTCGGCGACCTCGGTGACGCCGTCGTGCACAACAGCTACGCGATCGGCGCGCACGTCTCCATGAACGCCGTCGCCGAGGAATTCCGCAGGATCAGCGGGCTGCCGGATCCCTTCTCCCAGCACAGCCCAGTCGTCAAGATCACCACGGGCGGCTACGACGCGGTCCTGCCGTGGATGTTCCACATCGCCCTGATGGACAAGGAAAGCGACTGGGAGCCCTTCGACCACCACATCATCACCCGGTACATGCTGCTGGACGGCGAGAAGTTCAGCACCAGTCGACGGCACGCGATCTGGGCGCACGACTACGTCCGGTCAGGTCTCTCGGTCGACGCCCTGCGCATGTACCTTGCCACGATCAGTCCCAGTTCCTCGGACAGCGACCTGCGCCTCAGTGACCTGTTGCGCTACGTGCGGGAGACGCTGGAGTCGGTGGTGGAGAAGCGGACCCGGGAGGCGGCGGCACGGTTGGCGACGTCGTCCGGACTCCTGCCGCTGAGCGCGGCCGGAGCCGCGGCGGTACGACGGCTCGTCGTCCCCTTCAACGACTCGCTGGCCCCTGGGAGTTTCGACCTGGCCGTCGCCGCCAAGCTCGTGCACGAGTGGTGCACCACCGGTGGGGACGGGCTCGCCGATCGGGAGCCGTACTGGTGGTGCAAAGTGACGTCGCTGCTCACCTACCCCATCATGCCGAGGTGGGCACGCGTCCTTTGGGCGTGGCTCGGTCACGAGGCGGAGCCCAGCTTCGTCCAGCTCGAGGGGCTTCCCGCCAAGGTTCCGACGGGGTCACCACGTCTGCCGGCGCTCTCCCTGGACCCGGTGAAGGTCGCCGCACTCGCCCGCCCGGATGAATTCGTCGGCCCGCGGTGACCAGGCCGCTCATCGCCGGCGGCGACTGTTACGACGTGGTCGCGATCGGAGCCGGCCCCGCGAACCTGAGCCTGGCGGCACTGGCGAACACGTTGCCGGAGCTGCGCCTGTTAGTCCTGGAATCGCAGCCGACGCCGGGCTGGCACCGGGGCCTGCTGCCGGCCGGTGCGAAGCTTCAGGTCTCGCCGCTCAAGGACCTGGTGAGCGTGGTCGACCCCACCAACCGGTTCAGCTTCCTGAACTTCCTCGCCCTGCACGGCCGCCTGTACCGCTCGTTCATCGCGCACCGCTCGGCGGTCAGCCGGCACGAATTCATCCAGTACTACGCCTGGGTCGCCCGCAGTCTGCCGTCCGTCCGGTTCGGCGCGAAGGTCACCGACGTCAGCCACGACGGACAATCCTTCGTCGTAACCTCAGCGAACGGGCAGCGCCACCGGTCCAACCACGTGGTCTGCGGGGTGGGCGCCTCCCCGCACGTCCCCGCCTGCGCGTTGCCGCACCTGTCGGAAACCCTCCTGCACTCATCGCGGTACAGCGAACTCGTGCGGGATCTCGAGGGCCGCTCGGTGGTCGTCGTCGGCGGTGGCCAGAGCTCGGCGGAGATCGTCTCTGACATCCTCTGCGGCGAGGTCGGCTGGCCGAGCCAGCTGACCTGGTTGACATCGCGCAGCGGCTTCAAGCCCCTGGACGACTCGGCGTTCACCAACGAGTTGTTCAACCCGCGGCACACCGAATTCTTCTCTCGGCTGGACGAGGCCGTGCGCGAGGACCTGTTGCGCTCCGACCTGCTCGCCAGCGATGGCATCTCGGAGGAACTGCTCCAGCAGATCTACGAGCGGCTCTACTTCCAGGACTATCTGACCGACCGGCCGATCCCGTACGAGCTGCTCACCTCGACGCGGCTCGTCGACATCGCACCGCGCGGCGACGGATACCGCGCGACGGTGTCCAGCCGCCTCAACCGCACCCGCCGGGAAATCGACTCGGATGTGGTCGTCCTTGCCACCGGCTACCGGCACTGCGTACCCGGCTTTCTCCAGGGCCTGCTCGACCAGGACCAGCGCAGCGCCGCACCGCCGATCGCGGAGGACTACTCCCTGCGGCTGGACACAGTGAAACCCGGCCGGATCTTCGTGCAGAACGCTGCCAGGACGACGCACGGCCTGGCCGACTCGAACCTCGCGGTGGTGCCCTGGCGCAGCGCCGTGATCCTCAACTCCATTCTCGAGCGCGAACACTTCGCCACCGCCCGAGGCGACATCGCGCAGGACCTGACGCCATGATCATGATGAACGGGGGATACACGGAGATGACCAGCGCCGATCAACTGGCCATCGGGGAGACCGCCCTGCCGCCCGGGCTGACCGACACCGACGGCAGCGTACGCCTGTCCTTCCGGATGGAGCACCAGAGCCCGGACGCCCGGGGCGGGAGTTACGTCCTGCCTCCGACCGCCGTACTGGCCGGAGCGCCGGCCAGCCTGGAAGCGTTCTGGGACGAACTGAAGCCAGGGGCGAGCAGTCCGTTCGACCAGCACGACGCGGTCGAGCTGTGGTTCATCTCCAGCGGCCGGGGAAGGTTGGAGCTCAACGGTGAGCGCCGCGACCTCGCGCCGGGCCAGGTGGTCGTCATCCCGTCGCGAGCCACCCACCAGGTCTGGTGCACTGGCGACGAACCGTTGGTGACCTTCTCGCTCGCGTGGTCATGACCGAGCACGACGCCGACCTTGTGCTCGTTGGTGGCGGAGCGCTCGGTTGCCTGCTCGCCGCCACCTACGCGCGGCAGGTGCCCGGCGCCACGGTGCTGGTCGTCGACCGTGGCCCGCTGCTCGCCGGCGCCAGCGGCGTCTCGCTGAACGCCGGCATCCCCGCGGCGCGTACCGGTGCGCTGCGTCGGCTGGTGACGCGTAGCGATCTGCTGTTCCGAAGCGAGTCGACGCTGCGCGCCTACCTCACCGAGCACGAAACGCTCTATCTGGTCCGCCGGCGGGACCTCGACGAGTTCAGCCGGATGCTGTCGGTGCCCCCGCTCGAGCCCGCTGCGGCCGAACGACGCGAGTTCGCCGCGCAGGCGTACGGTGAGATCGTCCCCGACGCGGAATGGCTGGTGCTGGACGGCCGGCAGCACAGCTTCGTCTTCGACACGGCAGCTTTCGTGCGGGACCAGGTGCGTGCCGCCGACCGCATCGCCGTGCGCGAGCACACCCCGGTCGACCTGATCCGACGCCACGGCGACCGCTGGGTCGTCGAGTCCGGCGGGACGGTCCTGGCGCGTGGCCGGGCGGTGGCGTTGTGCGTGGGCGCGTTCCCGTCTCCGGAGGTCGTCGGCGCATCCGGGCGGATCGACCCGGCGGAGGGACGGATCAAGCGTATTTCGAGCCTCCGGGTGAGACTCCCGCGACCCGTCGCCGGCGCGCCGAGCATCGTCTGGGCCGGCGCGTCCGTCTCCATCATCCCCTCGCCGGACCCCGCGGTGTGCCACGTCAACTTCCATCGGAGCCGGTACGCGCCGGAGCACCCCGGGACGTCGCCGCTTTTCGACGACGCGGACCTGGCGGAGGGGCTCGCCCGGGCCCGACCGGTGTGGCCCGACCTGCCGGTGGCCGGCATCGACGGCGTCGCCGGCTACGACCTCTACCGCACCGGCAACGAACCCGCCGTGCGGGAACTGTCGCCCGGCCTAGTGGCGATCGTCGGCGGGTCTGGCGCCGGTGTGCGGCTATCCCCGGCCCTGGCCGAACGGGCGGCGCAGTCGTTGCTCGTCCACGCATGAGTCGTCTGATCGTCCGCAGTCAAGTTTGGAGCACCATGTCTCGTGATGTTGTCGTCACCAGCAGGACGGCGCCCGCCCGTCCGGGAGCGCCTACCGTGTGGTCCCTCGACGGCGTCCATGCCGAACCCCGGACGGTCGCGGCCTGGATGCAACGCCACCGGGCCGAGATCGCCGACGCGCTGCACCGGTCCGGCGCCCTTTTGATCCGGGGGTTTCCCCGGGTCACGGCGGCCGAGAAGTACGAGTCGGTCATCGCCGCTGCCTTCCCCCAACTGCGCGACTACGTGGGTGGCACCTCGCCCCGTACCCGGCTGCACGGGCGGATCATGACGGCGACCGAGACGCCGCCGGCCTGGTCGATTCCGTTGCACCAGGAGATGGCGTACACGAGCAACGGGCCGCACCGGGTGGCGTTCCTGTGCCTCACCCCCGCGACCCGCGGCGGGCTGTCCCTGCTCGGTGACATGGCCGCCGCGCTGGAGTCGATTCCCCGTGACTGCCGCGACGAGTTCGAACGCCGTGGCCTCCGACTTCGCCGGTCCTTGCCGTCCCGCAGCTCGATGGTCAGCAAGGCGGGGATCCAGAAGACCTGGCAGGAAGTTTTCGACACCGACGACTCCCGCCAGGTAGACGACATCTCCCGACGACGCGGCTGGCACGCGACCTGGCTGGACGATGACTGGCTCCAGCTCACCCAGGAGCGGATGCCGGCGGTTCGTCGGCATCCGGTGACCGACCGGTTGGTCTGGCACAATCAGGCGCACTTCTTCGCGCCCGCCTGCATGATCGAGTGGGCCGCGCGCGACGGGCGTACGCAGGACGAGAAGGAGCTGCGCGAGGCGCTGGCGACCCGGCCCGAGTCGCTGGACAACGTCCTCTTCGGCGACGGCGCGCCGGTACCGCCCGAGCAGGCGGTGGCCATCGCGCGGAGCCTCGCCACCCTCGAGGTGGGGGTCAGGCTCGAGAAGGGCGACCTTCTGCTCATCGACAACATTCTGACGGCGCACGGCAGATCTTCGTTCGAAGGGCCACGACGGATTCTCGTGGCGCTCGCCGACGAGCCAGGGTGGACCGTGGCATGACTTCCGCTCTGCCTTCCCCCACCGTCCGCAACGACCTCGGCGAGGCCGGGCCCGCCCTAACGGCCCACTTCGCTGACCGCTTCTGCACCGATCCGGACGTGGTCGTGGGTCACGTCGCAGCGCAGGGGTGGCTGCGCCCGCAGGCCCCACAGGCGGTGCTGTACGCCGAGAGCGCGGCGGACGTCCGCGAGGCGGTCCGGATCGCCAGCCGGCACCAGGTGCCGCTGCTCCCGTACGGCGGCGGGACGTCCCTCGAAGGGCAGACCAACGCCCCGTTCGGGGGGGTCTGCCTGGACCTGTCGCGGATGAACGCGGTCCTGAACGTCTCGCGGGATGACCTCACCGTCACGGTGCAGCCGGGCGTGCGGCGCGAGGACCTCAACGACGCGCTCCGGGCCCAAGGCCTGTTCTTCCCGGTGGACCCGGGCGCGAACGCGACCCTCGGCGGCATGGCGGGAACCCGGGCCAGCGGGACCCGGGCGGTCGGGTACGGCACCATGCGGGACAACGTGATCGCCGCGGAGGTGGTCCTGGCCTCCGGCGAACAGATCCGGGTGGGTAGCCGAGCGGCGAAGTCCGCCAGCGGCTACGACCTGCTCCGGTTGTTCGTCGGCTCCGAAGGCACGCTCGGCGTCTTCGTGGAGCTGACCCTGCGCGTGCAGCCGATTGCGGAGCGGGTGCAGACCGGTTCGGCGCGCTTCGCCTCGGTCGGCGACGCCGTCGCGGCGATGATCGCCGCGCGCCGGGCGGGCCTGTTCCTGTCCCGGGTCGAACTGCTGGACCCCACCTCGATCCGGGCGACCAATCAGTACTCCGGCCTCGACCTGCCGGATACCCCGCATCTCTTCTTCGAGCTCAGCGGCAGCGCGCCCCGGGTCGCCGCCGAGTTGCCGGTGCTCGGCGCCATCCTCGCCGACCACCGCGCCGCGGGGGTGGAGCTGGCCGAGGACGCCGACGACGGACGGCGGCTGTGGCGTAGCCGCCACGACCTCTGGTGGGCGACGCACGCCCTGTTTCCCGGTCGGACCGGGTTGCCGACGGACGTGTGCGTCCCGCTGACCGCGCTGGCTGGCTGCATCGAGTTTGCCGTCGCCGAGGCCGAACGAGCCGGTCTCGACGCACCCCTGTGCGGGCACGTCGGTGACGGCAACTTCCACATGCTGGTGATGGTCGACCCCGACGACGACCTCTCCCGCCAGCGGGCGACCGCGTTCGCCCGGACGCTCGCTACCCGTGCCATCGAGGTGGGCGGCACCTGTTCCGGGGAACATGGCATCGGCCAGGGCAAGCGCTCGCTGATGCGCCTGGAGCACGGCGCGGGCGTGGACGTGATGGCGGCGGTCAAGCTGGCCCTCGACCCCCTCGGGATCCTCAATCCCGGAAAGATCATCTGAGGGGCGGTGGCCAGTTGTTCGACGTACGCCAGGTCGGGTCGGTGCGCGAGGTTTCCGTCGAGGCTTGGGACCGCCTCGGGGGACGGCTCTACGACAGCCATGCGTGGCACCGCTTCCAGGAGGTGGAGCGACCCGGGATCAGCAGCTCCCATCTGCTCGCCTACGACCTTTCAGGCACCCTGGCCGCAGCCCTGCCCGTGTACCGGGTCAGCCGGGAGACGCACGGCAACTACCAGCTCCACCGGCAGCTTCCGGCGGCCGGCGCGGCGGACGCCGAGCAGGTCCTCCTGGGCAACCGGCACGGCTACAACAACAACCTGCTGGTGCGGGCTGACCTCACCCGGGATCAGCGGGTCAGCGCCTTCCGCGAGCTGGTCGCCGCGGCGCAGGAGATGCTGCGGGGCGTCACGGCGGTCGCCTGGTGGCCCTACCTCGACGACGAAAGCATGGTCCTGTTGCGACCGCTCGTCGGCGGCCCGACCCCGCTGGCGCTCAAAAGTGAGTGCCTGATCTCGCTCCCCGGAACGGACTTCGGCGACTACCTCGCGGCCCTGCCGAAGCGGCGTCGCTCTGCCGTCCGCGCCGACCGACGGCGCTTCGCGCAGGCCGGATACCAGGTCTTCTCCCGGCGCTACCGGGATTGCGTCACGGACGTGGTCCGGCTCGGCCTGCAGACCGCGAAGAAGTACGGGGGCGGGCTCGACCTGGCCGCGGCCACGGTGATGATGGAACGCCAGGCGGACGCGCTGGACGACGTCAGCGCGGTCCTGGCGTGCGGACGCGACGGGTGCGTAGCGGGCTTCGCGCTGGTGATGGACCACGGACGGTCGTCCTGCGTCCGCACGGCCGGGTTCGACTACGCCGAGGCGGGCAACGCCGCCGAGTATTTCGAGCTGGTCTACTACCGCCCGATCGAGCGGGCCTACGCCCTCGGGCGGACGGAACTCTGGCTCGGTCCGTCCTCATATCAGGCCAAGCTGCTGCGCGGCGCCGTGCCGCAGGCGCGCTGGGGTCTGCCGCTCCAAGTGACGGACTGGCCGGACGCCGAGGTACGCGGACACAACTCGACGAAGCTGCACGAACTGCAGGCGGAGCTGGGCTCCCCGGAGCTCCACCACCGCATTCCCTACGACAGTTACCGCGATCACTGCTGACCAGCGACTGTTCAGCTTCGACCGCGCGGAACGCTCAGCATCAGGAGGCATCATGCTCGACGTGACGGGAACCGGCCTCACCATCGAAGCCGTCAACCGGGTAGCCAACGAGTTCGAGACGATCTCGATCCCGGACAAGATCATGGAGTCGGTACGCTTGGCGCACGAGAAGGTCCAGGTGTGGGGTAGCGAGCAGCGGCCGATGTACGGGGTCAACACCGGCTTCGGCGAGATGGCGCATGTCGCCGTGCCGGCGAAGTTCAAGACCGAACTGCAGGTGAATCTGCTGCGGGGGCACGCGGCCGGTGGCGGGCGGAGCCTGGAGGAACCGGTCATCCGGGCGATCATGCTGGCCCGGGTCAACTCGTTGGCCAAGGGGCACTCTGGCGTCAGCACGGAGACCTTGTCTCTGCTGATCGAACTGCTCAATAGCGGGATCCACCCGGTCATCCCGGAGCAGGGCTCGCTGGGCGCGAGCGGCGACCTGGCGCCCCTCAGCCACATGGCGCTGTCGGTGATCGGGGAGGGCGAGGTGTTCCGGCAGGGCAGGGTGGTGCCGACCGGCGAGGCCCTGCGCGCCCTCGGGCGCCCGCCCGTCGAGCTCGGCTTCAAGGAGGGCATCGCGCTGGTGAACGGCACCTCAGCGATGTCCGGTACGGCCGCGATCACGATCGCCAGGGCCCACCGGCTGCTCAATTCCGCGGTCCTGCTCTCAAGCGTGATGACCCAGTGCCTGCGCGGTTCCACCCGTGCCTTCGACGCCCGTGGGCACGAGCTGAAGGGCCACCATGGGCAGATCCTTGTCGCCGAGAAGCTGCGTGGACTGCTCGATGGCAGCCAGCTGACCCGGGAGCACGTTGAGCTGATGTCCGCCATCGAGCAGCAGTCGGTGGACACGGTGGTGGACACCGGCGTGTACCTGCAGAGCGCCTACTCAGTCCGCTGCGTACCGCAGGTTCTCGGCCCGGTCGTCGACACGCTGGCTTTCGCGAAGGGCATCGTCGAGACGGAACTCAACTCCTGCAACGACAACCCGCTGATCTTCGAGGACGCCGAGGCCTCGTTCCACGGTGGCAACTTCCACGGCCAGTACGTCGCCGCTGCGGCCGACTATCTGGCCATCGCGCTCACCGAGATCGGCGTCCTCGCCGAACGGCAGGTCAACCGGCTCGTCGACCCCGCCCTCAACGGTGAGTTGCCCGACTTCCTGGCCTTGTCCGACTCCGGCCTGGCTTGCGGGCTGATGGGGGCGCAGTACCTGGCGACGAGCGTCGCGTCGGAGAACCTCGACCTGGCCACGCCGTCGTCGGTGAAGAGCCTGCCGTCGAACGGTCAGAACCAGGACGTGGTGAGCATGGGGCTTAACGCGGCGCGTCGTTGCCTGCGACTCACCGAGAACGTGGCGACCATCCTGGGGGTCCTGGGTGCGGCCTGCCTCCAGGCGTCGGCCATCCTCGGCCCGGATCGGCTCAGCCCGGCGGCCCGCGAATGGTACGACGCCCTGTCGGCGGTGGTGTCGCCGCACAGCGAGCAGGCGCCGGTGTACGAGCTGCTGCGAGCGAGCCGCGACTTCCACTACACCGGTGCGGGCGCGGACCTGGCCGCCAGGCTGGTGGGCATCGGCGCGCTGGACGGCTGACCGCGTCCGGCTCCGGCCGTCCACCGGCCCGTCGGCCCGGGCGGGTGGGCGGCCGGGCCGGCGCGCGAGCCGTTGGAGAGCCGGTACCACTCGATCCACCTCCTACGATGTCTCGAAGCGGGGTCCGTGCCGTGACCCTCGCGGAGACGTACGCGGCGATCCGGTCCGCTCCTCCGCGCGACCCGTTCACCACACTCCCGACCGACCTGGATGGCGCCATGACCCAGCCGACCGTGCTGTACTACAACCTTCGAGCCCACCCGAGCGAGTACCTTCCGGCGCTGCGTGCCGCCCGCGACCTCGGCCTGCGGGTCGTTCTCGTCACCTCACGAGCGGGTTTCCCCGCACCGGCGGGTCTCGTGGCGGAGGTACACGTCATGAAGGAACCGGGTGGACCGGCCGCCGTGGCGCAGGGCCTTGAGATTGCCCGCGCCACGGGTGCCACGGGCGTGATGACCTGGTCGGACACCGACGTCGTCACGGTGAGCACGATCTGCGCCGAACTCGGCCTGCCGGCGCCCTCGGTCCAAGCCGCCACGTTGACTCGCAACAAGTGGTTGGGCCGACAGGCCCTGGCGGCGGTCGACCCGGCATGTGTGCCCCGGTTCCGCCTCGTCGAAGGTCCCGACGACCTGGCCGCGGCGATCGCCGAGCTCGGGCCGGGCGGGGTGCTGAAGCCGGCCTCCGGGGCCGGCAGCGCCGGGGTGGAAAGGATCGCGCGGGTCGAGCAGGCGCTGAGCGTCATGGGCCGCCTGCTCGGGTTCGCCTCGCCGGCGACCCACCCGCTCTTCCTCGACGGGCCGGGGCAACTCGTCTATGAGGAGTTCCTGCCTGGCACCGAGCACAGCGTCGAGGGGTTCGTCCACCTCGGCGCCACCCGCGTCGTCGCCATCACGGACAAGCGCACCGATCCGGCGAACTTCCTGGAGATCGAGCATCGGCAACCGACCGCCCTGTCGCGGGCCGAGCAGCGTGCGGTGACAAACCTGGCAGCCGAGGTGGTCCGAGCGTTCGGCCTGGACAACTGCAGCTTCCACCTTGAGTGCAAGGTGGACGAGGGCATGGCCCGGCTCGTTGAGATCGCCGCCCGGATCGGCGGGGGCCACATCACCTCGCACCTCGTGCCGCTGGTCACGGGGGAGAACTTCTACCGCAACGCGCTGCTCCTGGCGGCCGGCGCGGCGCCGGAACCGGCCAGCGACCCGACCGGCCGCTACGCGGCGGTCGTCAAGGTGGTCGCGCCCGCAGCCGGCGTGTTCGGCGGGTTCCCCCGGCTCGAGGCGCTGCACGAACTTGCCGGGATCGAAGCGGTGGCGGTGCACCGCCGGGTGGGCGACACCGTGCTCGTGCCACCGGACGACTACGCGGGTGCCCTCCTCGCATCGGTCGTGGTGAGCGTCGACGCGCCCGACGACCTTGCCCCGCTCGTAGACGAGGTCCGGACGCTCCTGCGGCCACGGATGACTGGCACCGAGATACCGGCGGCTGGCTAGCCGGCCGCCGCCGTCGGTCGGCGGCCGTCCGTCAGCCGCAATCCGGTCACCGCGCCAGGCGTACCGGACCAGCCCCCTCCTTCCAACAGATCTGGTGATTCACATGACGCTCCGCGTTCTGCACTTGGGGTGGAAACCCATCGCCGACCTGCGGGCCCTGCACGCACTCGGCGCGGCAGTGACCTGCGCGGCCGTACCGGCGGACCTGGCCGCGGCGCGGGAGTCGCCGTGGCTGCACGACGTGGTTCCGGTGGCCGACGCACGTTCGGCGGAGGCCGTGCTGGCCGGGCTCGTCCGCCACGGCCTCGACCTCTCCGACTTCGACGTGGTGTCGCCGGCGAACGAGCTGGAGATCATCCCGGCGAGTCTGTTGCGGACGATCAACGACACGCCCGGGATTGGCTATCGCACCGCGTTGGGTCTGCGCGACAAGTTTGTCCAGAAACAGCTCATCCGACAGGCCGGCCTGCCGGTGACCGACTGCACCGTCGTGGGTTCGTTGGACGACGTTGAACTGCCCGTCGGCGGCAAGGTGGTCATCAAGCCCCTCGCGGGTCTGGCCACGATCGACACTCACGTCGTGCCGGATCCGGTGGGCCTTGCGGCGCTGCGCGAGGATGCCGCGCTGCGGAACCGGCTGTGGCTGGTGGAGCAGTTCGTCGAGGGCAGGGAACTACACCTCGACGGCGTGGTCCGCGGCGGCCGGCTGCGGGCGCTCACCGTCTCCCGCTACCTGAACAATTCCATCACCATCAAGGCCGGCATCGAATATGCCTCCGTACTGCTGCACCGCGTCCGCCACCCGGAGCTGTACGAGCGGGCCACGGAGCTGATGGTGGCCGCACTCACCGCACTGCACTACACGGACGGCGTCTTCCACACCGAGGTGTTTCTTCAGCCGGCCGGCTCGCTCGTGTTCAGCGAACTCGGCGGGCGGGTGGGTGGCGGGGGCATCCCCGGCGTGTTCAAGAACCTGCTGGGCGTAGACCTGCACCAGGAGTGGGCCCGCTCGGTCATGGGGCTGGACTCAGTCATCGGTGAGGACGGACCGGCCTGGCCCGCCACCGGCACCGCCGGGTGGATCCACCTGAAGGCTGCGCCCGGCCGGGTGCTCGTCACTCCCGCCGTCGAGGAAGTCCTGCAACAGGCGGGGGTCGTCGAGGCAGAGGTACGCCTGGTGGTGGGTGAGCCGACTCCGGATGTCACGGTCCATTCCGCAGCCCGCGCGGGCTGCGCGGTGGTCATCGGGGAGGACGAGACGGAGGTGGAGCGGCGCCTCCTGGCGGTGAGCCGATGGTTCCCCGCGCAGGTGACGGTGACCTCGGGCGCCGAGGAAGACTGACGGGCGGGACGCGACGGGGACATGCGGACGGGATTCGACTTCGGCCCACTGAGAGATCGCCGGTACCGGCTCTTCTGGCTCGGCCGGAGTGCCTCCGGTTTCGGGGATGCGCTCATGCCAATGACACAGGTGTTCGCGATTCTGTCCGTCGGCGGTTCGGCGACCGACGTGGGCGTGGTGCTCGCCGTCTCCATGGCGGTACGCGTGCTCCTTCTCCTCGTCGGCGGGGCCCTGGCCGACCGGTTACCCCGTCGGCTGCTGCTGATCGGCGCGGACGCCTCCCTCGCCGCGCTCCAAGTCCTCGTGGGATGCCTGCTCCTGACCGGCCACGGCACCGTGCCGCTGATCTTGGCCGCGTCCGTTTGCTACGGCGCGGGCTCCGCGATATCCCGCCCGGCGATCACTGGGATCGTGCCGCAAATGATCGGACGGACGCAGCTCCAGCAGGCCAACGCCCTGCTCGGGCTCTCCCGGGGGGTGGCCAGCATCCTGGGCCCGGCCGCCGCGGGCGTCATCGCGGCGGTCACCGGCCCCGGACCGGCGTACCTTATCGACGCGGTAACCTACCTGGTCAGCGCGCTGTGCCTCGCGGTGCTGACGATCCCCCCGCACGACAGCGGTGCCCGGGCCAGCCTGGTCCAGGACCTGTCGGTCGGGTGGCAGGAGATGACCGCCCGCCCATGGTATTGGCGGACGCTGTGCTGCCACGCCCTCTGGAACCTGGGGTCCTCGGTCCTGCCGGTGCTCGGTCCCGTGGTCCTGCTTGACGCCGGCCACACTTCGTCGAGCTGGGGTATCGTCGCCGCCGGAATGGCGGCCGGCTCCGTGGTGGGTGGACTGGTGGTGCTCCGGTGGCGTCCACAGCGGCCGATGGTCGTCGGTCATATTGGGCTCGCGTTGACCGCTCTCCCGCTGCTCGCCCTCACCGGCCCGAGCATGCTCGGCGTCCTCGTCGGCGGCGCCGTGCTCGGGGCGGCCGGCGTGTCGCTGCTCAACGAGCTGTGGATGACCGGGTTGCAGCAGCTGGTACCCCAGCAGGTCATCTCAAGGCTCAGCTCGTACGACGGGCTGATCTCCCTCGTCGTGCTTCCGATCGGCTACGTGTCGGCCGGCCCTCTGGCCAACCTGGCCGGCACCTCAATGACCTTGGGCATCGGGGCCTTGCTGGTGGTGGCGTCTACGGTGCTGGCGCTGCGGATTCCGCAGATCCGACTGCTTCGGCAGGAGCCTGACGGCACCTTAGTGGGCCCCGGCCTAGGGCCGGCGTCGCTCGACGGCGCGGGCGGCTATAGACCTCCATCATGAGGTCGCGGTGAAGGGCACCGGCACTATCAATGGGGTACCCGGCTACGGTTTCGTCGCGTACGGCGCCGACACACCGGATGCCGCCCGGCTCGTCGTCTGGCCGCTGTCCGCCGGACAGTACCCACAGGAGACGCTGCTCTATGACAACCGCGACAAGGCGGGCTACGACCTTGACGTGAGCGATCCTCAACCGCTGGCTGGGGGATCACCGCAGGTGCACCAGCAGTGTCGGGTGGGTGGCCGAGAGGACCCGTCCCGGCCAGCCAATCAGCGCGTCGGAGGAGATCTAACGCCCCGACGCCTGACCCGCCTGGAGACCGAGGTACTCGTCTTTCGCCGCATGATCGTGCTGCTTGACGACGAGGGCGACTACGAGGTGTCCGGCGAGGAATGGTCGGTCTCCCCGAACTGCATCGTGGCGATCAGCGCCGGTGCCACTGACCATTACGCGAGCGTG
This sequence comes from Micromonospora phytophila, assembly GCF_023656545.1. GTDB lineage: Bacteria > Actinomycetota > Actinomycetes > Mycobacteriales > Micromonosporaceae > Micromonospora > Micromonospora phytophila. The sequence goes on along the minus strand of NZ_JAMOKF010000005.1, from coordinate 39,126 downwards.
ACCGTCGAGATCTGGGACGAGCCACCGTCCCTGCTAGACGGGTGGAAGGGCAGCAAGGCCGGACGCGTCCGGCTGGACAGCGGCTATCTGCAGATCCAGCCAACCGACACGCATGTTCTCCGGATCGGCCCACCGGGTCACTACGAGGTGTGGGCGTACAGCGCCGGGCGGTCCCGGATCGCCGCCTTGACGCCGCGATCCGGCATCGAGAACCTGCGCGGAGTGGAGTCGTTCCTGTTCCAATTTTGGCCGGCTGGGCTGTCTCGTCAAACGGCGCGTTGCGTATAGCGGTGAAGCACACTGACCGACGGGATCTGACGGGCGGGTGGCGCCGGCTCGGCCCCGGCCTGCCGGCGACCTGCGGCCGGCATCGGCCGGGCCGGCGGGCCACACCGGTCGGCCTCAGTGTCGGCTGTCGCGGCCGTGCAGCCAAGGTGCGATGACCACAGTGGGCAGAGCGAGGAACATAGCGATTAGATGGGCGGCCCATGCCCATGGAGCGAGGCTGGCCCCGTCCATTCCTGCGTGGTCGATGAGCAGCGCGCTACCACACGGGATGAATAGCAGTCCCATCGCGATGGCACCCACCCATAGCAGAGCCATCGAACGACGGATAGCGGCTGTCATCAAAACGACCGTCACCGCGGCCGGTACGCCCAACAACATGCTCGCCTGGCTCCAGTCGATACCCTGAGGGGCGGAGGTTCCAACACGAAGGTCGGCGTCGGCCAAGGCCCAGCTCCAACCGGCCGCGACGTTGGCGAGGCTGAGAAACGCACCTGCCCACATGAACCGGACAGCTCTCACGGCGGCAGCATAGTCCTCGCGTCACAGGCCCTTCCGGTGACGAACTGAGTGACGACCGGGCGGACGCCAGCGGACAGGGGCGGACGATAGCGGACCGTTTCAGTAGGTCACGGGCCCACGAAGCCGCAGCTCCCGTGGCAGTGTTGGCTGCCTGGGGGTCATCCCTGAAGAGGCGGGGCCGTGTCAAGCGCGGACGCTGGACCGGTTGTGACCGGTTTATGGCTGATTTCCGGATCGGTGCGGGCAGGCGTCGGTGAGGGTCGGGGTCCAGGCTCGACCTTTAGGTCGACCCGCGTAGCGGGTGTGGCCTTGACGCCGATCCCGAGGCGATCGCACGATGGCGGCGCCGGGAGCAGGCTATGGGGTTGTGTGGGCCGTCTTTTCCAAGGTCCTGAATGGACGTGCGGCATGCCGGTTGTGATCCGGTTGCCGGTCATCCCTTCGCCGCTGTGCGCGGCATGCAGTGGTGCGGCCACAGCCAGGGCCGGGTCAATCAAGTAACGCTCGACCGCGTCCCGTGTTCGGGAGGGTCAGACCCCCAGCGACCTCGGGTCCTGGCTGTGTCCGGATCAGGCTCACGCCGGTCGGGTGCTCAGGGCGCGGATATGCCCGTCGCGCAGCCCGTAGAACACCAGCGTGAGTAGTTTCCGGCCGGCGGCGACCTTGCCAATGTTCGATCCGCGGCGGGCGCCGACTCGGATCCGGGTCGCGCCGACCGGGCCGCGGCTGAGCCGTTGCACCGCCTCGATCGCAGCCCAGCGCAGCAGCGGACTGCCGTGTTTGGTGATCTGGCCCCGGCGCACGGTGGTGTCGGATTCCCGGTGGCGTGGGGTCAGCCCGGCCCAGGAGCACAGCTGCTGCGGGCGGTGGAAACGGCTGACGTCACCGATGTCGGCAACGAAGATCGCCGCCAACACCGGGCCGACACCGTCGATGGCCTGCACGGCACGGTATCCCGGATGCGCGGCGAGTTTCGCTGCGGTGCGCCGAGCGACCACGTCGATCTCGAAGTCAAGGGCCTCGATCAACCTGCGCAGCGACACGATCCGTGCGTGGTAAGCCGGGTCCAGACGCAGATCATCGAGGAGCTTCCCGCCCGCCGTGCCGAACAGATCCGACATCGGCACCATGACGCCCTGCTTGCCGAGCACCGCATGGACCTGCGCTTTGAGTCCGGACCGCAACGCCACAAGTTTGCTGCGATGACGTACCGCTTCCCGCAGCTCCCGCACCGCTGGCGGCGCGATCCACGCCTCCGGCAACCGCCCCATACGCAACAGATCAGCCAGGTCCGATGCATCGCGCACATCGTTCTTGACCCGCCGATAGGCGAACCCTTTCACACCCAACGGGTGGGCCAGGTGCACCACCGCGCCGGCGTCCTGGAGCACGTCGACCGCCCAGTACCAGCCGTAGGTCGCCTCCAACACCACCTCGGGTGCTTCACCGGCCTTCGCGATCTCCAACCCCAACGTCAGCGGACCGTTGTCAATCCGCACCGTCTCGAGGTGCTCCCCGGCCTGCGTCATCCGCACGATCACCGTGCGTCGCCGATGCAGATCGATACCGACGATCTGCTTTCCGTCATACTCATCCACAGGGGCCTCCATCGTCGTGGTGGACGTAGACAGCCCAAGCGAACATCGCAACTGGGTGACTGTCACGGGGAGGCGAGGCCCCGCCTCTTCATCGCATCAAGGAGTCTTCCGGGCTCACACGGGGCACAAGACACCGTGAAACGTCGGGCAACTAGCCATCAACGACGTGAGCCCGGGAGCGAGCGTGACCAGCGTGCCGACCAGGTCGCCGCAGGTCACGGGAGTGCCCATCTAAGTTCCGCCTCAACGTCTGACACTCGGGCTGGGTGACCAACTGGGTGAGGACGGGCGCGGGCAACGCCGGACGTTCGTGGACTCCGGTGGACCGTTCGAACAAGACAGTCCCGTTGCTGGCCCAGCTCATCGACGGCTGGTGGTTCCTTCGGGACGAAGCAGTCACGGAAGCATTCGTGAGGGCAGCAGGGCTGACGGCCCAGATCGCACCCCGGGTCCCGCCCATTACCGTGCGGACGACCCTGCTGCCTGCCTGCCAGCCAGTCTGCCAGGGGACGTCTCTGTTGCGGGCAGGGAGGCAGCCGAAATAGCCGATGGCGGTTGACACCGTGCGACAGCAGTCAGCACCGAAGCAGCGCTCAGGAATGCAAGGGCGCAGCAAGTGACACCCGACGATGCACCGCACCCGCGTTCACGCGGAGTGCTCCGCGACTTTGCGCAGCAGCCGACCGCGTTCTATCTCACCTGGCAGGGGAGTATGCGCAGGTCAAGGCGGTAAGGAGCTGCTGGATGCCTCGGCCTTGCAAGTGGGAGCAGGTTGGGTGCAGGTCGGCGAAGTGGTCACCGCGCCCGAAGAGCTCACCGAGCCCGGATGGAGCGGAGGGCTTTGACCTGCGGTGATGCGGGCGAGCGGTCCGGCGTGACCTCCCAGAGAAGACCGAAGTGTTCAGGCTTCGCTGCTCCCGGCCCGCGAGCCCTCCTGCACACGATCCGGCCCCTGCCTCGACCCGCTCGACATCGTTTCGCGCGGCACTACCTCGAGATGGCCCTGGCGATGCTCGTCGGGATGAGCTTGCTCGGACCCCTGGAACCGTGGCTGCTCGGCGCCGGCTGGGTCGACCTGCGGGCCGCGCCCGAGTTCGACGCCCCTGGTGATAGCCCACAACATGACCGTCGCGATGGTCGCGTGGAGGCTCTGGCGCCGGCACATCGGATTCCTGTTAACCGGCGCGTTCCTGACCTCGGGCCAGGTGCTGATGTTCCTCGCGATGGCCGCCGTCATGCTGCGCCACGTCGAGGAGTACGGCAGCCCCACGCATCCGCGCGGAGCGCGACTCGATCCCTCTGTGCCAGTCCACGGCCGAATACCGATGCGACGACGAGGTGAGTACCCCAGATGCCGACTTCAGTCACGTCTAGCAGCACGACGGTCGCCCGGGGCGGCCACGCACGGTGGGGCCCGCATGACCGGCGTAACGTGCGCAGGATGGCGCGGCGCGATGAGTCGCGCGGCGTTGACAGGTCAACGCTGTTGAGAAGCCTGCAGGCACGACACGGAAGGCATTGATATGCCGGCACTGATGGTCGACTACATCACCTCCCTGGATGGGTACGGTGCGGCCGAGGGCTGGCCCGGCTTGTGGGGCCTGGGGGGTCCGGAGTACTTCGCGTGGCTCGGCGAGGACGCCAAGAGTGAGTACACCCTGCTGATGGGGGCGAACACGTATCGCTTGTTCGCCGGCTTCGCCAAGTCCGGCCAGGAGGGGATCGAGGAGCTCGCGGCCACCCCGAAGGTCGTGTTCTCCCGCACCTTGGCTGCCCCGCTGAGCTGGGCCAACACGACGCTGGTCGATCAGGACGCCGTGGAGGTAGTCCGGTCAATGAAGCAGGACGGTCAGTTTCCGCTGCGCACCATCGGCAGCCCCGGCCTGTGCCGGTCACTGCTGAAAGCGGGGCTGGTTGACCGGTACCGGGTGGTGGTGTTCCCCGTCGTCAACGGGGTGACCGGCAGGGACCGGATCTACGACGGATGGCCTGACGTGGCGCTGCAGATGGTCGACTCGCGCACCTTCGACGGCAGGCTCCAACTCTTGGAGTTCGTTCCCACCGTCCTGACCGGTCCCCCGGGGTCGGCGACGGGCTGACAACTGCGCTGTCACGAATCCGCCATGACCCACTACGCCAGCGCCTGGCCGCCGGCGACACCCGTACCGAAGCCCTCCGCCGCCTCAAAAGATGCCTCGCTCGCATCGTCTGTCAACACCGTCAAAACCAACCCTTCGATCACGGCAGGCACCTCATTCCGGCCGCGGCTTGACATAGGAGAGAACCGGTGTCCATCAGACTCGAGAACGTCGGCATCGCCGTCCGCGACCTGGAAGCCACGATCGCCTTCTTCACCGACCTCGGCCTGACGGTGCTCGGACGCGCCCGGATCAGCGGCGAGTGGGCTGACACCGCCGTGGGTCTGGACGGCAACACCGCCGACATCGCCGTGCTCCAGACACCCGACGGCAACGGTCGCATCGAGATGTTCCAGTACGTGCACCCGGACGCGATCGAAGCCGAGCCCGTCCAACCGAACACCATCGGCATGCACCGTGTCTGCTTCGCCGTGGACAACATCGACGCCGCCCTCGAGGTCGCCGCCAGGCACGGCTGTCACCCGCTCCGCGGCGTCGCCACGTACGAGGATGTCTACAAGCTCACCTATCTCCGCGGCCCCAGCGGCATTCTCGTGATGTTCGCCGAGAAGCTGCAGAAAGCGGATTGACCGCGAACCCCTGGGCCCGCCCCCACCTGCCGCCGGTGACGGCGTCCATCGTTCAGACGGTCCGGCCCTGGGGCAGGGCGTCCGTGTCGTACCCGCGACGGAGCTGGACCCGGCGAGCTCATCGGGCGGCCCACTCCTACGACACCGCATCCTGCTCGGCTGACGTTGCCCTCCGTCACCGCCGTGAGTGAGACAGCCGAAAGTTGAGAAAGAGCCGTTCACGAGACGGCCCCCTTCTCGGAGGCCTTGGAATCTAGGAAGAGTTCGAGGGCCTCGACGACGAGGCGGTGGTCGTCGAGTTGGGGCAGTCCTGAGACGGTGACGGTGCCGACCGGGCCGGTGCCCCTGAGGATGATCGGGAAGCAGCCGCCGTGCGCGGCGTACAGGGCCGCTTCGAGGTGGGATTGTTCCTCGAAGGTGGTGCCGCGGTCGCGGTAGGTCTGGCCCACGAGGTAGGAGCTGTGTCCGAACCGGCGGACGACGCGGATCTTGCGTTCGATCCAGTCGTCGTTGTCGGCAGAGGTGCCGTGCAGTGCGTAGTGGAAGAGTTGGTGGTCGCCGAGGCGGATGTCGACGGTGACAGCGTGGCCGCGCTCTCTGGCCAGCCCGACCAGGCGAGTTCCCAGGGCCCAGGCGTCGTCATGGTCAAAGCGGTCGAACTGGAGGCGTTCTTCCTGCTCCTGAAGCTCCGGCGTCACGGCGTACCGTTCCCTTCCTCGATCGTCAGAACGATCTAAGCAGAGGAAGAACCGGCGAGCGGAACGTTCATCGTGCCGTACGTCCATAAACAGATCGGGGTCATGCCGGCATCCGCTTCTGGCGCGATCCGCGTGTCACGCAGCGTGACTCGACGCCGGTGGGCCGCCGCTCAAAACTGCCGAGATGAGTACACCGATCATGACGGATGGCGTTGAGGTTGACATGCAGCGAGATGCCGATGCGCAGTTGGCGGGGAACTTGACACAGGTCATCACCGCCGGGAGAGGATAAGGCGTGAGGGCAACCCTTTCGACGCCGCCTGCCATCCCCGCCGGAACCCTCGCCGCCGGCCCGCAACCGATGCTTTCCGCCCCGGGTGGCCTGCTCTTGCGACCCTGGGAGCCTTTCGACGCAGCAGTTTTCCTCGCTGCTTACCAGGACCCCGAGATCCAGCACTGGCACACTCGCCAACCCGCATCTGAAGACCAGGTCCGTGAGTGGTTCGATCAGTATCGCCAGGCCTGGGCGCAGGAGACGGGCGCGAGTTGGGCGGTGACCCGCGGCGGCAGTGAGGTGCTGGGGCGCATCGCCATGGGCGGAATGAATCTCGATGACGGTGTCGCGGGGTGCGCATACTGGGTGCTCCCGGCCGCCCGTGGAGCAGGTGTGGCCTCCCGCGCGCTGACGGCCTTGAGCGTCTGGGCACTGGGCGAGGCCGGTTTCCACCGTCTGCATTTGGATCACTCGACCCGCAACAATGCCTCCTGCCGGGTCGCCGTCAAAGCCGGTTTCCTCCTGGAGGGCACCAAGCGCAGCGACGCCGTCCACTCCGACGGCCGGCACGACATGCACCTGCACGCCCGCATCCGAGGCGACGAGCAACTCGCCTGATGTCGGCTTGCCTCAGCAGTCCACCGGAAAAGGGGGCTTCGATGAGTGAACTACTCGGCCTGGCTCGGCGCCTGGCGGCTCCTACGGCTGAAGAGCGTGGCGATTTGCTCGAAAATCTCCTGCAGGAATTCGTCGAGGAACTGACATTCTCTTCCGCCGAAGACATCGTCAATATGTTGCGGACGATGCTCCAGCAAGATTGGATGGGGCTGCCGCCATGGGCGCGGAACCTGGCATTCCGGTTGGCCTGTCTTCAGCGTCCGGATGATGCGGAGTTGCTGCGGGTGGCGGCCGCCGACCTGATTGCATTCGGTCCGGACTGGAACGACGTGGCGCGCGGTCTCCAAGCAGAGGCCGATCGCATAGAGGCGGCGTCCGGAGATTGATGCGAAGCTGCGGCCCAAGCAGGTATTGCCCTTATGACAGTTCGTCGGCGGACCGACGCACTGTCATGCCGCCGTCCGTGCGCGCTGTCTCAGGACATCGGTCACGCTGAGTGAACATCAGCCTCGGTGCTGTTCCTTGGCAGACGCGGCGAAATGAAGCGCCAAGGCGCCGGGGACGCCGCGGTCGCCGCCGGGATCGGGGAGCACGTGGGGAGCAGCCGGGTGCGCTGAACGGCGTTGAACTGCATCCAACAGCACGCAACGGCCCTTAACTGCACCCGCCGCCACCTGCTGCTTCTCGTTTCCGCAGGTCAGAGTGGGTGCAGCGTCCTGCTTCACGCCGAAGAGGTCACTGGTTCAGCTGTGTAACTCATCGACGATGATTGCGATGACTGGCACCGGTGCGGGTCGACGACGAGCTGGCCGGGGTGCTGAGCGTGCTGGACACCGCCGTGTCGACGACCCGTCGCGGTTGCGGCACCCTGATCCTGCGCGGTGAGCTGACCCGGGCCGGGGAGACGGTGCTCAGCACGACGTTCCGGGCCTGTTCGGACGCCGCCCGTAGCGCCTCGGCCGCACGACGGGACGCGCCATGACCGTCGGCGGCCCCAGGGCGGCAACCCGGGCGGACTACCAGTAGTTGGGCTGGTCCAGCAGGCCGCGCTCCGGCCGCGGCGCTGTGAACAATGTAACCAACATGGTCTAGACGCCGGTAAATCTTGTTAGGGTTTCCCATTTCTTCATGCCGCCACCATTGAAGAAGGGGTCTGTTCAAATGCATATCGTGGACACCGCACGCTATCCACTGGCCGACCCGGGAAGCGACGCATGGGAACGCGTCGTTTCCCGAACGCGCACCGAACTGCGCGACATCGGGTGCAGCGTGCTGCCGGAGTTCATTCTGCCGAGCAGGTGGGAGGCGCTGCGGCGGGAAGGCGCCGGGGTCGCCCCGCTGGCGTACTACGACGTTGAGGAAACCAACGTCTACAACATCGCGTTCGACGACGACCTGCCGGCCGAGCACCCGGGCCGCATCGTCATGCAGCGCGGCAACGCGTTCGTCCCGCGCGACCGGATCCCCACCGACAGCGTCATCCACCGGCTCTACATCGACCCGTCGTTCGTGCGCTTCGTCGCCGCCTGCTTCGAACTCCCGGAGCTGCACCAGCTCGCCGACCCGCTGTCCGGCCTGGTGCTCAACGTCGTGCAGCCCGGCATGGAGCACCCGTGGCACTTCGACACCAACGAGTTCACCGTCAGCATGCTGACCCAGGAGCCGGAGGAGGGCGGCGTCTTCGAGTACTGCCCGAACATCCGTTCGGCGGGCGCGGAGAACTTCGGCGCCGTCCGTTCGGTGCTCACCGGCGCCGACCGCTCGCCGGTGCGGGCCCTGACCCTGCGCCCCGGTGACCTCCAGCTGTTCAAGGGCCGGTACGCGCTGCACCGGGTGAGCGCGGTGCGCGGCGCCACCGCCCGGCACTCAGCGATCTTCGCCTACTCCGAACGCCCCGGCGTGATGGGCAGCGTCGCCCGTACGCGGCAGCTGTTCGGCCGGGTCCTGCCCGCGCACCGCGACGCCGAGCGCAATGCCGTGCGAGTCGACCAGTTGCTGGATTAGTAATCGCGAGGAGCCGCCCCCGTGCGTTTCGACCGGACCGGAAAAGTTTCCCTCGACGGCATCTACACGCAACCCGATCCCCGCGCCTATTTCACCATCCTGCGTGAGCTCGACTATTACATTCCCCAACTCGCCAAGCCCTATTTCCAGCAAATCATCGGGCAGTACCGCCAATCGCGGCAGGTGCCCGTCCCGACCGTCGTCGACGTCGGCTGCTCCTACGGCGTCAACGCGGCGCTGCTGCGCTGCGACGCCACCATGGACGACCTGTACGACCGCTACGCCGGCGCCGAGTGCACCCGGCAAGCGCTGCTGGAGCGCGATCGTGAGCTGGTCCGGGCGCACCGGTCCCCGGCCCGGTTCGTGGGGCTGGACGTGTCCCGGCCGGCGCTGGGGTACGCATCGGCGGCCGGGTTCCTCGACGACGCCGTGCAGGCCGACCTGGAGGCGCGCGAACCCACGGCGCGGCAGCGCGCCCTGTTCGCCGGTGCCGACATCGTGATCTCCACCGGATGCCTCGGCTACGTCACCGGCCGGACGCTCGTGCGCGTGGTCGGCTCACGCCGGGACCGGCTGCCGTGGATGGCGCATTTCGCGCTGCGGATGTTCCCGTTCGAACCGATCGCCGACAGCCTCGCGGCCCTCGGTTACGACACGGTGCGGGTGGACCGGACGTTCCGGCAGCGCCGTTTCGCGTCCGACCGGGAACAGCGGCAGGTGCTGGAGACGATGTCCGCCGTCGGCGTTGATTCGGAGGGTCTGGAGGCCGACGGCTGGTTGTACGCTCAGCTCTACGTTTCCCGGCCCATCGGCACTCCCGACCCGTTGACCTTTGACGTTGACCAGTCACTGACCCAGAAGGCCGCCCGATGAGCAGCGATTTCGAGGAGACCGAGTGAGCACGTTCGAAAATGAGGACACGCTGCCGCGGGTGCCGTTGCCCGCGCTGGAGGACACCTGCGCCCGGTTCCTCGAGTGGTCTGCGCCGCTGCTGACGGAGGAAGAGTTCGCCGACACCGAGGCCGCGGTGCAGGAGTTCGGGCGGGCCGACGGTCCGGGGCCGAAGCTGCACGCCGATCTGGTGCGGTACAACGCGGATCCGGCCACGCACAGCTGGTTGGACACGTTCTGGCCGGCGCGCTATCTCGGTCGCCGGGACCGGATCGCGTTGAACGCCAACTTCATCTTCCTGTTCCGCGACACGCCGTTGCGCGGGTTCGCCGAGCCGCAGGTGGAGCGCGCGGCGAGGCTCATCGCCGCCGCCGTGAACTACAAGACCCAGCTCGACGACGAGCGCATCCCGCCGATCGTGACGCGCGGGCAGGCGTTGTCCATGGAGCAGAACAAGTTCCTGTTCTCGACCACCCGCATCCCGGGGCCGGTGCAGGACACCGTCCGAGCGCCGTACACCGACGAGATGCCGGGCCCGTCGACGGCGCGGCACATCGTGGTGTTCCAGCGCGGCAACGCGTTCCGGATGGACGTGGTCGGGCCGGACGGGCGCCCGTACTCCCTCGACGACCTGGCGGCCGGCCTGCGTGAGGCGCAGAAGGCCGGTGCCGCGTGGGCCGCGACGGCCACCGCGGCCGGCCATCTCACCACGATGGCCCGGGCCGAGTGGGCGGCGGCCAGGGACCGGCTGGCGGCACTGGATTCCGATAACGCCGCCGCGCTGGACACCATCGAGACGGCGCTGTTCTGCGTGTGCCTGGAGGACCTGACGCCGGCCGACGACCTGGCGGCCTGCGACCAGCTGCTGCACGGCGACAGCGGCAACCGGTGGTTCGACAAGGCGGTGTCGCTCATCGTGTTCGCCGACGGCACGGCCGGCATCAACGTCGAGCACTGCGGGCTGGACGGCACCACCATCCTCAGCTTCGTCGACACGATGCTCGCCGCGTCGCCCGAGGAGCACGGCGCCCAGTCGGGTGCGGCGGCGCAGGGGGTGCCGACGATCGAGCCGGTCACGTTCGTGCTCGACGACGCGCTGCGGGCCGACATCGCCGCCGCGGCACGGTCGTTCGCCCAATACGGCGCGGACACCGCCACCGTGACCCTGTCCTTCGACGAGTTCGGGGTGGACGAGGTCAAGCGGCTGCGGATGTCGCCGGACGCGTTCGTGCAGGTGGCGTACCAGCTCGCGCACAAGCGGGCCAAGGGCTTCATCGGCACCACGTACGAGTCCATCGCCACCCGCCAATACCTGCGGGGGCGGACCGAGGCGATGCGCGTCGTCACGCCCGAGGTGCTGCGGTTCGTGTCCGCGATGGACGATCCCGCCGCGTCACCCGACGAGCGGCGGGCGGCGTTCCGGGCCGCGGCCGACAAGCATGTCGAACGGGCGAAGCAGTGCCAGGCCGGTGCGGCACCGGAGCAGCACCTGTGGGAGCTGCAGCTGATCCAGAAGCGGCGTGGGGCGGCGCTCGGCGTGCCCGAGTCGTCCCGGCTGTACGAGACGCCGGGGTGGCTCAAGATGCGCGACGACTACCTGAGCACCAGCTCGGCGCCGTCGACCAGCATCCGCTACTTCGGGTTCGGGGCCACCAGCAGTCGCTGCATCGGGATCGCGTACGTGCTGCTGCCGGACCGGTTCAATCTGTACCTCAGCACCCCGCGCCCGGTCGCAGGCATGATGTACACGTTTGCCGACCGGCTCCGCGAAGCGTTGCGTGAGCTGCGCGACCTGCTCGACGAGCGGTAGCCCGGCTCACGTGCCGTCCGCGGTGCCATCGTCTTTCCACGTCGCCTTCGATACGATCCGGGCTTTTCAGCTCGCCATCGCCATCGGCGGCCATGCGCGAGAAAGACTCGAAACCGCCCGCCGGCGGACGATCTGTTGCAGCTTCGTGACGCGGGCGCAGCGCTGACCGTCGGAATGGAGACTATGGGCGACGCCAGCAGCGAGGACCGGGAGGAATGGCGGTGAACGCCCGCATGCGATGGAGACTGGCCGTCCCGCTGATCGGCCTGAGCCTGCTGATGACGGTCCCGGTCATCTACGGCACCTGGGTGTTCTGGTCCGATTTCGGAAACACCTATCGGTCGCTCAGCATCATCATCTGCCTTGCTCTGGTGGCACAGCTGGCGTTGGCAGTGTCGATCGGCGTACGGCCGACCCGGGACGTGCCCTGGCTACGGATCGGACTGATGGCGGTCACCTTCTTGGTGGCCTGCGGTGTCGCTGCGGTGCGAAGGTCGGTCTGACATGATCCGCACCGCAGCGCGTCGTTACTGCTGCCGATCAGACTCTGTGGGCCCTTGTAGGAGATGTCGGATGAGCCGTCGAGTGTCCCGCTCACTGGCCGCGCTGCTGCTCGTGCCTGCCCTGGCCGCCTGCACGATCGTGCACACTCGGCAGTCCTCGCCGGGCTCTGTCTTGAAGCTGACGCCGCGAGAGGTGGCGGACGGCGTCACGGTACGCCAGGCCCGGGTCACCGTCCCCGACCGGTACGACAAGCCGTACGTCGAGTTCGGTGACCGCGACCACGGCTACGCCCTCTTCGCCTCCTGCGCTGGGAGACCTCCCGGGCCGGGCTGCCCCGCGCTGCTCTTCGCCACCGCGGACGGCGGGCGGTCCTGGCGCCGGATCCCGCATCCGCAGCCGTTGGGGAAGAAGCAGCAGCTCCAGGTCACGGTGGATGTGCCGGTCCTCTTCGTGGCGGGGGACGGCTGGTACTACTCGCTGAACGGACGCAGCTTCCAGCATGCGCCCGGAGCGACTCCACCCCCGGTCGTACGGGCGCTGCGAAGCTGGGTCCAGCTGGACGACCGGACCGGCGGGGTGGTCGGGTGGTACGCCGGCGTCTGGCGACCGCTGCCGGTGCAGCCGCCCCTGTCCCGTCCGCAGGCGGTGTACGGCAGTGACGGCCTGGTGTTGGCGGCCTCGGTCGCCGACGGCCGGCCGCTGCTTGCCGTCTCGTTCGACTCGGGCGTGCACTGGCACCGGCCCCGGGTGCCGAACCCCGACGGCGAGATCAATGCGATCCGGGTGGCGCCGTCGGTACGCGGCGACGTGTGGCTGATCGGAGAGCGGCGGGATCCGGCCCAGCTCCCGGCCCTGTGGCACTACGACGGCGCCTGGCGACCGGTGATGATGGACCGGTATCCCGAGCCCTTCGTGTCGCTGGTTCCCTTCGGCGAGAGTCGACTGGCGGTAAGCGGTCCGGACGGTGGGGGTGTGGTCATCGACGACAGCGGTCACTACGTCGACAAATCGTGGCCGCTGCGAGGGGACCATCGGCTGACGCTCCTCTCTGACGGCACGCTGTTGGCGCGCGGACCAGATGACGTGCTGCTCGGCAACACTCCGGACGCCGCTCAATGGGTGCGGGTGGTGCTGGAAAGGCGCAGGCTCCCGCTTGAGGAGTGAGCCCTCGAATCATCAGGGATGCCATCGATTGGAGCCCGGCATCCACCGGGAGGCGGCGCCGGTTAGCACTGCGGCGTCCCCGGCACCGGTAGGCCCGCAACGGTTGGCCGCGGCAGCCCGAGGCGCGGTCAAAATGCTCCCAGATGGACGCGGTTTACGAGAACCTTCACGCATGTGGCGTCAGCGGACGATGTGCAGGCCGTCATTGATGCCCCCGCGGGCGTCGAGGTAGCCGCTGATCCGGTCCAGGGCCGCCCGGTACGTCTCTCGCCGCCGGTCGACGGTCGGGAGCCGGGCGAGGTCGAGGACCCGGATGGTGGGCTTGAGGGACAGCCAGATGGGAATTGCCTCCGCTCGGGTGACGGTCCATTGGCGGTTGGACTGTTCGGTGAAGGTGAACTTGGCCAGGACGCCTTCGCGGTTGGCGTCCTTGGGGAAGTCGTGACGGGCGAGGGTGTTGCCGACGCCGTAGGCGATCCATTTGCCGCCGACCTTCTCGAAGGGCTGCACAACGTGGGCGTGGTGGCCGATGATCAGGTCGATGTTCGGGTCGGCGATCAATTCCTTGGCCCAGTGCACCTGCTTCCCGTCGGGGGTGTGGACCATTTCGGTGCCCCAATGAGCGGACAGGACGATGATCTGCGCACCGGCCTTGCGGGTCGCTGCGGCGGCCTTCTTGATGGCGGGCACGTCGATGCGATTGGCCAGCCACGGTTTGTCCGGCGGCGGCGTCTGGCCGTTGAAGTGCATGGTCCAGGACAGGTGCCCGATCTTGACGCCCTTCACCCGGTAGATGGTGGGGGTGGCCTGTGCGGCGCTGCTGCGGAAGGTGCCGGTGTGACTCAGCCCAGCTGCGTCGAGCGCGTCAAGGTTGGCGTAGACGCCCTGCTCGCCCTGGTCGAGGGAATGGTTGCTGGCCGTCGAACAGGTGTCGTAGCCGGCGGTCTTGATGGCCGGTGCCAGGTCGGTGGGGGCACGGAAACGGGGGAAGTCCGCCGGCGCACCGGGACCGATGGGCGCCTCCAGGTGGCAGATGGCCAGGTCAGCGGACTCGACCGCGGGTCGGATGGGGGCGAATATCGGGTCGAAGTCGTAGCCGGGCCGCCCGGTCTTGACCGCGTCGGCGTGGGCCTGCTGCCAGGTGGGTGGGTGCACCAGGATGTCGCCGGAGCCGAGGACGGTGACCTGCCGGCCGCCCCCCGGGGCCGCCGACGCGGAGGTGCCGACCAACCGGTCGCGGAGGATTTCTTCGCGGGCTGCCCAGACAGCGGGGGGTGCGGCGGCCAGCGCGGCGACGAGCAGGAGGCGGATGACGGAAAGGCGCACGGTCGGCTCTTCCCGATCAGAGGCGGATGATGCCGCACGCCGCCGTCGATGACTCGCCGGTGTGCCGCTGAGGTTGCCTCGGGCAGGCAGGGAACTTCCGGCCCGACGATGCCTGGTCCCAGCACATGCTTGACAGATCCGTCCCAGCACACGCATGACAGGTGATCCTGGAAAGGGTTGGCTGGTTGCCACCACCGCAACGACCACCGCAACGACAGGCACCCACTCCGGCCAGGCGAAGAGGCTGGCGAGCGCCGCGACCGCGCCAGGCACGGCGAGGCAGGCGATCAACGAGAGTCGGACGCCACGTGCGCCGCGAGGACGACGGAACGACGGCGGCACGGCCCGATTTGTGGACCACGCCGGCAACGACCATCACGAGCTGGGAAGCGGGCGGAGGCTGGCGCTGCCCCCAGTCAGCCCGTGACATGATTGCGCCATGGGGAAGCAGCAGGACGTCGGTGGGCCCGACAGTCACAGCGGGTCAGGTAACACCGCGCACCGTGCGGCCGATGGCAGCGAGGACGCGCGGCTCGCCTCGGCGTTGGACCCCGCAACGCCACAGATGACCCTCATCGATCTGGCGTCCGACCCGTCGGCCGTGGTCCGCAAGGTGGTCGCCGACCGCACCGACGCACCCGCGCAGGCACTGCGACCGCTGACCCGGGACCATGATCGTCAGGTCCGGGAGGCCGTGGCGAGAAACCCTTCGGCCTCGGTCGGCAATCTCCTGCGTCTGGTCAAGGACGACGACCGGTGGGTCCGCTGGGCGGTCGCCGGCAACCCGGCCTGCGACGAGTCGGTTCGCCGGGTGATGTCGGAGGCATCCGACAAGGAGCTTCGTGGTCTCCTCGCGGAGATGCGGGAGTTGGAGCCCGAGCTGGCCGCCAGGCTGATCGACGACGTCTCACCCGAGGTGCGGGAACGACTCGCCACCCACACCCACGACCCCGATGTGATCACCGCCTTGATGGCCGACCGCACCGCACGCGTACGTAAGGGGCTCGCCCGCAACCCGCGGACCACCGCCGAGCAGCGCAGCGCGCTTGCCCAGGACCCGGTGGTCGACGTCCGTTGCGCGCTGGTTCGCGCGGTCGAGCTGGACGAGGCGGATCTGGAACGCCTGGTTGACGACCGTTCGGTGCAGGTCCGACTGGCGATGGCCACATCCGAGCTGATCCCGCCGCACATCCGGGAGGCCCTCGGTCGCGATCCCGACGAAACGGTGGCCGCTGCGGCGCGGGATTTCCGCCCGGGGTCGGGCAAATCCCCGGTGGTACGGGCTCCACGCGTCGGGCACCGGCGCTCCGGGACCGGCCCAGGTCGACCGGGCGGCGCCGCGCGCTGAGGCCGGCGGGCGGCGCTGTCGGTGCTTCGCGCCGGTCCGACTGGCCGAATCGCGTGTTGGCCTCAAGCCGTTCCCAGGGCACTCGCTCGTTGGGGGTCGGCGCCGCCCGTGGTGGAGCGATTGTCGCCGTGGTCGCCGTGCCAGTCGAGGACGAGCATGCAGGCGTCGTCGGGCAGGGTGGGGCCGGCGACGTCGAGGATGGCGTCGCCGAGTCGGCGGACGACCTCCCTTGGATGCAGGTCGGTGAGGCCCGGCATTCGTGTGGGCAGGTCGAGGCGGGCGGCGCCGCGTTCCAGCATGCCGTCGGTGAGCAGGATGAGCCGATCGCCGGGGCGCAGCGGGACGTCCGTTGTGCGGTAGGTCCCCTGGCGCAGTACGCCGAACGGCGGGTCGACCGGTAGCGCGACGGGCCGGACGGTCCCGTCGCGCACCAGCAGTGGGGTGGGGTGGCCGGCGTTGACCATGGCCAGCACGCCGGTGCGCAGATCGAGCCGGCCGAGAAGTCCGGTGGCGAAGGTGAACCCTCCGGGCGGGTTCTCGACCAGCGCCGAGTTCGCGGCCCGGGCCTGGTCAAGCAGGGTGGCACCGCGGCGGCGGGTGTGGCGCAGGCTGCCGACGCAGAGCGTCGCGGTCAGGGCGCTGTGCACGCCGTGGCCCACCGCGTCGGTGATGCTCAGGTGCAGCAGGTTGCGCGCCAGGCTGTAGTCGAAGGTGTCTCCGCCGATGCTGGCCGCCGGCTCCAGCCACGCCGAGAGCGTGAACGAGCCGGCTTCGCAGGTGAACGAGGAGGGTAGGAGTCGGCGCTGGATCTCCGCTGGGAGGCTGAACGGGGTGGTTCGCTGACCCCATTCGAAGAGGTCGGTGTGCCGCCGGGCGGCGATCACCACGAACGCCAGCGCGTGCGCGGCCCGGGAGATCTCGGCCAGCGCATCGTCGTCCGGCTCGACCGGTAAGGAGACCTCCAACAGTCCGATGGCCTCGCCCCGTTGCGTGACGGGCGCCATCACCACGTGATCGTCCCCACTCGAATCGACCTGCACGCGCTGGGAGCGCAGCGCCTGTTCCTGTGGCCCGCCGTCGAAGGGCAGCACGGTGGCCACGTCGTCGTCCTGCCGGCGCCTTCCGGGCCGGTCCCCGAAGGGAACGTCGTGGGCCAGCCGAACGAGAGCCCGGCCGCTCATGTCCGCGACGAGGAACGACACCCACCGCGCCCCGAGGTTGACGCCGATGCCTCGGGTCACCGCATCCAGCGCGTCGACCGGGGCGGCGTCCTCGACAGCGCGCAGCACGTTGCCCAGGTCCACGCCACTCCACCGTTTCTCGTTCACGCGCCGAAGCATAGGCCGCGATAGCCGACAAGCCGTCCACGCGGGTTCCGTCGGCCCAGAGCGACGGCGGTGATCGGCTGGGGCTGTGGTGGCGGACGAGTTCAGTCGACGGTCAGCACCGGTCCGGAGGTCAGCGTGTCGCTCTTCACGAAGGCCAGGTCGATGGCCGGGTCGGTGAAGGTGACGGAGCTCGGCAACATGATCGGGATGCCGTCAGGCAGCGGCAGGTCGGGAGCTACGGTGATCTTGACGCCGGGCAGCCGGCCGACGAAACGGGTGGCGTAGAAGGCGACGCGGCCGCTCACCGTCAGTCGGTCGGTGGCGAACCGAGTGGTCCGACCGGACGGGCCGGGCGTGCCCAGCGTGAAATCCTCGGTCACGGCCTGGTCCATGCTGAACTTCAACGCCGTGACGGTGCCGTCGGCGGTGGGCAGTTCGACGATGCCTTCCAACCGGAACCTCGTCATGGTCACCTTGGAGCCGATCAGCTTCGACGGGGTCGCCGCGACCGCCGGCTGCCCCGGATCGGCGCTGATCCGCGGCAACGCCTTCCCGGCACCGACGCCCGGGGTGGCGTTCGGCGACGGCTTGGGTTGGCCGCAGTCGACCCGGAACGCCATCGGTGCAAGGCTGGTCAGCACGTTCGGGGAGAGCCGGGGGAGGGGCGTGAACGAAGACCTCCACGGCACCGCGGCCTTGTCCTCGTGATGGTGGTCCCCGCCGTACGAGTCGCCGGTCCCGTCACGGGTGACCTGGTGGCCGTCGCGCGCCCCGGCGTATCCGATCGGGCCGGCCGAGGCCGTTCCGTTCGGGCCGGCCGACGTGGGTGGGCTCTCCTGCGGCGTGCTGCCCGGTGCCGGCGGGGTCGGGCAGGTAGGTCCGTCCCGTGCCGTGGTGGGCAGGACGGATGCCCGCGCCGGGCTGAGCGCGACGGGCGCCACGGGGGCGGAGAGGCCGAGCAGCGCGAGCAGCGCCAGGAATTTCTGGGAGTGTGACTTCCGGGGCGTCGCCGGCTCCGCCTCCGGCCCCCCGGTTCGCCGAAACGTCCCTGACCCGCTCGGGTCCTCGTCGATGCTCGGTGCCCGAAGGACGAGGCGCGGACGGCTGCCGTCCCGGCCCGACATCAGCTCGTCGACGAGGGCCGGCTGGTCCCGCTCCGACCCCGGCCCGGGCCGGCGGTCGGTAGGTCAGGCTCCGCCCCGGCCCTCGGCTCGTTCCGCATCGTCGCCTCGTCCGGCGACTCACTCAGCACCGCCCGGTGGCCGGGTGACTCTTCCGGCTCCGCCCCGTCCCCGGTCGACTCGTGCGTCGTCCTGTCGCCTGCCGGTTCTTCATTCGGCGCGGTGGTGGGGTCGGGGGCCGGCACCCAACCGGCGCCCAGGGCGCTGCCCACCAGGCCGAGTATCAGACCGACGAAAAAGCCGCCGAGGTTGACCCCGATCAGTGAGAAGAGCGTGGTCACCGCGGCGACCACGGCGTAGAGCATCCGGTGCTGCGGCTTGAACCACATCAGCAGCCCGCAGGTCACCAGGATGGCGGGGACCAACCAGGAGAGGAAACCGGTCGGCCCGCTCTGGAAGGAGAGACCAGCGAGCGACATCTGGGTGGTGCCGAAGATCTCGAGGCCGGCCAGTGCGGTGAGCAGCCCTCCCCAGAATGGTCGGGTCCACCGCCAGCGGCGGAAGCCGCTCCGTGCCTGACGGAGCCGCCCAGAGCGGGCGTTTTGCGGTTCGGCGGCTGTCACGCATCCTCCTGGCGGATGACGAGTGGAGGGCAGGGGCCCCGAGGCGCCCTCGGGGCCCGGGTGGTTGGTCAGCTCAGAAGCATTCCTTCGCGGCCGAGCCGACGTTGACCTTCAGCTTCAGTCCCGTCAGGGTGAACGTCCCTGCCTGGGTGGAGCGGGCCACCTGGCGCAGGTTCCTGATGTTCACCCTGTCGGCCTGCTGACCGAAGGCCCCCCTCTCGCCCCTCGCGTTGTCGGGACCGCCCTCAAGGGTCGAGGCGTCCTGCCCGATGTTGATGTTGGTGAACGTGGCGTCGCCCTCGAGCGACTCCACGTCGATCAGCAGGTCGCTCGCCGTGGCGGGCCGGCCGCCACCGCCCGCCCGGATGGTGAGCACGACGGGAGCCCCTGGCGTCTTCACGGACTGGCAGAGGTCGAAGAGCTTTGCGCTGCGGATGCCCGTGACGGCCACCGGATGCTGTGTGCCGTCGACCTCTTGGGCGATTCCGCCGTACTGGACGAAGCCCTCGCCCTGCAGCTCGGAGGCGGAGACCTTGAAGGTCTGCCCCGACACCGCGAACGAGGCCGCGATCGCCCCGTTGGCCATGCCCAGGACGATCGCGCCGGCGACGGCGCTCGCGGGCAGCAGCATCGCGGCGAACCGCCGCCACCGGGTGTGCCCCTTGCCCAACCATTCCTGCACGATTGCTCCTCAGGGTGGATGTCGCGCGGGTTGCCGGACGGATGTGACGCCCGGCCATCTGTCGTCGGCATTACGCCTGATGTGTTCGCGCAGAGGTGCCCACATCCCAAGATCCTGCCCCTGCCGACGCTAACACGGAGTGAACTTTCCTCGGGTTGGATTGCGCCCGGAACGCAGGCTGGTGCGTTCTCGGCCCTGCGGAGGCCAGACACGGACGACACCTCTTGCCAGTCGGCCAAGATGTCGTCTGCCCGGGGAGCCAAGCGCTAAACCCGTGCACGGGCAGGCCTGATCCACCGCCGCCTTCAGTCGGCAGGCAGGAGGCCGGCGATGGAGAGCGTGGCGCAGCAATTCTCAGTCGAACGGATACGAACGTCGAGGATTGACCGTCCTCCTCGTTGTGCGAACTGCCTCGACGTCCGTCGGCACCTTCGCTGGATGCCTCTCGGCTGGGCTGACCGGTCCACTGGAATGGGACAGCGTTCGTTGCGAAGGCTTTGGTCGCCGCGTTCCCCCATACCGGACTTCCCCTGCCGCCACCTGGGTCCCGGAAACCACGACTTCCCGCGATGCCCTGCGCCGTCACCCAGCCGAAACCGATGATGCCCCTACAGCTCCTGCTGGTCGCCGGTGAGCCGACCATCGCGTACGGGCGCGAGCAGGCTGCTTCGGTCGAAGTCCTCTCGAACGACGTCTTCGGAGCGATGTCGACAGGGCGGACGACAGATCCGGGAACAGGGACACGAATTCGGGTTACGGACCTTCGTGACGGTCACCGTGGTACCCGTCCCAGGGCAGATCTTGAAAGGTTGCCATATGTCCGCACGCACGGTGCGCTACGTGATTCCCGCGCTGGCGACGGCGCTGAGTATCTCCGCCGTGGCGACAGCACCCGTCGCACATTCGGTTGCTGCGCCCGCCGACGCCTGCATGAAGGACCCGAGAAGCAAGAGCGGTCGGGAGAAGGATGCCATCGCGGAAAGGTTCATGGTGGCGTCCGCCCACACCCTCGCGACCGAGGCCGGTTGTAAGATCATCGCCAAGGGAGGCCGGGCCGCGGATGCCGCCGTAGCCGTTCAGGCGGTCCTGGCCGTCGTGGAGCCACACGCCTCCGGACTGGCCGGCGGCACACTGATCAACCATTGGGATCATGATGACCGCAGGATGCGGTTCTTCGACGGCATGGCCAGAGCGCCGGAGAACGTGACCGAGAACCTGAGGACTCCGACGGAGCAGGAGCGTAGGGACCTCAGGACCGATCGCTTCCCGACCGCCGCGTCGACGACCGGACGCGCAGTCGGTGTTCCGGGCACGCTGCGCGTGCTCGCCGACGTGCACGAGTTGTACGGCACCCTCCCGTGGGATCAGCTGTTCGACGACGCCATCAGGTTGGCCGCGGATGGCTTTCCGATGTCACCGAACCTGCACGATGGCTTCGAGGAGCGCTTCAACGGACGCAAGCGTTGCAACTATCCCGATCTGCGCCCCCGTTACTGCAACGGCGACGAGCCGAAGCCGGTGGGAACCAGGATCTACAACCCGGACATCGCCGAGGTGCTGCGGCAGGTGCGGGACAAGGGCGCGGACGAGTTCTACAACCCCACGGGCAAGATTGCCCCGGCAATCGTGCAGCATGCGGCAAAGGGGCCGATCAAGCTCAAAGGCAACACCGCGGGCCCGGTGGTGATTCCCAGCCTGATGACCCCGCAGGACTTCGCCGACTACAACACGGTGGAGCGCACCGAAATCTGCCGGAAGGCGTTCGACGTGGTGATATGCAGCTCGCCGCCGGCGGCGTTCGGCGGAGTGAGCGTCCTGGAGATGCTCGGCCTGCTCGAACGCGGGCAGGTGGGAAGGACGGACCCGGGCTCGGCCGACCGGGTCCATCTCTCGGTCGAGGCCAGCCGCCTGGCGAACCTCGACCGTCGCGCCTACATCGGTGACCCGGCTTATCATGGCGTGCCGGTGGACGGGCTGCTCGACGGCCAGTATCTCGACCGGCGCTTCTCCCTGTTCTCCCGCGACCGGGCGATCCGACCGGTCGCCCCAGGGGACCCGCCGGGAGTTCTCCCACCCGCTCCAGCGGTCGAGGAAGAACCCGCCACGGTGGACGTCGGTGACCCGACGAGCAACGTGAGCATCGTGGACGCCGACGGCAACGCCGTCTCCATGACCACCACCATCAACACCCACTTCGGTTCGCACCTCGAAGCGCAGGGCATGATCCTCAACAACGCGCTGAACAACTTCACGGACACGGCGTCGGTCTCGCCGGGCAAGCCGGTGAACGTCATGCAGCCGGGGAAGCGACCCACCGCCTCCATGGCGCCGACCCTCGTGCTCGACAGCGAAGGCGAGAAACTGAGGCTCGTGGTGGGTGCTGCCGGAGGCTCACACATCCCTGACTACGTGGTCCAGACCATCGTGGGGGTGGTCGTCGACGGCATGACCCCTGCGGAAGCCATCAACCAGGGCCATTACAGCGGGCAGGACATCACCCGGGACTGTGACGGAAAACGGGATGCGCCGTCGGAAATCGAGGCGGACAGGCGGATCGCACTCCGCATGCCCAACCTGATCGAGCGCAGACACCCGTGCCCCAGACTCATCGCACTGGACAGCGGTCTCACCGCGATCGAGATTCGAGGAAAGCAACTCTTCGGCGCGGCGGACCCCCGTAGGGACGGAACCGCCACCGGCGGCTGAGACCCGAAGACGGTAGGCGGACGGACTCCCAGGCGGGGGTTCATCTCGGTGGGGTGAGGCTTCCTCACCCCACCGAGTTCGATTATCGGTACATGCAAGCCCCGTGCGCCCGCCTGGCGTTTCTGGCCGCTCGATGATTGAACACGCTTGTCTTGGCAAAGCGACGACCTACCTTGCCGAGATCGATGATTGAAATCGACCGTGCAACTTCCGATGTTCGTGGAAGGGAAGGGGTCGCCATGGACAGGAAGAGCGGAGGCGAACTGCCTGCGTCTGAGCGGCCGACGGACCAGAAGGGGTTTGTCGGGCGCGCTCCGGTGGCAGGAAAACCTGCCGAGACGCTGCCGCAGGAAGAGGTGGTCGCCTGGCGGCGGCGGGCGCTCGAGCAGCAGCTACCGGCTGCCGGGTTTCCGGCGGGCTCCGACAAGCCGTCGTTGGTGTATCTCTGGGTCACGATGTTCCTGGCGGCGGCCATCGTGCTGGGGTTCGCGCTCAACCACCAGCGGGGTGTGCCCCCGGCCGTAGTCGATTCACAACGGGACAACGTGTCGAAGGTCGCCTCCAGCACGCGGCTGAGCCTCCAGCACTCGGTGGAGGAGCTCGACCAGCTCGTCTCCACCCGGGCACCCGGGACGCCCGACCCCGAGCTTCTCAAGCAGGTCGTGGGGGACGGGGCGACCTGGACCAGCGCCACGATCATGGAGAGCGCAACCCGTCGCCCGCTGGCGACCCTCGGCCCCGGGTTGCCCTTCGAGCAGCTGCCGCCGACCCTGCCCGCCAACCTGTTCCCGGTCACCACGACCGACGGCCCGGCGTTGGTCCGCAGCACCGCGCTGGACGAATCGCGAACTCTGCTGGCGATGCAACCGCTCAACATCGACGAGCTGCGGCTCAACCCCAAGGCCCGGCAGGGCGTCTTCGTTCTCACCCCGGACGGCAAGAGCACCCTGATGCAGGGGGTCAGTGCCGTCGACGAGGTGCACCTGCCCGTGGTTTTCCGCGGGCTGGCGCAGTCGAAGTCCAGCGAGGGCCATCCGATCAGGGTGACCGAGTGGACCGACCGGCAGCTGGTCGTCTCCTCCGCTCCGGTGGGAAACACGGGGGTGTCGCTGGCGACCCTGATCGTCGCTGACGAGACGGGCGGCACCTCGACCAACCGCGGTCTCCTGCTCGGCCTGACCCTGCTGGCAATGGCGGTGCCGAGCTTCCTGCTGATGCGGATGGCGTTGGTCCGTCCGGTCCGCTCGCTGCTCAAGCAAGCCAAGGCGAGTGCCTCCGGCGACGTCCTCACCAAGCGGCATCCGCTGCGCGTCGCCGAGGCGCACCGCATCGCGCGAGCGCTGGCTCTCACGTCCGGTGACCCCGACCCCTCGTCTCCCAGCGCCTCGCGTAGGCGGCGGTGGCGGTGGCGGTGGCGGCCGACCGTGACGCAGGGGCTGGCCCTGGCCACGGTGGTGGCTCTGCTCTGGCCGGCGGCGGCCCTGGCTACCACGCTCCGTGGGCCTGAGGCGTCGATACCCGACCAGCTCGTCAAGGACGAGGAGAGCCGGGCCGAGGCGGCGAGCACCCTGATGGGAAAGGCGCTGAACAACGGCCTGCAGACGGTGATCCGCCTCTCCCAGGCCGCCGAGACCACCGATCCCGCCCAGATGACGCCGCTGCTGGAGCAGGAGATGGCCGACAAGCAGCGTTTCCGCAGCCTCTACCTGATGGATTCCAACGGATCGGTGATCAGTTCGGCCGGACGTGAGCCGCTGCGCAAGGAGCCGCTGCGGGGTGAGGCGGGAATCGACCTCGACGACAAGACCGCACGCGTCCCGGTGGTCTACGCCTTCCGGGTCGGCGCCAACGGGGTGGCGGCCGTGGGTGAGACCAACATCGACTACCTGCTGGGAATGCTGCGTGAGGTGGATGGTCAGGCCCGGATCGTGGACGAGGACCTGCGTACGGTCTTCGACTCGGAGGGCTTCCGCGCCTTCGAGGAGTTGGAGGGCAGTGCCCGGGGGGCCGCGGCAGAGGCACTGCGAGGCGGCACCGTCGGGCGGGCCGAGACGCCCGAGGGAGGCGCGGCCCTGATCGCCGCGTCCGGCCTGAACAAGCCCAACACGGTCGCTCCGTTGAAGTGGTCGCTCGTGGTGGAGCAGGACCTCGCGGGACTGCGGCTGCCGCAGAGCGACGGGCGCCGGTGGACGCTGCTGGTGGCCGGGGCGGCCACAGGCGTCGTCCTACTGACCCAGGTGTGGCAGTACTACGTCTTCACCCGGCCACTGCGGCGGCTCGCCACCGAGGCCGACAGAATCAGCAACGGCTCGGTCGAGGTGCCCATCCCGCCGCAACGACACGATGACATCGGCGCACTGGCGATGTGTCTGGAGATCTGCCGTCAGGTCCGGCACACCGGCTCCGCCCGGTTCGGCGGGGTGACGCGGATGCGCGGCACGGCGGACAGCCCCACGGCAGTGCTCCCCGAGGTTCTGCCACGAGCTGACGCTGAGCGGGGGGCCGCCCCGTCGCCGGTTTATCGCGCCGATACGCACCCCGGCGGTCAAGAGGAAAGGGATTGACGTGGGATACCTTTACGTCGTTTTCGTCCTTTGCTGCTTGGCTCTGCTCGTCGCCGGAGTTGTCGAACAACGCAACCACAACCGCAACCTGGACAAGATTCCGGACCGCGTGTTGATCAACGGTATTCGCGGCAAGAGTTCCATCACCCGGCTCTGTGCCGGGGCGCTGCGCGGGGGCGGCCGGGTGGTGGTGGCGAAGACCACCGGCACCGCCGCCCGGTTCATCTTCCCGGACGCCAGCGAAGAGCCGGTGCACCGCAAGTTCGGGATCGCGAACGTGGCGGAGCAGATCGGCATCGTGCGACGGGCCGCCGTATACCACCCCGACGCCCTGGTCATGGAGTGCATGGCGGTGATGCCGGCACTGCAGGAGGTGAATCAGAGCAAGCTGATCCGCTCGAACATCGGGGTCCTGTGCAACGTGCGCGAGGACCATCTCGCCGAGATGGGCCCCACCTTGGACGATGTCGCCCGGTCGCTGAGCCGGTCCATGCCGGTGGGAGGCGTCTGCTTCACCGCGGAGCGGGATCGGCTGGCCATCCTGCAGCAGGAAGCCGATCGGCGTGACTGTGAGCTCGTCGCGGTCGATCCCGATTCCGTGACCGATCGTGAGATGGACGGATTCGGGTGGATCACGTTCAAGGAGAACGTCGCCGTCGCGCTGGCCGTCGCCGAGCGCCTGGGCGTCGAGCGGCAGAGCGCGCTGAAGGGCATGTGGGAGGCACCGCCCGACCCGGGTGTGCTCTCCGTGGCACGGGTGATGCACGGGAGCAAGCGGATGCGGTTCGCGAACATCTTCGCCGCCAACGACCCCGAATCCACCTTGATGAACATCCAGCAGCTGGAGGATCAGAAACTCATCACCCGTCCGCTGACCATGGTGATCAATTGCCGGCCGGACCGGATCGAGCGCAACGCTCAGATGGGTGACCTCAGTGGCCGGGTGCGGCCGGAGAAGATCGTCCTGATCGGTGAGGTGACGAAGAGCGCGCGGACGAGCGTTCCGACGGAACTTCAGGACCGGATCGTCGACATCGGGGGAAAGCTTCCCCCGGACCGCCTGCTCGAGGGCGTGCTGGCGGAAACTCCCGCCGACGCGTCGATCGTCGCCATCGGCAACATCCACGGGCAGGGCGAGGTCCTGATCCACGAGCTGGCGGAACTGCCCGGGTGGACCTGCGAGGACGGCTCTCCATCCGCCTCCACGCTGCACACGCCGACCGGAGAAAGGACTCAGTGATGACGTTCGGCGGAGAACTGAGCGCCCAACTTGCTACCGCGAGCCTCGGCATCGGCCTGGTGTTCGCGCTGCTGTGTTACCTGACCACCAACCTCTCGCCCGGCGGCATGATCACTCCGGGGTGGATCGCGCTGACCCTCATCGAGGACCAGCTGCAGGCGGTGATCATCGCCGGGATGACCGTACTCACCTATCTGCTCACCCGGCTGATGCAACGGGTGGTCATCCTCTACGGAAAGCGGCTGTTCGCGGCGATCGTCCTGCTCAGCGTCCTGTTGCAGCTGACCCTGTTCGTCATCGTCCAGCGGGACCTTCCGCTGCTCTTCGCCCACCAGACGCTGGGCTTCGTCATCCCCGGGCTCATCGCGTACCAGCTCGTGCGGCAGCCGCCGAAGGCCACCATCCTGGCGACCGTCATCGTGACCGCGATCACGTTCGGCGTCGCGTTCAGCGGCGTCGTCGCCGGCTTCGTGCCGGTGACCTGACCGAACAGCGCAGAGCCGAGTCGCGAAAGGAGATGCGGGCATGAAGTACTGGACGTACCTTCGCAGACGCAACGTACTTCTGACCCTCAGCGTGTTCGCCCTGCTGGTCGCCGCGAGCGCAGGCACCTACCTGGTGGTGCTACCGTCGCCGGCGGACCAACCGGCGCTCACTCTGGGCACGACCCAATCGTCCCAAGGCCCCGCACTCGGTGCGTCCGGCTACACCTACCAGCGCTCGGCGGATCCGGCTCGCACGGAGATCATCGACTCGTCCGGGGAACCGGTCGCGACCATGACCGACGGCGCGCGGACCGTGCAGATCTACGGTCCGCTTCGGACGTTCGAGGAGCCCCGCTTCACCGCTGCGAAGGTCGAGACCAATATCTGGGCCCGGCTCGCGCCGCAGCCGTGGCGTGCCGGCGCCGAACAGGAGAAGTGGTTCACGGACTGGCTCGCCGCGGCGCGCAACGACCGCTCACCGGACGTGTTGGCGATCGCCACGGAATACATCGACGCGGCGCCGGCGAAGAAGGACAACCAGGGGCGGCAGTATTCCGGGGACGCCTCGTTCGGGCCGCCGGACCCCCTGGATCCCGATGGCCGGGCCGAGCGCTCCGACTTCTACGACTACCTCCAGGTGCCGTGGTCGTTCCCGGACGGCAAGAACGTGGTGCCCGATCCGACGCGGGCCCGGGCACTGGACTGCTCGGGTTACCTGCGGATGGTCTACGGTCACCGGCTCGGATATCCGCTGCGCGGAACCAACAATCCCGGTGAGGGGCTTCCGCGCCGGGCGTACGCGATGTCCGAGGTGGGACCGGGCGTCCAGCTGGCGGCCAACACCGGCCAGCGGGCCCGCGGCATCGACCGGCTGCTCCCCGGCGACCTGCTGTTCTTCAACGCCCAGCCGATCCCGAACCGTCAGATCGACCACTCGGGCATCTACCTCGGCCTTGATGACAGCGGCCACCACAGGTTCATCTCCAGCCGCTCGCAGACAGACGGCCCCACCATGGGCGACCTCTCGGGTGAACCCATCCTGGACGGTACCGGCTACTGGCCGGACCGGTGGCTCTCCGCCCGCCGGATCTGAGCCGCCACCAGCCATGAAGGGGTGCCTGGCGACGCCTCTCCGGCCGTAGAGCCGGCATGTCGCCCGGTGGTCCACCTGAGGCCGGTTGAGCATCGTACGACGATGCCAACCGGCCGCATGTGCGTGAGCAACAGGGCCCAGTGGCTGGCCGGCAGCGGCGATCTCAGAGCCCTTCCCCGACAGCCGAGGTTGTAGGTCGCAACCGGCAAACGTCGGCTGCTTTCGGGTCTCCGCCGTGCACCTCGCCCCCGGGACACCCGTGTCAACGCCGACCACCACCTCCGGCCGGCCCGACCCGGCGAGGAACTCCCGCTCCCTACCGGGGTCGGCGGCTGGGCGGCGGGCGACCCGCACCCGGTTGGGGCATTCCAGGTGGCGATGGCGGCAGGTGAGGTCCGGTGCCCCGACGGCTGGCGAAGGTTCTGCGAGGCCACCGACGTGTCCGCCGGGGCCTCCGGGGGAGCAGTAGCTTAGTCCACTCCGGGCCGGCGGGCGGGCGTTTTCACGAACCCGGGTCGGGTAACCGTAGGGTGATGGCCCGCGAAGCCAATCGAGAGCCCGGGAACCGGGAGCGTCCGGAGGCAGTAACCGTCCGGTGTGCCGCTGGCGTTCTTCCTGCCGTGCGTGCGCTTCCGATTCCCAGCGGCGTCAACCCGATGGGAGCTTCACGATGAACGCGATTCTCCGCAAGAGGGTGCTGTCGGTTGCCAGTTGTCTGATGATCGGTGGCGCTGCCGCAGTTCCGGCGACTCCGGACGAGGCCGCGTCGGCGAGGCCGCCCGCCGTGGTGCAGGCGCAGGAGCCCCCTGGCGAGGGCAAGAAGGTGCTCGACCACGACTACCAGAAGCAGCGAAAACCTTACTACTGCGCGCCCGCCGCGACCCGGATCGCGCTGTCCACCCAGGGCAAGACCCCGAGTCAACGCGAGGTCGCTGAGAAGCTGGGTACCACCCCGGACGGCACCAAGTCGGCCAACGACACCACCCGGGTACTCAACGAGATGACCGGCGGCGGCTACGAGACCACCGCCATCAGCGGCCCCGAGGCGAAGCCGGAGCAGGTCGACAAGCTGCAGGCCGACGTGGTCGAGGCGGTCGACGCCAAGCGCGCCGTGGTTGCCAACACCATGGGCACCGCCTACGACACCGAGGGACGCCCCCATGCGTTCCCGGGCGGACACTACGTGAGCATCATCGGGTACCGGGACGGCGGTGACACGATGCAGATCGCGGACCCGTACGACCCGAAAAAGCACTACTGGATGACCGACAAGAAGGTGGCCACCTGGATCGCGGAGCGCGGCTACTCCAGCTGACGCAGCTGACGCTCACTTGCGAAACGGCCGCGGCCGGGCTCCTCGGACGGAGTCCGGTCCGCGGCCTTCACCCGCTCCCAGGGCCGGTGTCGCCGGACTTCGTACCGGCTGGTCGGGCCCGGACGTGCATGCGCTCGCCCTGCGGCCCGAACAGGCTGAGGATCTCCACCGGCGCCTCACCGGTACTGCCGAACCAGTGCGGTACCCGGGTGTCGAACTCGGCGGCCTCTCCGCTCTTCAGCACGATGTCGTGTTCGGCGAGCACCAGCCGCAGCTTGCCGTTGAGTACGTACAGCCACTCGTAGCCTTCGTGCGTACGCGGGTCGGGTTCGTCGCGGGTGGCGCTGATGACCATCTTGAACGCCTGCAGGCCGCCCGGGTGCTGCGTCAGCGGCACGACCGTCGAGCCCGCCTGCTTGATCGGTTTCAACCGGACCCGTGGGTCGCCGACCGGCGGCGCACCGACGAGCTCGTCGAGCGGCACCTGGTAGGCGCGCGCGAGTGGCAGCAGCAGCTCCAGGGTCGGCCTACGCTCGCCCGATTCGAGGCGGGACAGGGTGCTGACCGAGATGCCCGTGGTCTCCGCGAGCTGGGCCAGGGTGGAGCCGCGCTGCCGGCGCAGGGCGCGCAGCCGCGGGCCGACGGAGGCCAGGACCGCGGGATCGTCATTTGCCATGTTGGCAATGCTACTTGCCAATCCCTTCCGGGTGCCGGTCAGAATCTGCGGTCGCCCTCAGGTGAGCGGTGCTGGTTCAAAGGCAGGGTGAGGGTGACCAGGAAGCTGGGGTGAT
This sequence comes from Micromonospora phytophila, assembly GCF_023656545.1. Classification (GTDB taxonomy): domain Bacteria; phylum Actinomycetota; class Actinomycetes; order Mycobacteriales; family Micromonosporaceae; genus Micromonospora; species Micromonospora phytophila. Next base: position 9,408 of record NZ_JAMOKF010000005.1, on the reverse strand, counting down.
CGGTTGCCGTGCCCATCCCGATCGACCTGCGCGAGCGGACGGTGAAGTCGGTCGTGGCCACGACATGCTGCACGGCCCCGTCGTCGGCGCGCAGGTAGCCCGGCGCCAGGCAGGACCGCACGTCAGGTGAGCCGCCCTGCCTGAGGTTGAGGTCGCCGCTCAGCACGACCGGCTGATGACCGGCCGTCACGCGCATGGCCGGAATTGCCGCGCCGAGCAGGTGCCCGCACTGGGCGAGCGCCACGCTCGGGCTGGTGGCCGCCAGGTGTGTGGTGCAGGCATGGAGCACGCTGGTGACCGAGACGCAGAGCCAGGCCCGCTCCTCGGGGTCCGTGAGGTCCTGCGCCGGGTAGATCCCGCCGTGCACCGCGTGCCCACGGTACGGGTCCGGGACGTACGCCAGCAGTGCGATGCCGTACGGGTGGCCGTTGCGGCACCGGAAGGCACCGCCGGTCCGGCGGTCGCCGGCCGCCTTGAAGGCCGACACGACGGTGCCGCCGCCGCGGACCTCCGCCAACGTCCGCTCCAGCGGGGACACGTCGTCCTGACAGACCTCGTTGAGGGTTACCAGGTCCGGTGTCTCGGCGCGGATCACCTCGGCGGCCCTGGTGACCGATCGACCCGTGTAGCAGCCGGCGAGGCCGCTGTTGCACAGGTTCATCTGGAGCACCCGCCACGGCGTGGACGCGGCGGTGCCGGCCACCGACGACCCACTTGTCAACGCCAGGGCAGAAACCAGGAGAACGACGGCCATTGCTCGCCGGAGACCGCGGTAAGGAGGACCAGCCATGGACCCGCCTAGAGATCGGGTTGCCGGGAGCGTATCGCATCCGGTGCATGTCGTCGGTCCTGTGGCGCCCGCTCGTTGTCCTCGTCGGGCCTCGGCCGCCGCCAGGCCGCCGCCATCCCGGGACGACAAGATCATGACGTCGGGGTACGGCGACCCGGGCGCGCGTCGTCGACCGCTCGGCGCTGGTCCGCCCGGTAGGGCCGGCCGGCACCACCGGCACGGGCTTGTGGACGGTCGGAGTGAGGGTTGCGGCGACCTGCACCCTCACCCGCCGGACGGGGAAGCGAGGCTCACCCGCTCGCCGAGCCGCTGATCCGACAGTTGGCGCTCGTCCGCGTACGCCGGACATAGCCTTCCTTCAGCGGACAGCGACGCCGCCCCGGCGCTCGCCAGCGTGCGGACACCACGGCGATCCGCCGCCGGGTCGCGTCAGTCGTCACCCTTCCTGGAGGTCGTCATGAGGATCGCCGTCGTCGGCGCCGGATTTGGCGGATTGAGTGCAGCCAAGGTGCTGCGGCAGAGCGGCTTCGACGTCACCGTGTTCGAGAAGGCCCCCGACGTCGGGGGCGTGTGGAGCAGCACCCGGCGGTACCCGGGCCTGCGCACCCAGAACGACAAGGGCACCTACCGCCTCTCCGACCTGCCCATGCCCGCAGACTGCCCGCAGTGGCCGACGGGTGAGCAGGTCCAGCGGTACCTGGAGAGCTACGCGGACAAATTCAAGCTCGGCCCCGTCCTGCGCCTGTCCACCGAGGTCGTCGCCGCCGAACTCGTCGACGGCGAGACGGGGTGGCGGATCGCGTCCCGGCCGACGGGCAGCGACGACCCGGTGACCTGGGAACGGTACGACCACCTCACCGTCGCGAACGGCATCTTCTCCGACCCGTACATCCCGCCCTTCCCCGGCCGGGAGGACTTCGTCGCCGCCGGGGGACGCGTCCTGGCCGCCGGTGAGTTCCACGACCTGGAGACGGCCCGGGGCAGGCACGTCATCGTCGTCGGGCACGGCAAGTCGTCCTGCGACGTGGCCGTCCCCCTCAGCGACGTCACCGCGCAGACCCACCTCGTCGCCCGCGAGTTGCTCTGGAAGATGCCGAGGAAGCTCGGCGCGGTGAACTACAAGTACCTGTTGCTCACCCGGATGGGCGAGGCGCTGTTCCGGTACATCACCCCGAAGGGCTTCGAACGGTTCCTGCACGGCCCCGGCGACGGCCTGCGCCAGGCGATGCTGCGCCGCACCGGGGCCACCGCCACCCGGCAGCTCAAGCTGCGCGAGCTGGGTCTCGTGCCGCACGGCACCTTCGCGGACATCGCCCGCAGCACCGTCAGCCTCGCGACGGAGGGCTTCTCCGAGCGCGTCGCGGACGGCCGGATCATCGTCCACCGCGACCGGGTGATCAGCGAACTCCTGGTCGACGGCGGGCGACCGGCCGCCCGCCTCGCCGACGGCACGGTGCTCCCCGCCGACCTGGTGATCTGCGGCACCGGCTTCCGACAGCACGTGCCCTTCCTCGACGCCGCGCTGCACGCCCGGATCGAGGACGGCTCGGGCAACTTCATGCTCCACCGCCAGATCCTGCCGATCGACGTTCCGAACCTGACCTTCGCCGGGTACAACTCCTCGTTCTTCAGCCCCCTGAGCGCGGAGATGGCGGCGGTGTGGATCGCCGCGTACCTGCGGGGTGGGGTCACGCTGCCGCCCACCGAGGAGATGCGGGAGCAGGTGCGGACGCGCCTGGCCTGGATGGAGGAGCGGACCGGCGGACACCACGCCCGCGGCACCAACATCATCCCGTTCTCGATGCACAACATCGACGAGGTGCTCGACGAGCTCGGGCTCAACATCGGCCCGCTGACCCGTGCCCGGCAGTGGCTGCTGCCGGTCGACCCGGGCGCCTACCGCCGGGTGACGCCGCGCATGATCCGGCGCACCGCGGCGATGGCGGCCCGCTTGCGCGCGGGGCGGGCGGTGGCCCGGGACGCCGTACCCGCGGGCGACGGATCGGCGGGCGCGATCGCCAGTGAGGACGACGCGCGGCCACTCCCCACCGCAGGCAACTCCTGACGTCCCCGGTCATGGACCAGCGGGAGGGCGCCTGTCGGCGACTGCCATGCCGGGTCAGGGGTCAGGGGTCAGGGGTCAGAACAGCGTCGACGGCCCGACGGGCGTCGGCTCGGGCAGCGGGCGTCCCATGCCGCCTTGCCACTGGCGAAGTAGTCCCGGACCCTCTCCTGCGCGAGCAGGATGAACCCGCAGCTGGTGCTGCCGCTCTGGGCCTGGCCGCGCTGCTCCTCGCCAGTGCCCCCTGGCTCTGGACGACCCTGGCCGCGTACGGCCACGTGCACGGCGTCCTCCGGCGTGCCCTCGCGAGCCTGAGGATTGCGAGCCCTCCCCACTGGCCCTCTGTGGACATGAGGCCTGATGTAACGCGCTCGTGGTCTGCGACGCTACCGACTTTCGTTGGATCGGATAAAAGTAGGCCCGGGGGCAACGAAAGCTCTGGACACGTTGAAACGAACTAAGTAGTGTTTCGAAACATCGATAGGTTCCATCGAGATCAACCGGCGGCGCGGTCAATCTCGATCGATGGCTCCAGGCGGCGCAACACGTCCGGCGGCCACCAACCGACCAGGGATGGCACCCCCGGGTCAGCGGTCAAGTCCCGCGACCCGTGGCCCCGCACAGGCTGTGGGTTCGACCGACGTCCGTCCCTACTCTCGATGACGCCTCCTCAGCTCCGAGGCGCAACCCCCACCCCGTCAGCTTCACGCTGAACCGCGTCCGATGACGCGTGCGATTCGGCTCGCGCGCTGACGAGGACGGAGTCCATCCACACCGGACGGCCGTGGCATCCGCCCCGGCCGGGGATGCCGTGCGGCCAGGAGGGGGCCACGCGGTTCGCCGCTCGGGCGACATATCTCGACAAGAGCTGATCTGACATCGACGGGGGGACGCCCGCCCTGCCGGTGCGCGCCTTGAACCTGGGAGAGAGGCATTGATGAACGGATACGCACCTCCCGGCCGGCTCCCGGCCGGCCGGTTCCGGAGATCGATCGCGGCCGTCGCCACGGCTGCTCTGATGTGGGTGACCGCCGGGCTGGTGGCAATGCCGGCGAGCGCGCGCCCGATCGACTCGCAACAGCCGAACGCCGCCGCTGCCCCCTCACCCCCGCGCGAGTTGCAGGCCCAGGTGCTCACCTGGACCGCCGGTGACAACTTCCTCGCGTACCGCTCCGCCCCGACCACCGCGGTCGCCGGGCCGACGACGCTCGTCTTCGAGAACAGCGCCGCGACCGGCAACACCACCGGCATGCAGCACACCCTGACCTTCGACACCGGCAACCCGGCGTACAACAGCGACGTCGACGTGAACATCCTGGCCGACCCGACGGACGCCAACGGCGGCCGGTGGACCGTCGACGTGGTGCTGTCCCCGGGCACCTACCGATACTTCTGCGCAATTCCCGGCCACGGTGGCATGGCCGGGCTCCTGGTCGTCACCGGTGGCAACTCGGACACCACCCCGCCGACCGTGACGGCCGCGGTCACCGGTGAGCGCGACGACAACGGCGCCTACCTGGGCGCGGCGACGGTGACGCTGTCCGCGACCGACACCGGATCGGGGGTGAGCCGGGTCGAGTACTCCCTCGACGGCGGGACCTACGGCACCTACTCGGCGCCGGTCACCGTGAACCAGCCGGGCTCGCACACCTTGACCTACCGGGCCACCGACCAGGCGGGCAACACCTCGGCACCGCAGTCAGTGTCGTTCACGGTGGTGCAGCCGCCGGCCCCGGACACCACCGCGCCGACCGTGACGGCCGCGGTCACCGGCCAGCGCGACGGCACCGGCGCGTACGTCGGCACCGCCACCGTCACCCTCACCGCCGCCGACACCGAGTCCGGCGTCGACCGGGTCGAGTACTCCCTCGACGGCGGCGCGTACACCGGCTACTCGGCTCCGCTCACGGTGAGCCAGCCGGGTCAGCACACGGTCAACTACCGGGCCACCGACAAGGCGGGGAACACCTCGGCGGCGCAGTCGGTGTCGTTCACCGTGGTCGAACCCCCGAAACCGGACACCACCCCGCCCACCGCCTCGGCCGCACTGACCGGTCAGCGCGACGACGACGGGGCGTACGTGAACTCGGCGACGGTCACCCTGTCGGCCACCGACACCGAGTCGGGTGTCGACCGAATCGAGTACTCCCTCGACGGGCAGCCGTACGCCGGCTACTCGGCGCCGGTCGCGGTGAGCCAGCCGGGCCAGCACACGGTGAGTTACCGGGCCACCGACAAGGCGGGAAACACCTCGGCGGCGCAGTCGGTGTCGTTCACCGTGGTCGAACCCCCGAAACCGGACACCACCCCGCCCACCGCCTCGGCCGGCGTGACCGGCCAACGCAACGACGCCGGCGCGTACGTGGGGTCGGCGACGGTGACCGTCTCAGCCACCGATACCGGGTCGGGCGTCGACCGGATCGAGTACGCCCTCGACGGCGGTGCGTACGTCGCCTACTCGGCGCCGGTGACCGTGAACCAGCCGGGCCAGCACACGGTGAGTTACCGGGCCACCGACAAGGCCGGCAACACCTCGGCCGCGCAGTCGGTGTCGTTCACCGTGGTGGAGCCGCCGGCGCAGGACACCACGCCGCCCGCCGCGACCGCCGCGGTGACCGGCGAGCGGAACAGCGCCGGGGCGTACGTCGGATCCGCCACGGTCACCATCTCGGCCACCGACGCGGGCAGCGGCGTGGACCGGATCGAGTACTCCCTCGACGGGCAGCCGTACACCGGCTACCCGGCGCCGGTCACCGTCAACCAGGTCGGTCAGCACACGGTCAGCTACCGGGCCACCGACAAGGCCGGCAACACCTCGGCCCCGCAGTCGGTGTCGTTCACCGTGGTCGACCCGCCGGCCCCGGACACCACCCCGCCCACCGCCACCGCCACGCTCTCCGGCCAGCAGGACGACACCGGCGCCTACCTCGGCAGCACCACCGTCACCCTCGCCGCCGCGGACGCGGGCTCGGGCGTCGACCGGATCGAGTACTCCCTGGACGGTGGCGCGTACGCCCGGTACTCGGCGCCGGTCACCGTCAACCAGCCGGGCGTGCACACGCTCAGCTACCGGGCCACCGACAAGGCCGGCAACACCTCGGGCGCCGCATCGGTCACCTTCACCGTGGTCACCAGCGGTCCCGCCGCCTGCCCGGTGCCGGACACCCGGCCGACGGTCTGGCTCGGCACGGTCGACAGCGGCGTACCCAACCGGGTGGTCGCGGACGCCTGCACGATCAACAACGCCATCCAGGACGAGCGGGCCTGGCCGAACCACGGCCAGTTCGTCAACCACGTCACCGAGGTGACCGAGCACCTGCACCACCTGGGCGTGATCGACCACAAGGAGCACGGCCGACTGGTCAGCGCCGCTGCCCGCTCGGGGGTCGGCAAGTCGGACGACAAGAGCGGCTACCAGCCGCTGCTGGACACCTCGGCGGCCTCGTTCAATCGGTGGGAACACGTCGGGGCCGGCGGCTTCACCCGCAACGCCGACGGTTCGATCACCAGCCGCCCGGTCGCCGGCCTCGGCATGCTCTGGCTGCCCACGGCGACGTACGGCGACTTCTCCCTGAAGCTGCAGTGGCGCGACGACGCGCCCGGCGAGGGCCGCGCCAACAGCGGCGTCTTCGTCCGCTTCCCGAAGGTGCACGGGCACCCGACCGAGTCCCGGCCCGAGTGGGTGGCCATCAAGTACGGCCACGAGCTGCAGATCTACGACCGGCCCGACGGCGACCAGTACAAGAGCGGGTCGGTGTACGGATTCGACCGGGTGGACCTGGCCGGTGCGCGGGTCACCCCCAAGGGCACCTGGAACGACTACGAGATCCGGGTGGTGGGGCAGCACTACTCGGTCTACCGCAACGGCGAGCTGATCAACGAGTACGTCAACACCCCGGAAGCCGTGTTCAGCCCGCCCCGTGCGGACGACCCGGGCGGGGCCGGGCGGCAGAGCGCCCGCGGACACATCGGCCTGCAGAACCACGGCACCGCCGATGTCGTCAGCTTCCGCAACGTCCGGATCGCGCCACTGACCCCGTGCTGCCCGGACGGGACGTCGTCCGCCTCCACCAGCTGCTGCTGATCGAGCGAAAGGACCCACCACCATGGCGAAGAACACGATCGACCGTCGGGCCCTGCTACGCGGTCTCGCCGGATCCACCGTCGCGGTCAGCGCGGCGGGCCTCGCCGGCGCGCTGCCGGCCGCCGCGGCGGGTGAATCGAACGGCCGTCTGATCCCGCAGGGGCACCTGGGCATCCAGCTCTACAGCGTTCGCGACAAGATCGCCCAGCTCGGCTTCGCGGTGGTCTTCGAGGAGCTGTCCCGGATCGGCTACCGGGAGGTGGAGTTCGCCGGCTACACCCAGGGGGGCGTCGGCCCGATCACTCCGGAGCAGATCCGGCAGCTGCTCGACGACAACGGGCTGAAGGCGGCGGGCAGCCACCGTGGGCTCGGCGACTTCCGCACCAACCTGGAGTGGGAGCTGGAAGCCGCCGAGACGCTGGGCATGCCGGCGGTCGGCACCGCCTCCGCGCCGACCGGCAACCGCACCATCGCCGGCTACCAGGCGGCCGCGGCGGAGTTCAACGCCTGGGGCGCCGCCGCCGCGGCCCGGGGGATCAAGCTCTACCAGCACAACCACACCATCGAGTTCAGCTTCGCGACCGACCGGCCCGACGTACGGCTCTACGACCTGTTCCTGGAACTCACCGACCCGCGGTACGTGTTCCTCGAGATGGACATCCTGTGGGCGTACGGCGGGGCGCGGAAGTATCCGGGCTTCCGCCCGGTCGACTACGTCAACGCCCACCCGCACCGCTACCCGCTGTTCCACGTCAAGGACGGGGTCCCGCTGCCCAACCCGCAGCAGGGCAACTCGTACCTGGACGTGGAGTTCGGCGCCGGGGTGATCCCGTTCGCGGAGTTCTTCACCGAACTCAACGGGGGCGGGCGGTTCACCTACCTGTGGGAGCAGGACAGCGGGCCGAACGCGCAGCCCAACCCGCCCGGCTCGCTGGGCGCCGCCGAGCGCAGCTACCAGCGGATGGTCGACCTGCGGGGTGAGCGATGAGCGGGTCCGCCTGGCGGCTCACCGAGGATGCCCCGCCGCCCGAGGGCGGCGCGTCAGCCGGGGAGGGACCCTCGGTCGAACCCCGACCTCCGAGGGGGAGCACCCGCCGGCTGCTGGTGGTGGCGGCGACCGTGCTGCTGACCCTGGTCGGCGCCGGCGGCCTGGCGATCGCCGGCACCAGCGTGTTCTCGGCGGAGCGGCCGGAGGGTTGCGTCAAGCCGGACCGCAGCATGCAGCTCTACGCCGTGGAGTTGCCCAGGGACGGCACCCAGATCCGGCTCGGTTACGGCACCAGCCCGCAGGCCGCCTCCTACCCGGGGCCCTCCATCGAGATGATGGAGGGGGAGTGCCTCGCCATCACCCTGCACAACCAGGTGCCCGCCGCGACGCTGGCGCAGCTGCGCACCGACCCGGGGCACCCGCTGGGCGTGTCGCTGCACGTGCACGGCGTCAAGTACACCCAGCTCTCCGACGGCACCGTGCAGAGCGGCTCGTTCGTGCCGCCCGGCGAGTCGCGCACATACACCTGGTTCGCCCAGCAGCGGAACAGGAAGACCGGGTCGCCGGGCACGGCCGGCTACTGGTGGTACCACGATCACGTGGTGGGCGGCCCGCACGGCACCCAGGGCCTCGGCGCGGGACTCTTCGGCGGGTTGGTGGTGCGCCGCCCCGGCGACCCGAAGCCCGACCGCACCTACACCGTGGTCTTCGGTGACCGGCAGAGCATCAACCTGCGCCGGGGTGCGGCTGCCGACACCTGCGACGCGCAGAACCCGCAGCCCGGCCCGACCTGCCTGGTCGCCCGCAAGGGGGAGAAGGTGGAGTTCATCGTCGTCGGAATCGGCAATGACATGCACACCTTCCACCTGCACGGACACTCCTGGGCAGACAACCGGACCGGCCTGGTGAGCAACGGCGAACCGTTCGCCGACAGCGTCCCGATCATCGACAACAAGCCGCTCGGGCCGGGCGACTCGTTCGGGTTCCAGGTGGCGGCGGGCGACTCCGTCGGGCCGGGGCACTGGATGCTGCACTGCCACATGCAGTTCCACTCCGACGGCGGCATGTCGACGATGCTGCACGTCCTGGACGAGTCCGGGGCGATGCCCCCGGGCCACGACCACTCCCACCCGGCGGCGGCCGCCGGCGCCGGTGCCACCACCGACACCGGCGAACACCAGCACAACTGAGCACCGGCGCCCACCGCGCCGGTCACCTGGCCGGTGGCTGCTGGTCTGTCGGCGGACCAGCAGCCACCGGCGGGGCCCCGCGCCCACGACGGGTTCCCCAGCCACCCACCAGTCCGCCGCAACGTCCCCGCCCCCACCCCAGCCCGTCCGGGCGGCGCCGGTGGTCCCACGCCCCGGTGTCCGGTCGATCCCGGCACGACCGCTCGGCAGCGCACGCCCGCCACACCTCAACCTGAAGAGGAGTCGAGATGGCTCAACAACGCCATTTCCGGTTATCCCGATGGGTCGGACGAC
>NZ_JAMOKF010000059.1 GCF_023656545.1 Micromonospora phytophila | reverse complement strand
CCCGGCGACCCGGCTCGGATCCGGCCCTTCACCCACTGGGTAGGTCGCCACCGGCACCTCGGCGCTCACGTCCAGGAACAGCCGGCCGCCCTCACACAGCAGGGTGACCGCCCGGACCTGCTCCAACAGGTACGGCAGATCCCGGGCCAGCCGCAGCCACAACGAGGGGCTGCCTAAACCCGAGCGCCCTGGCGCCTTTCCTGCGACGGGATTTGAGCGGAGGTCGGATCAGGCGCTGCTCGCGTAGTCGGGGAACGGGTCCATGCCTTCACCGAGCAGCAGCGGTACGTCGTACACCGACAGGTCCGGCCTGGGGCGGGCGTACCGGACGCGGTGACGCCACCGATGGTGCTCGAACGCCGTGTCGACCTCGATGTCCGCCACGACGGTCGGCTCGACCTGGACGTAGTGCAGCGGCTCGGGCCGGTCGAACTGGCCGGACCATGCGGCGGGTAGCGGCTCGGGCCAGGGGTGGGTGACAAGCCTGCGATCCGTCGGACGTGGCGGGGACAGCAGCGTTGCCACCTCCAGGCGCTGGGGCGTGGCCAGCGGATGCGTGCGGCCGGTGTATCGCAGCCGACCGCGCCGGTCGAATCGGCCGATAAGAACGGTCTCGGGATCGCGGATGCTGCCGGTGACGCCGCCGATGATCGCCTCCGTGGTGGCCCGGACTCGGAACTTCGCCCATCCTCGCCGACCAGGCGCATAGCGGCTGTCGAGCCGCTTGATCACCACACCTTCCACACCCGCCGCCGTCCAGCTGGTCAGCCATTCGCTGACCTCGGCGACGTCGGTGCTCTGCGGGGTGACCGCCAGCTGCGGTGGGGCGCCGGCGAGCAACCGGACCAGCCGGGACCTGCGCTCGACCAGAGGAGCATCGAGCACGGGCTCCCCACCAGCGTCCACGAGGAGGTCGAAGGTGACGTAGTAGGCCGGGTGCTCACGGGCGACGCGCAGCAGGCCCCCGCCGGCGGTGACCCGCCGCTGCAACTGGGCGAAGTTCGTCCGCCCGCCCTCCCAAACGACCAACTCCCCGTCGAGCACCACCCCGGCCGGCACGAAGGCCCGCACCGCGCGCGTGATGTCCGGGAAGTACGACGTCAGGTTCCGGCCGGCGCGCGACTGGAGGTAGACGTCGGAATCTCCACGGAAGGCCAACGCGCGCCATCCATCCCACTTCGGTTCATAGACCAAGTTCGGGCCCTCAAGTACCGCATCTACCGGTGCAGCGAGCATCGGGGCGACGGGCCTGCGCAGCACAGACCCTCCCAATGAGGGGTCCCAACGCCAGGCTGGACTCACCCCTCTAGCCCCGTCCGCCCAGGCCACGAGCGCCGCTCATATTCGCCCCTCCCCCGTCATCGTGGGGCAGCGGGAGCGGGGTTCGGGCGCAGATCAGGCACAACGAATGCGTTGGACCTGCACATTACGAGTCGGCTCCCCGGCGCTGGTCCACCGCCTGGCCCTCTTGCCCAAGCCGGTGCCCCGGTCCGTCATCGTCCGCCGACGACCGCTGGGTTGGCTGCTCATTTGGCTGCTCGGCCTTTAGACGCTTACTCCGCCTGAGGCGGGCGCGGTCTTCAGGGCTATGCCCGAGTGGGATGGCTGTTTCGGAGCTCCTAGTCTTCTGCCGATCGGCCATCCAGCCAGGGGCGCCCGTCCGCGACCCATTCCTGTCGGTACTGCTCGAACGACTCCGGCTGCGCCTCACCTCCCGGGTTGTCGTCGAAGCCAAACTCGAAGCCGCATCGCTCACAGACCTCGTACGAGGGCATGCCGAGCAGATCCTCATACGGGGGTGTCAGCTCGACCCCGGCCGGCGGCGGCCAGTGCTCGTACGGCTTGCCGATCCCGTGGTATCCGCATGCCGGGCAGTCGTATAGGCCATCAGTGGCGGTTGGATCGCTCATCACGTGAGCTTGCAGCGGGCCAAGTCGAGAAGCCAGTGCACGCCAACTGCCCCCGGGCGGGGGCCGAAGTCCAGAGCGGCAGCCGGGGCCAAGGGACTCGAACCCTGAACCCCTTTGGCCTACTTCTGATTAACGCCAATCGGGCGGATCGGCCGCCTGACCTTGACGGGTTCTTCCGATGCCTTACAGCGGTTGACAGTCCTTGTCGGCGTCACTTGTGCCCGCCTTGTGCCGGATGATCATGCCGAGGCCACTGGAACTGTCGCCAACCGACTACCGTCGACTCATGTTCGATCCCGCAACTGTCTTCGACGGATCCGGCCCGCTGGAGGACCCGCTCACCGACGAGGTTCTGCGGGCGGTGGAGGCGCAGCTTGGGCACCAGTTGCCCGCCGCGTACGTCGACCTGGCTCGTCGACACAACGGCGGCTCGCTCGCTCGTGGTGCCTACCCTGCACCCGGTGGAACCTCCTGGGCTAAGGACTACGTTGCCGTGTACACGCTGGCAGCGATCGGTCGAACTGCTCAGTTCAGCCTCTGCGGCGAGTTGGGCAGCGCGTTCTGGGTAGCGGAATGGGGCTACCCCGACATCGGCGTCTACATCGCCGACTGCCCGTCGGCGGGTCACGACCTGGTCGCCCTCGACTACCGCTCACCTGGCGAGCCGGCCGTCGTACACGTCGACCAGGAGTGGAACTACCAGATCACGGTCCTCGCCCCTGACTTCGAGACCTTCCTGACAGGCCTCGTCGACGAATCCGAGTACGACGTGGACGACTGACTCGCGCATTACGAGTCAGCCGTGGCCGCCTGCTCTCGCCAGTGTGCGCTGCACATCAACTGATGCTGGCGTGCGGCGTCGTTCGCCCCCGGCCGCCGGTTTGGCTGCTCGGTTGGCTGCTCGTCCAAGCCCTCACTGGGAACGTTGCACTCTCGCTCCTCTGCTCATCGGGCTTGAGGTGGTGGTGATCGCTCCGATGTCAGCTGACGATTCCCCTCAGGCTCCCCCTGGGTAGCCCAGATGACTGTCACCGGCCCAACCGATGCCCCCGGGCGGTTGCTTCCCGCTGGCGCGCCTCTTTGAGATCGGCAGGTTCGGCCATCTCTTACGTGCCGCTTGCCGGCTGGCGCCCACCGCCGCGCCGAGCTCCGGGTAGCCGGCACCGTATTGCACCGCTTCCTGAGCACTCGTCGAAACGAGATCAGCGAGAAGGCCCCGCATCTGCTCGCCCGCCGCCATCCGCGCGAGATGCGTCCGCATCCGCACCGCGTAGCTCGGTTCGTGGTCTGCCCTGGGCTGCGCTTCCGCGTCGGAGCCGTTCAGCCGCTGCGCCCAGTCCGCGGCAACAGCACTTAGTTCCCGCCGTAGTTCCTGTCGCTCGTCCGGTGTCAGCTCCCGCATGACGACTCCCTCGTCAGTGACCTTGCACCCCAGAGTCCGCCGGACAACCAAGGTTGTCAACCCTGCGCACATGACCAGGGACAGGGAATCCACCACGAGTCGAGCGCTCCCAACCGGCCCACCGCCAGGTCCCCGTGTCCAGCACGGTGCCCGGGCCCGAGATCTTTGCTTATCCTCGCCGGTTTGGCTGCTCGGCCAAACCCCTGACGCCTCGCTTACAAGGCGCTTCCGGCATGAGTCGCAGCGTCCGCAAACGTCCGTGTGCGAAGTGGGGGGAGAGTTGATCAAGCCACGACCGCGGAAGCTCCAACCCTGGATTTCGGGCCAGGCTTTTTGGCAGCTAGGTGAGGTGGCTCTTCCGGCGGTCGGCTCTGGCGGGTCCGTGGCCGCCACGGAGGTGACGGAGGGCAGGCGGTGTCGTACGACTTCCCGGACGAGGCATCCGCCCGCTCCATGGTCGACCGGATGATGAAGACCTCGGCCGGCACTTGGCGCGATCTCACGGGGGCGGTTCGGCAGGAGGCTGACCGCCGGCAGAGTCACTAAGCAGTTGTCCTGAAGTTTCTGCCTAACTCTTGGCAGCCGGGGTGGGTTCCAGGAGTCACACCAACCAGAAGCAGTACACGTGATGCCCACGAGCCACCGCGTGCTGTGCAACGGCCGCCAGCTCCCGCAACGCGCCCACGTAGTAGTCGTAACCGTAGTAGCCGTAAGACATTTCCCGCAGCGTGGACAGGTCTGCGGCGGCCAGCGCCTGGATGAACGTGTCGGTCACCGCCATGATGCCGCACAGGTCGACACCCGCATCCTCGTCGAACTCGGTGACAATTGTGGCGTAGCACCGAGGATCCGCCGTGATCTCCTGGACGCTCCGGCTGGTGAGCAGACTTTCCAGATCAGCAAGGTCGCCCAGCCGGACGTCCTCGGTCAGCCCGAATTCCTCTCTGGGGAAGGTGGGCGGCGGCCATGCCCCCAGCGCGAAAGCCGCTGCGGCGGCCTCGTCATCCTCGGCCGTGAAGTATGCATATTGCAGTCCCATATGCCCATTCCTAAGTTTGCTGGGCCGGTCGTTGACGCGTAGCGCTCAACGGCAGGCGTCTGCCCGGACGTGCACACCGCACCATGCTGGAAGGCCGGCTGCCCATACCCGCCAGCCGCCGGCGTCTCGCCGGGTCTCGAACCGCCACCGGTGGGCTGTGCCGCTGAGGTTGATCCGATCGTTCCACCAAATCCCGTGGACCTGGGCGGTCACTGTCGCGCGGTCGTCGCCCTGGTCCTCGACGTCAATTGGTCCGACGGTCTCCAGCTTCGATGGCACGTTGCCGCGTTCCATCTCGCCGCGGTACCGGCGCCACTGCCGCAGCAGCTCGTCATGACGCTTGCCTGCGAGCACCCGCGACAGGCCGACCTCCTCGCCGCTGCTCATCTTGAGCACGTACACGGTCACGGCCGCGTCCGGCGTCGCCTCCCCCCGCTCCGCCTCGGCCTGCCGGAGAACAGCCCACGACACCGGCACAGCCACGATCCCGGTAGACAGCACGGCTACGAGCGACGGTCAAGAACAGCCTTGCCATTCTCGTTCGGGTGCTGGAGCAAGCGGTCCGCGACGGCATCGTTGACCGGAACCCGGCGAAGATCGGCGGCTGGCAACGCGAGTATCGGCGTGCTGAGGATGAGCTCGACGATCCGCGGTCACTGGCGTTGCCAGACTGGAACGCCCTAACGCAACTCGCCGACGCGCTCGTAAGGCGTTCAGCCGGGCAGTTTCAGGGTTGGGCCGACGTCGTCATCTTTGCTGCCTGCACGGCGGCTCGCATCGGCGAGGTCGCTGGGGTAAGCGCAGGTGATATCGATGTGACGAACTGGACCTGGACGGTCCGACGGCAGACCACACCTAGCCCTGGAGGTCTAGCCGACAAGGGCACAAAAGGTAAGATCGCTGGACATGGGTCCCTCACCACGACGTTGATGTGTGACCATTCAGCGATGCCCAGCACTCTCGCACCGTCCGTGCGTTTCGTTCCCCTTTCCCCCGTCGTGCTGCAAGCCCTCCTCGACGGCGAACTGGCCGCCGCCCGGGTCGCGACCGGCGTTCAGCTCACCGACTGGTTCATCTCCGACGACATCACGTGGCTGTGGCGGATGCGTCTCGACCAGATCGCTGCCGATCCCGGCGCCGCCGACTGGGTGGCGTGCGCCGCAGTCACCGTCCCTGAGGGGACGGTTGTCGGCGTAGGCGGCTTTCACGGGCCGCCGGACAGCGCCGGGATGGTGGAACTCAGCTACGGGGTGGACCCTGCCTGCCGTCGTCGCGGATACGCTCGGGCCATGGTGCGAGAACTGCTGCGCCGCGCGGCGACCGAGCCGGATGTGTCCACTGTGCGGGCGAGCATAAGCCCGGAGAATGCCGCCTCGCTCGCCACGATCGTGGGCTTCGGGTTCGACCACGTCGGCGAGCAGTGGGACGAAGAGGACGGTACGGAGCTCTTGTTCGAGCGGCCAGCCAGTTAATTGAGACGTCCAGCCGAGCGGCGCCGGGTGGGTAGCCGGCAGGCTGGTCGAACGGGACACTGACGGCTGCTCGCGGCCACGGCCAGCCGGGACGCCGTGAAGAGGATACTGGCCGCAAACGGGGTGGCGTGGATGCCCTCCGGCTGGTCATCCCGGTCGTGGTGGCCGGGGGGGGGGTCGGTCACCGACAACAAGACCGGGACAGCGGCGGCACTGCCCGGCCAACAGCGCGGGACCCAGCTCGGCAACCGGGCCCGACGGTGCTGGAGCGTCCGGCACCGATCCACCACGGATGAAGCAGGAGCGCCCCCCGGTCGGGGGTCCGCGCGGCGGTAGACGGCCCGCGACGGGTGCGTGGATCGCTGGCTGTGCCGCCCGATAGAACCTGCTGCCCCGGGTACCGCGACCGGAACCATCCCCGGGGCTGGTCGGCGCAGGCATTACGAGGCCGGCACCACTTCCCACGCCATGCTCCGGTCGAGGTGCACGAGGGGCGCGCCCGGGGCGCTGACGACCTCCACCACGTCGCCGATCACGAGAGTGTGGTCGCCGTGCGGGAAGGTAGCGGCACGGACGCACACGAACCGCGCCACACATCCACTCAACATCGGCGCACCGGCCACCTCGACCCAGTTTAGGCCGGCGAACTTGTCCTCCGCCGGGGAAGCGAACGCCATCGCGAGGCCGTTCTGCTCCCGAGCGAGGAAGTGGACGCCGAAGCTCGTACCTCCCGCGATGGCCGCGTGTGATCGCGCCCGGTGGGAGACCGAGACGGCCAGCGACGGTGGTTCCGTGCTGTACGACATCACCGCCGTCGCCACCAGACCGGTCGGCCGGCCGTCGTCCCGGCGAGCCGTGATGACGCTGACGGCCGCCGGAACTTGGCTCATCGCCTCCCGGAAGGTGCCACGAAGGGTGGTGTCGTCCGGGCGCCGGCGGTCATGGTCCGGCCACCGTCGGGACGCCCCGGCCCAGCGCTCGGTGCCGGTGTGGTCAGCCAACGCCCGCTCCGTCCGTGGCGACGGTCGCCGCGGCGGGTTCCGTCCCGGTGGGCTGCGCCGACCACAGGTCCTCACGGTCCAGCTGCGAGACGTCGTACTTACCGAGCGCGCTGATCAGGAGTCGCATCTCGAACGTCAGACACTCCACCAGCCTGACGAGGCCGGCGTCACCGCACTCGTCAGCCGCGAGCAGGGCCGCCCGGCCCAGACCCACGGCACCAGCGCCCATCGCGAATGCCTTGACCGCCCGGGTACCCTCCCACATGCGTCCGCTGGCCAGCAGTGTGGTCGCCGGGTTGGACGGCCAGGCTACCCGGACAAGGCACTCGCCGAGGGGGAGCCCGACGTTCTCGATGAACGCGGTGGGCGCCCAGCCGCTGCCACCCTCGCCCCCGTCCACGGTGACGGCGTCCGCCCCGGCCGTTCGGGCGACCTCGGCGGCCTCACGGATGTCGCGGACCGGCGGCATCTTCACCCAGATCCGGCTTCGGGGGTAGTTGTTGCGCATGAACCGGATCTGGTTCCGGAGAATCTCCGCGGTGAACGTTCCCGGGCTCCCGCTCCGCATGACCCGCTCGGACCCGGTCGCGAAGAGATCGTCAAAGGCGTAGGCGTCGCCGAGACGGGCCTGCGTCGCTCGATCGACAACGGTCATCCCGCCCAGTCCGGGCTTGGCGCCCTGGCCCAGCTTCAGCTCGAAGCCCAAGCGTCCAGAGTCGGCCAGCGACTGCACGTTCGGGTCGCTGTACACGAGGTTCCACACCTCGGCGTCGGCGTCCTCAGTGCTCTGCTGGACCACCACGCCCCCGAGCCCGGCAGGCAGGTCCTCCGCGTAGGCACGAATGCGGTCGAGCAACATCGATGCCTCGTCCTGCCGCCGCAGGCGGCCGTACCCGGTGACCGGCACGATGTTCTCACCGATCACCAGCGGCAGGCCGAGCCGGCCGGCCTGGCGGGCGACTGCTGCGCCGAGCCCGTCCCCTGCCGCCCGGGTGGAGCCGAAGGCCGACACGTAGACCGGGCAGCTCGACCGGAACCCACCGATGGACACGGCCAGGTCGACGTCGGACGGGAGAGGCTCCCGGGCCAACTCGATGAGCTTCTCCAGGCGTCTCGGAGTAAAGATGGGCGGGACGATACGCAGAGCGTCGAAGGGGTCGCCACCGACGGGAGCGGAGCCGCGCCCCCCCAGCAACGTCGTCCCGTACTCATCGAGCGGAGGGAAGGCCCGACGCGCGCCCTCGCGCGCCCGGGCCCGGACCTCCGCCTCAGGGAACCCGGCGGCCGACAACCGCGTCACGGCGCGAACACCCCGGGGACCTTCGGGTACAGACTGGCCTGCCACACCGCCGGGAGACCCGCGACGTAACGGGTGAGTCGCTCCAGCCCGATGCCGAAGCCGGCGCTCGCGGGGATGCCGGCGCGGGCCGCTTCGAGGTACCACCCGTACTTGGCGGGATTCTCACCCGTCTCCCGCATCCGGGTCACGATGCGGCCGTAGTCGTACTCACGCTCACTGCCACTGGCAAGCTCGCCGTACCCGCCGGGTGCGAGCAGGTCGAAGTTACGCAGCAGGCCAGGCTCGCTCGGGCTTTCCCTGTCGTAGAAGCCTCGGCTGCCCTTGGGGTAGTCCACGACGAAGAAGGGGCGGGGCGCACGGCTGGAGAGCAGCTCCTCGCCCTGCCAGTCGATCTCGGCTCCCGGATCCTGCGGGTGGCCCGAGTCCATCAGTGCCGCGACCGCCTCGGCGTGGGTCATCCGGTCGAACGGCTCCAACGCACGGGACAGTTCCGCGGTCTCGCGGCCCAGCTCGGAGAGTTCGCCCTGGCAGTCGGACAGGCAGCGGGTGACGATGTGACCCACCAGACGCTGGGCCAGAAGCATGACCTCGTCCCGGCTGGCTCCCGCGACCTCCACGTCGATCTGGTGGAACTCGGCGAGGTGGCGGTGCGTCACCGCCGTCTCCAACGGCTCCAGTCGTACGTTGGGCGCGATTGCGTAGATGGCGTCGAAGCCGGTGAGCGTCACCTGCTTGTACAGGATGGCGCTGGTCATGAGGCGGTACCGGCGACCGTAGTAGTCGACGTCGACCTGCTTGGCACCACGTCCACCGGGATCCGTCACCGGGCCGATGATCGGCGGGCGGATCTCGGTGACCGACTCGTCACGCAGGAATTCACGCGCCGCGTCAAGCATGCGGTTCTGCACCCGCACCATCGCCCGGGTCCTGGGCGACCTGACGTGGTCGACGGGAGAGGGCAGGTCGAGCTCCGCCCTGTTCATGCTGAAAGTGGTGGAATCCATCGGTCTTCCCAACTCGTCATGGAGGGGCGGCGCATCGGCAGGAACAGTGGGCGTCACCCGGCGGCCAGACCCGACTGCGCCACCCGCGCGGACAGCAGCTCGTACAACATGTCGTGGGCCGGCGTCCCGGTGCCGGTGGCGGCGCCCAGCCGGACCACCGCACCCGTCCACGCCTCCAGCTCCGACGGGCGACCCGCCAGGATGTCCCGCTGCAATGACGAGCGACCGCTCGCCGGCTGCTGGTCGACGAAGGCCAACGTGCTCTCCAGGATGTCATCTGGCAGGTGAATTCCCCTGGCCCGGGCCACGTCACGGATCTCCCGCATCAGGGTGACGAGCAGCTGTCGGGTGCCGGGGCGCGAACGCAGCACGCCGATGGTGGCGTCCGTCGCGGCGCCGAGACCGCCGAACGGCACCACGAAGAGGAACTTCGACCACAGCTCAGTCCAGATGTCCACCGGCACGGCCGTCCGCACTCCGGCGTCGTCGAGCGCTCTGCGCAGCCCGTCGACCCGCGGCGTCACCTGGTTGTCCCACTCGCCGTACGTCAGCAGGCCCGGTCCACCGACGTGCCGGACCTGCCCGGGCTCATCAAGGTTCGCAAAGATCTTCGCGCTGCCCGGCAGCACCGCCGCACGCCCGAACCTCTCCGCGACGCGATCAGGCGTGTCGACGCCGTTTTGGGTCGTCAGGATGGCCGTGTCCGGTCCGACGATCGGGCCGAGGCTGTCGACGACGACGTCGAGCTGCCAGGTCTTCACGGCCAGCAGGACGACGTCGGCAACGCCCAGGTCACCGGGGTCGTCCGAGGCGTGCACCTGCGGCACCACGAAGTCGCCCGCGACGCTCCGCACTGTCAGGCCCTGGCGACGCATCGCCTCCAGGTGCGCGCCACGCGCCAGGAACCCCACGTCGTAGCCGGCGTTCGCCAACCGGCCGCCGAAGTATCCACCGATGCCGCCGGCGCCGATTACCGCGATCCTCATCGTCCTACCCTTCGTCCGGCATTCACAGCAGGTCCCGTTCCAACGCCCGCAGTGCCCGGTACGCCTGCTCGATCTCCCGCTGGTCCTCATGTACGAGGAACACCGCTGCCGGGGAGGAGTTCAGGTCGACCGTCTGCCGCGTGATCGCGCCCTCCCGTACCCGGAAGCGGACGCTTTCGAAGGCCGGCAACCGTTCGGCCGCCTCGCGGAGGGCCGCCGCCGGTAATGGCACCTCGCGGCGGGCGATCAGGTTCATGCAGCGGGCGAATCGCCGGCGGTCGTACCGGAGCGGCCGGTCCGCGAGCGCTGTGCCGTCACGCAGGTAACAGTCGATCGTCAGCCCGATCTGGTCGGCGCCCGTGGCCAGTTCGACAGCTACCGGGTTGGCCAGACCCGACAGGCGGGCGCCGGTTTCCAGCAGACAGGGACCGTCCTCGGTGACGATCAGCTCCGTGTGGGCGGGACCCTGCTGGATGCCGAGGGCATCGAGGACATCCGCGACGTACGGGAGCACTTCCGCCAGGCGAGGATCGTCGGCCGGAAGCAGGTCCTCATACGAGTAGATCTTGCGCCGCCCGTCGACCTCGACCTTCGAGCAGAGCCAGGCGTCGGTGAACCAGTGCACGCCGTTGCGGCTGACCGTGTTGACCACGAACTCGTCGCCGGTGAGAAACTCCTGGACCAGCACCGACTCGTTCAGCCGGAGCATGAGGTTGGTCTTGCCGAGGACCAGCCGGGCGGCGTGGAGCACCTCGTCGTCCGTCTCGCACGTGTACACGTCCTCGGATCCCGCGCTGTCCAGCGGTTTCACGACCACCTTGCCGAGTCGCTGCGCGGAACGCCAGGCCACCAGTTCCGCCGGGTCCTCCGCGCACAGCTGGCGCGGCGTCCGGAGCCCTGCGGCGGCCAGTGCGCGCATCATGAGGTCCTTGTCCCGGCGGGACGAGGACATCACCGGGTCGTTGCCCCGCAGCCCCAGCTTCGCGGAGATCTCGTCAGCCACCTCGACGCCGAACTCGCTCGCCGCGATCACCGCCACTGGCGCGAGAGCGGCCAGCCGCTCGAGCACCTCGCCGGCGTCGCCCAGGTAGGTCAGGTCGGCGGCGAACAGGTCACTCGGCAGCGTGGCCGCGAACGTTGCCGGTAGGTCCAGTCGGGAGCGCACGTGTACGACCGCGTGATCCGTGGCCACCAGCCGCGCGAGGAGCGCCCCGGTGGAGAGGGCGTCGACCAGTACCACGACTGGCCGGGCCTCATCCGATGATCTCATGGCTCTCCCCTGTCGTCGGTGGGAGTGGCGGCCGGTCGGCTCCGTCCGTCCTGTCATAGCTGTCGGCGACGTGGTGCAGCATCCAGCGCAACTCCCGGGCCGTCACCCGACCCGCCCGGCCTGGCTGGGTCGAGCCGGACAGGGGCATGTTGCCCCGGGACGCCCAGACGAGAGCACCGCGATCGTCGATCACGCACCTGGCCCGGCCGTGGTTGTCCGGGTGGAGGCAGTACGGGATGTCCAGCACGCCCGCGGCGAACGCCTTCACCATGGCCCTGCCGATGTCGTCGTGGAGAGCCAGCACGTGATCGACCAAACTGGCCGCCTCCTGCCTCACCTCCTCCTGGAAGGATTCACCGTCGGGGGTGGCCGAGCCGGTCTCGGCGGCGGCGGCGACGGCCAGCCGGACAGCGTCCAGGTTCTCCTGGACAGTGGGTATCTGCCGAGACTCCGACACCGTCTTCACGATGAGCCGCTCGCACCCTGCCTGGCGAGCGAGCCGGGCGCTGTCAGCGATGAGGGCCGACGCTCCGTGGGTGGTCTGCGGGAACACCCCCATGTAGGTGTAGAGGACCACGTGCCAGCCGTCGTCACCCAGATACCGCCGCGCCAGCTCGCGCAGGGCGCGCAGGGCGCCGCGGTCCTGCGCGCCGAGCGTGCCCTGGGCGTAGCTGAGCGAGACGTTCCGGACGCCGTGCTGCCGGAAGAACATCCCTTCCAGCAGGGTGACTGCGACGAGCAGCGAGGGCGGGCAGAGCTGGCCGAGCAGACAACCACCGAAACTCTCGATGTGTGGCTCCTCCGTCTCGCCGGCCAGGTACCGGCAGCTCTCCGTCCAGGCGCGTACGGCGGTGGTGAGTGGCAGACGGCTGTACGGCAGGCAGTAGGAGACCGGGCCGCCCTCGGTGGTGTCCAGGCCCACCTCGATCAGGCGTCGGAACACCTGCTGAGGTTGGGCGGTGCCGTGCCGCACCTGCACGGGGAACGCGGGGCCGTGGAGGTCACGCAGGAGTTCTCTGGTGACCTCCACGGGGTGGGACACGATGGGATAGCCGTTGAGGTGCTCGCCCTGGGCCAACCTGTCCAGCGGGGTGGTGTGGTCGCCGACCCGCGTGTGGCTGTCCAGCGTGATGGTGCCCACCGCCGACACGCCGAGCCCGGCGACCGCCCGGAGGCCCTCGCGCATCTCCTCGGGACGGCCGAAGCCCATCCGGGGTTGTACCACCAGCCGATTCCGGCTCCTGGCTGACGCGACGAACCGGTCCAGATGCCCGGGCATGATCAGCGCCCGGAGATGATCTCGACCGATCGCGCGCCCGAGCGGTCGGCGATCTCCACGGGGATCTTGTGAGGGTCCCCGGCCCGCACCCTGGCCATCATGGACTGCTCGGTGGTGAAGTCGACGAGCGTGCTGCGGTAGAGCGTACGGAGATGCCGGATCGGCAGCGCCGAGACGCCCTCCAACCAGGTGACGGCGCTGCTGTCGTCCGAGTCGCACCGGAGAGCCGCGTGCAGGTCGTCAACCTTGGCCGCCATGCCGGGGTGGCACCGCTCGAGGAACCGGACCAGTCGCGCCCCCTGGTCGCAGAACGGTGAGAACACCATCGCCACCAGCGCCTCCTCACCGACCCCGTAGGCGTCCCGGGCGTACCCGTCAGCCATGTCCCGCCGCACCGCGATCTTGTCGGTGGAGTCGTACCGATCCAGCGCGAGCCGACGCAGATCTTCCGGAATCTCCTTCTTGACCAGCAGGGGGCCGGCCATCTGGAGGTAGTCACGGATGCCATCCTCGTACGTGCGGTCCTGGACGTACTCGGCCCGCAGACCGCGCAGGTGCGCCATCAGCATCGGATTGGCGCAGTCCGACTCGGTGAAGTTGAACGCGAGGTCGTCGAACTCGAAGCCGAGGAAGTCGACGATGAGATCCCAGTGGTCATTGACCCGGTAGCTCACCAGGTCGTAGATCGAGATGAAGACCGGCTGCGCCGACCGGTCGCCGGCCGAGACCTCCCGCTCGGCGAGTTCGGCGCAGCTCTCGTCGCCGAAGAGCTCACGGAAGTATGCGTCCCCGATGCTCCGCAGAGCGGCGAGCAGGCCCCGGAAGCCCATCCGCCGGCACTCCTCGACGTCGATGCCACTGCGCTTGGCCAGCTTGAGGATCCATGCCGAATAGAGCAACTGCTCCCGGCGGGAGTCGCCGGTGAAGACCACGTCCACCCCACCGTCCCACCACGCCGCACGACCATAGAAGTCTGCGACGGCCAGGTTGCAGCTGTTGCAGAAGGTTGGCCGGCCGTCGCCCGCTGACCGGTGCCCGTTCATCAGCATGTCGACCCGGTTGATGTCGCGCAGGCTGTCGGGCAGCGGGAGATCCCGGTGGAACCGTCGCACCTGGGTGTGATCCACGGTCAGCAGCTCAGCCATAGGGTCGTCGAGCAGACCGAGAGCGCGATACACCCGGTCGATGTTCGCCATCACGGCCCACGGCACACCGGCGTGGCGCATGTTCGCCACGCGCAGGGTGAACGTGCGACCGTGATCCATCAAGACCTTCAGCTGCACCGCTCGGACGAACGCCACGACGTACGTGCTGTCCTTGCCACCCCCGTAGGCGACCATGACCTTGTAGTTCTCGATGCCGGCCTGACCGGCCGCCGCGATGAGTCGCTGCGCGGCGGTCGCCATCGCGTCGACCTCCTCGCCACTCAGATAGCCCGTGAGCGCCGCGTACAGCGCGCCAGTGTCCAGGCCCGGGTTGTTCTCGACCGTCACGCTCACAGCGGCGACACCTCCAGCTTGAACCGGCTGATGATGTCGACGATGCTCTTCTCCACCGTCGCCTCGTCATCAGCGAGCAGGATGAATCGACCGCTGTGCATCGCGTCGTAGCTGCCACCCGGCTCCAGCACCTCACCCGGCTGCGGTAGGAGCTCACGCCACACCGACGGCACACTCTCCCGCATCGACGTCACCCGGACCACGCGCGTCGGCAGCTGCTTGGGCTTGGGAATGACCAGCCAGCCGCCCGCCCGGTCAGCGTGCTCGCCGGGCAGGGTGAGGGTGGTACCGGTCATCGCCCGCAGCCACACTTCGAAGAGGTTCACGCCGAACATCCGGTTGAGCAGATGGGGTACCTCGCTGCCGCCCACCCGACCACCGATCTCCAGGAAGACGAGATCGTCGGCGGGCGTGACGAACAGCTCCAGGTGGAACGGCGTGGTGCGCATGTCGAGGGCGCCCAGGCACTCCCTCGTGAACGCCTCGATCCGGTCGCGGAGCGGTGAGCGCTGCACGACGACGGAGCCAAGGGGTTCACCGCCTTCGAACGCCAGACAGTTGTTGATGTACCGGGAGACGACCTGGAACTGCACCTCCGCATCCGGGCCCGCGAAGCCGTCCACGTGGTAGATGTCCCCCGTGACGAACTCCTCGATCTCGTGACGCGTGAGGTCGACGCTGTTCAGTAGCTCTTCGAGCACGCCGGCGTCGGGCACCTGGTGCACGCCGATGCTGGCGGCGCCGTCGACCGTCTTCAGGATCGCCGGGTAACCGCACTCCTGGGCGAAGGCCAGCGATCGGGGTACGTCCTCGCACGGCGCGAATCGTGGTACCCGGACTCCCGCGGCGGCGAGGATCTCCTTCATCCGGACCTTGTTCCGGTAGACGGCCACCTCGGCCACGCCCGGCCCGGGAATGCCGAGCTCGGCCCGCACCCGCGCGGCGATCTCCAACGTGAACTCGGACAGGGCGATGAGGTGGTCGACCGGGCCCACGTGCTCGATGATCGAAGTGACCGCGCCGAGCAGCTCGCCGAAGTCGTTGACGTCGTTGACGTGCTCGATCCGGGCGATCGTCGTCGGGGCGGCGAGGACGCCGGCGGCCCCGAGCGGGTCGACGACGTAACTCACCCGGTGCTGCTCGTGGTCGATGAACTCCTCGTACCGGGTGAGCTCGTTGTCCCACCTGATGCCGTCGGAGAATCGCGGCCACCTGTTGACAATCACGATGTGCACGAGACAACCCCCGTTTGATCGAGCGCACCCGTCTGCCGACCCGGCAGGGCGGGCACGCTGGGCCGTGCGGTGTCGACGCCGGTGCGCCACCGAGCGTCAAGGAATGCCTGGAACCGGTCGATCGCCGTCGGGCCCACGAAGACCTCGGCGCACCCGCGCTGGATCAGGTCACGTCGGACCCAGGGGTCATCGGCCTCGGAGACGGTGAGCTTGCCACCGGCGACACAGGGCACGTCGATCCCCCGCGCCGCCAGCGCCCTGAGCAAGATCCGGACGCCGTGGTGCCCGTGCCCGTTGACACTCGACACCACGAGCAGGTCCGGCCGCTCCTCGACGAGCGCCGCGACGACCAGGTCGACAGGCGTGCAGGTGCCCAGGTTGCGGACGATGGAGCCGCGTTCCTCGAGCAGCAACTGAAGGTAGATCAGGTTCCACGCGTGGGCATCTGATTCGACAGTGGTCACCACACACCGGAGCGGAGTATTCACGTGACAGCTCCCACGGAAACAGGTTCGGACTCGGCCAGTGCTCGCTGGAAACTTACGATGACCAATGGCAGCAGGAAGCTCCCGAGCACGGCCAGGCCAATGGCGAGACCGGCGACCATCCGCTGCGGCCCGAGGGCGTCCCCGGCAGCGCCCATCAGCAGACCGGCGATCGGGTAGGACAGCAGGTTGAGCAGGTAGAACGGGCCCATCACCTTGCCCAGGTGCTCACGGGCGATCACCCGGACCCGCTGCGTACGGTTGTACACGTTGAAGAAGGCGACGCCGGCGAAGGCGAGGACGAAGGCAGGCCCGTAGACGAGGAGCGACGGCGCCAGGCCGAGCACCAGCAGCGCGAGCCCGAGCAGCACGAACCCGAAGACACCGATGGCCCGGATCTCGAACCGCCGCAGGAGCCGCGGCACGATCAGGAGGTTCACCAGCCCGGTGAGGCCTACGCAGGTGTTGAGCAGCGCGAACGACGACTCGGGCGCGTCGAAGACGCCGGTCACCAGCGCTGCGTTCGCACTCAACGCGGTCGCGAACACCAGGTTGATGGCAAAGTTCAGCATGGCGAGCAGAATGACGGGCCGGTTGCCGATGAGCAGCCGCCAGCCCAGTCCGATGTCGGCGAGGTTGCCGCGGACGCTGCCGCGGCCCAGTGAGCCACCGCCGCGGGGTACGGCCAGCCAGCACAGCGCAGCCACCGCGAACACCGTCGACGCGATTCCGAGCAGCCACGTCTTGCCGAGCACGGTCGCGGCGGCCACCGCCAGAGCCGGCCCCAGCGCCATGGCGAGCAGCTCCATGTTCTGAACGAGCGCCTGGGTCCGGGGCAGGTCGTCACCGACCGCGATCCGGGGAACCACCTTCTCGATCGCCATCCGCACCGGCGCCATCATCAGCGACAGCAGCGCTCCACTGGCCATCAGCGTCGGCGTCGTCCAGTCTGGCTGCGTCAGGCAGATCGCCGTCGCACCGGCCAGCACGAGGGCCCGGCCGCCTGTCGCCAGGGAGAAGAGCCGGGCGCCACCATCCCGATCGGCGAGCAGTCCGGCGAAGGGATAGGCGATGAGGCTGGGCAGCCACTCCAGGGCGAAGGCGAAGCCGAGCGTGGAGACGGAGGCGGTGTCCTGGAAGATCAGCAGCGGCACGCTGAACAGCACGACCTGCTCGGCGACGAGGCCGAGGAGGACACCGAGAGCGAACAGCCTGCGGATCTTCGCGCTGGCCGCGTTCACGATTCCGCGGAGATCGCGGCACTGGTGGAACCGGAAATGGTCTCCCGCTCACGAGCCCGGATCAACGGAGCCACGTTCGTGTAGAAGATCCTCATCTCGTCCCGCGTGGGCCAGCCGGAGAAAATGAACTGACTGACCCCGGCCGCCTTGTAGGCGTACAGGTAGTCAGCCACCTCCTGGTAGCTGCCGACCACGCAGAGCGCCGGCCCACCGCGGTACGCCACCGCCCCGGACCACAGGTACGGCGAGAGCCAGTCGTCGCTGGCGGACGCGGCCAGACGGAAGGAGTTCTTCACCGCCTCGGAGTCCGATGCGGCCACGAAGTCCGTCACCCAGGCCCGATGCTTCTCGTCCGGGTCCACCATCATCTCGTCCAGAGCGGCGAGTGCCTCCGCGCGGGTGGACCGGGCCAGGACATGCATGCGGATTCCGACCCGACACCCCTTGTCCAGCAGCGGGCCCGTTACCTCGGCGATGCCCTCCGGCGTGTCGCCGTACCGGAGCCAGCAGTCGCCGAAGTTGATGGCGGTCTGTTGTGCGACACCAGAGGCGCCGGAGATGTAGATTTCGGGCCGCCCCCCGCCCTTGTAGCCGAGGCCGAGCTCGGCCTCCTCGATGCGGTAGTGCTCGCCGTGGTAGGTCACCGGCGTCTCCCCACGCCAGAACCGGTGCAGGACGTCGAGAAACTCGTTCGAACGGGCGTAGCGAGCGTCGTGGGCGAGGAAGTCACCATAGAACGCCTGCTCGGCCGGCGAGATGCCCGCCACCAGGTTGAGCGAGATGCGGCCGTCGGACATCCAGGAGACCGTGTTCACCACCTGCGCGAACAGGGTCGGGGAGAGCAGTCCGGGACGGTAGGCGAGGATGAACTTCACCCGGCTCGTCTCCCGGACGAGGGCGCCGATCATGGGTAGCGGATCGGGCATGTGGTAGCTGATGCCCATGAGCAGCGAGTCCACGCCAAGCTCGTCGGCCTCCCGCGCAAAGTCGACGATGCCGTCGAAATCGAGCTCTCCGGCCTGATACTTGTCGGTCGCTTTCTGCTGTCCGCTGTCGAGCGGCGAGCACCAGTGCAGCCTGAGCTCAGACATCACAGACTCCATTCCGGACCTGTCGCACGTCAAGCGAAGTCGCCGGCT
Organism: Micromonospora phytophila; assembly: GCF_023656545.1. Lineage (GTDB taxonomy): Bacteria > Actinomycetota > Actinomycetes > Mycobacteriales > Micromonosporaceae > Micromonospora > Micromonospora phytophila. The sequence goes on along the minus strand of NZ_JAMOKF010000059.1, from coordinate 3,845 downwards.
CGCGCCGGCCGGAACATGGAGACATCACACATGGCATCTGTACAGTCCCCCCGGACTAAAGTAGTCGACCGTGCAATCGCCTGAATCAAACCGGTAAGCGTGGTCGGGCGTAGTTCACGACCCAATCGCGTGCCGCCTATAAACGTTCCACATAGGAGCTACGTGGGCAAGCCCGCCAATGTTGTGCCAAAAATCACCAGCGTGGCGCTATACCTCCCGGGCTCGAGCTGCTACTGCCAAGGCTTGTCTGGGGCGGCGCGGTCGGGGCGGTTTAGCGTCCAGGGCCGGCTCCTCGGTGTGGGCGGCGGGCAGAGGCGGTGCGGGTCTGTTCGCGGGCGGCCGGCTGGCCGCCCGCGAAGAACTCGTCCTGTGTGGTGGTGGGTTAGTGGCAACGCCGTTCAGTTAGGCGGTTGGTGTGGGCGTCGGGCGGGTCACGACCTGGTCGCCCTCGACTACCGCTCACCTGGCGAGCCGGCCGTCGTACACGTCGACCAGGAGTGGAACTACCAGATCACGGTCCTCGCCCCTGACTTCGAGACCTTCCTGACAGGCCTCGTCGACGAATCCGAGTACGACGTGGACGACTGACTCGCGCATTACGAGTCGGCTGCCCGGCGCTGGTTCACCGCCTGGTCCTCATGCCCCACCGGGCGTCCCGGTCCATCATCGTCCGCCAACGACCGCTGGTTTGGCTGCTCGTTTGGCTGCTCGGCTCTCAACCGCGCGTGATGCTCACTGAGCATGTCAATCGCCTCTGTCAGGCTCCAGCCGAACTGCTCGCGGATCAGTGCAAGTGCTTGTATGTCGCGCCCGGCCCGAATCGCTCGTCGAGATTCTGGTTGTCCACCTGACCAGGATCCCCGACGCCTTACTGCCCCGAACAGGCCGTCGGCCGGCTGACGCCTCGCTTACAGTTTCTGTGCAGCAGGTCCGTGCCCGTCTGGGAACGGTTGTCGGCTCGGAAAGGCGTCCATCTCCGCGCTGGCCGGTCTGCCCTCGTTCGCTGCGGTTGCTGTCGCCGTTGCTGTCAATGATCGAACATTACGCAGGGCAGCGATCTCATGACCGTCGTTGGTATCTTCGCCGGCATGAGTCGCAGAGTGCGGAGTGGTGGCCGGTTGAAGCGGCGGCCGGTGTCCGAGGAGGAACGCGCGAGGGCGGTTGAGGAGTACAGCGAGGCGGTGGGCCGCCTGCAACACTCGGCCTTCCGGAACCTACGTACCTCGATCGCGAACGTCGCGATCTTCTTTGGGGTGGTGTCGGGCTGGCTGATCCTGACCGGCGATGCCGAACCCGCTGCACTCGTGCCCATGTCGGTGTCCATCGTCGGCGGGGTGCTCGGTGTGAGCACCTACGCCGTACGGCGGCAGCCTTTCGCTCGGTACCTGCTCATCGGCGCAGTTGTGCTTGCCGTGGTGGGCTTGGCTGGCACCGTCATCGTGTCCCAGGTGGCACAGTGACCCTCGTCGTGGAGCCCGCGGCTCTGGCTGGCTTCGCGCGGCAGGTCCACCGGGCGGCCGGAGACGTCGGCGAGATCCGTGACTACTTCCACCGGTACGCCGAGGCGGGCACCGGCGGAGAGGCGTACAACGTCGCCAAGGCGAGCCACGAGCATGCCGTCAACGTCATCGAGGCCACGCTCAAACGCCTGACCGGCCTGCTGGAAGCTTCCGCCCCCGAACTCACCGCCGCTGCCATCTACTACCGCACCACCGACCTGACCGCTGCCGCGTCCATCGACCGCACTCTCCCGGCCGCAGCCGACCGGTGCATCACACAGTTGGAACTGGAAATCGCCGACAACCCCTGCAGCCCGGCCAACTTCGTCGACGCCCGCGACATCACGTGGTACCTGAAGCCGCCCGGCGAGCCAGACAACCCAACGAACTCGCTGGCGTTCATGGACTACGTGAGCCCATCGTCGTGGGCCAACACCGCCTTCGACATCGTGTTCGGCTTCGACCCCATCGGCGAAATCCAGAAACGCGCTACCGGCGACTGGAAGGCCCTCGCCGCCATGGCACCCGTCATCGGCAACACCGGCGGCGCGCTGCACGACATGGCATACAACCTCCAGTCCGGGGCCACCACCCTCCGCGGTCAATGGCAGGGCACCGCCGGCGAGTCCGCGTTCCGCTACTTCACTACCAGCGCCAACGCCGTCTCCGACCTGCGTGGCCCCTTGGACGCCATCGGTCAGGGATACAAGGAAATGGCCGACGCCGTGTGGGCCACCGGGGAAGCCCTGGGCGGCACCATCAAAGCCCTGCTCGATTCCGCCATCATCGCCGGCATCAGCATCGCTGCCGGAACGGCCACCTCTTACACCGGTGCTGGTGCCCTCGTCGGTTACGGGCTCGCCGCCGCGGAGGTCGCCAACATGCTCCGGCTCTGGGGCGCCGCCACCAACCTCTGCCAGAAGCTCTCCGCGGTCGTCAACACCTTCCGTGCCATGCTCGTCCGCGAACTCAGCAACCTCGACGCCGTCGCACTACCCTCAATGCCAACCGGCAGCCGCTACGACCACCCCCTCGCCGGATTACCCGCCTAGCCATGAGCGACCTCGACGACGTCGCCGCCGGCGACCACCACCGCAGCCAAGCCCTCCGCGACGCCCTCACCCGCCTCGCCGACGGACCCAACGAACTACTGCGGGAAATGGCCACAGCCGTCCTCAACGCAGAAATCAGCCTCCGCGACGCCGTCGCAGCCGACACCTACGCCGCCGAACTGACCAAGCCCTTCCAGGCGTTCTGGGCCCACTACGAAGAGATGACACCCGAGGAACGCGAGCAACTGGCAGCCCAAGGCAAAGCCAGCTCCGGCAAGGCACTCCAGTAGCGACCCTCCCTACGCCACAGGCACTCGACCCTCGTCGGGGGGATACTGATCGGCCGCATCGGTGCGTGTTTGCGAGCGCTGTCCAATCTGATCCCTTGCATGGATCGCGCTGTCCAGCGTCATCGCCATCGGTCGGATGGCGCATCGCTTGCTGACCCTCTGCTGATTCTAGAGATGCTCATAGGCCTCGACGGTGCCGATCCTGCCGCCTCTAGACGCAACGCCGTTCAGTTAGGCGGTTGGGTGTGGTGTCAAGGCGTGTCTTGAGACGTAAAACAGCGGAGCTCCGGTATAGAGGGTGGTCACTCTAAGACGCCCTGTGAACCTGGAGCTCCGCTGGCTGATCAGATTGCCATAACTCGGACGGTGACGGTAGCGGCGGGCGTATTCGCGCCGGGTCATCTGGGCGAGCTGACTCGTCTGGTGCCGTTCGAGATGGTCGATGATGTCCTGGCCGCGACCAGGCGTACGCAGTCGCGGGTCCGGCTACTGCCGGCCCGCGTCGTGGTGTATCTGCTGCTCGCGGGATGCCTGTTCGCCGAGCTGGGATACCAGCAGGTGTGGCGGAAACTGACCAGCGGCCTGGCCGGCCTGCCGCTGGTGTCGCCCACCGGCAGCGCACTGCGCCAGGCCCGGCAACGGCTCGGTCCGCAACCGGTGCAGGCGTTGTTCGAGCTGCTGCGCGGCCCGGCCGCCACGAGCGCCACGCAGGTGCGCTGGCGGGGCCTGCTGGTGGCGGCGATCGACGGCACCCTGCTGACAGTCGCGGACTCGCCCGCCAACACCGGCCGTTACCGCAAACAACGAGGCAACCACGGCGGTTCCGGCTACCCGCAGCTGCGGTTGAGCGCGCTGCTGTCCTGCGGCACCCGCTCGCTGATCGACGCCGTGTTCGACCCGGCCGCCACCGGTGAACTCGACCAAGCCCGCCAGCTCGCCCGCAGCCTGCGACCCGGGATGCTGCTGCTGGCCGACCGCAACTACGCCGCCGCCGACCTGATCGC
>NZ_JAMOKF010000532.1 GCF_023656545.1 Micromonospora phytophila | reverse complement strand
CGCGGCCGCCGGGGCGGGCGCGGCGATCGTCACCGGCGTGCCGGAGGGCTCCCGCGCACCGGTCACCCGGGTCAGCGCCGCGTCGCCGGGACGCACCTGAGCGGACTCGGGGCGGATGCCGGCGGTCGCCATCAGCCGGGACACGTCCCGGCGCTGCTCCGGCAGGACGAGGGTGACGACCGTGCCGGACTCCCCCGCCCGGGCGGTACGCCCACCACGGTGCAGGTAGTCCTTCGCCTCGGCCGGCGGGTCCACGTTGACCACCATGTCGAGGCCGTCCACGTGGATGCCCCGGGCCGCCACGTCGGTCGCCACCAGGGCGGTGACCTGGCCGGTGCGGAACTGCTCCAGGATCCGGGTGCGCTGCGGCTGCGACTTGCCACCGTGCAGCGCGGCGGCGCGTACGCCCTTGGAGAGCAGCTGGCGGGCCAGCCGGTCGGCGCGGTGCTTGGTGCCCATGAACAGGATGGTGCGGCCCTCGCGGGCGGCGATCCAGGTCAGCGCGGTGGGCTTGTCCACCGCGTCGACGTGCAGCACGTGGTGGGTCATCGCGGTCACCGTGGCGGTGCCCGGGTCCACCGAGTGGGTGACCGGGCTGCTCAGGAAGCGACGGACCAGCTTGTCCACGCCGCCGTCGAGGGTGGCCGAGAAGAGCATCCGCTGCCCGTTGGGCGCGACCTGCTCCAGCAGCTTGGTCACCTGCGGCAGGAAGCCCATGTCGGCCATCTGGTCGGCCTCGTCGAGCACGGTGATGGCGACCTGGTCGAGCCGGGCGTCACCACGGTTGATCAGGTCGTGCAGCCGCCCGGGGGTGGCCACGACCAGCTCGGCACCGGCGCGCAGCGCGTCGGCCTGGCGTTGCAGGGAGAGGCCGCCCACCACGGTGGCGCAGCGCAGCCCGAGGGCCCGTGCGTACGGGTCGAGGGCGGTGGTGACCTGCTGGGCCAGCTCCCGGGTCGGCACCAGCACCAGGGCCAGCGGACGGCCCGGCCGGGCCCGACGGCCGGCGGTGCGGGACAGCGTGGGGAGCCCGAAGGCGAGCGTCTTGCCGGAGCCGGTGCGGCCCCGGCCGAGCACGTCCCGGCCGGCCAGCGAGTCCGGCAGGGTGGCCGACTGGATCGGGAACGGCTCGGTGATGCCCTGGGCGGCCAGCTCGGCGAGGAGCTCGGGGGCCAGCCCGGTATGGGCGAATGACGGAATGACAGTGGTCATGCGGAAGCCTTCCTCGACGCGGCACGTGTCGAGGGAGGGCGCCGGATGTCGGCGCTGTCGCCGGTGGACTCGTCCACCGGGACTCACAAGCACGAACCGAAGGGTACGGGGTCCGGCCCGCCGCCGAGCCGCCGCCTGCGTACGCAGGTCGACGGCGGGGCGGGCCGGTCCCGTCACCGCACCCGGAGGGCGCAGTGGGTGTTACGAGACGATCCGAGGATCAGAGCGGGCGGATGTTCTCCGCCTGCGGGCCCTTCTGGCCCTGGGTCACCTCGAACTCGACCCGCTGGTTCTCGTCCAGGCTCCGGTAGCCGGAGGACTGGATGGCCGAGAAGTGGGCGAAGACGTCCGCGCCGCCGCCGTCCGGGGTGATGAAGCCGAAGCCCTTGTCAGCGTTGAACCACTTGACGGTGCCAATAGCCATGTTTGTTTCGTCTCCTTGACGGAACGTCGAACCCGCACCTGTTGCGGGCTCGAAGAGGAGCGCCCCACGCGGAACTGCGTGGCTCGCTTGTCGCTTCTGGTCGCCCCGCCCGGAGAACTCCGGACACAACAAAGAGCGCCTGGGGCCATAATCCACCAGGCGCACACAGAGTCTCTGGGAACCATAACTGCAACGCGTCCAATCTACCACGGATCTCAGGAATGACCACCGTCGGCCGGAAATTCCGGAACCGAGGCGATCAGCGCGGTCAACCCGTCGGCGTCGAGCAGGTCCGCCGGGCGCACCGTGACCCCGTCCCGCACGTAGTGGAACGCGGCGCCGACCCGCTCCACCGGCACCCCGGCCAGCTCCGCCCAGGCCAGCCGGTAGACCGCCAGCTGCACCGCCGCGACCTCGGCGGCGACGCCGGTGGGCTGCCGACCGGTCTTCCAGTCGACCACGTCGAAGCGCCCACCGGGGCGGGCGAAGACCGCGTCCATCCGGCCCCGGACCACCGTCCCTGCGAGCACGGTGGCGAACGGCACCTCCACCTCCACCGGCACCCGGTCCGCCCACTCGCTGGCCAGGAAGCGCTCCTGGAGCTCGGCCAGCGCCTCGTCGGGCGCGGCGTCGGCGTCCGCCGCCCCCGGCAGCTCGTCCAGGTCGGCGACCTCGACGCGACCGAGACTGTCGGTCCGCGCATGCTGACAGGGAAAGACGCGGATCTTCGACAGGCTCGGCCGTTCGGGGGCATCGAGGATTTCTCGCATCCCCTACCGTCGCTACCT
>NZ_JAMOKF010000531.1 GCF_023656545.1 Micromonospora phytophila | reverse complement strand
CCGGGTACGCCGGCGCCTCGGTGCCGCCCGGCGCGGGCGTCAGGCCCGGGTCGCGGAACGGCACGCCGAGGGCGTGCGACAGCTCCCGGGCCAGGCCGCGCACGCTCAGCGCGTACCCCCGGTCCGGGGTGATCTCCAGCTCGACCACGACGTCGTCGAGCCCGACGACGGGCCGCGCGTCGTCGCCCGGCTTGGCCGGGCTGTCGGCGGGCAGCACGATGATGCCCGAGTGGTCGTCGCCGAGACCCAGTTCCTTGGCCGAGCAGATCATGCCGTTGGAGTTGCGGCCGTAGGTCTTGCGCGCGCCGATGGTGAAGCCGCCGGGGAGCACGCCGCCGGGGAGGATCACCACGACCCGGTCGCCGGGGGCGAAGTTGCGCGCCCCGCAGACGATCTCCTGCGGTTCGCCGGTGCCGTTGGCGTCGCCGACGTCGACCCGGCAGAACCGGATCGGCTTCTTGAAGCCGGTCAGCTCCTCGATCTCGCGGACCTCGCCGACGACCAGCTGACCGGTGACGGTCTCGCGCAGGTCCACGACGGACTCGACCTCGATGCCGAGGTCGACCAGGGCCTGCTCCAGGTCGCCGGTGGGCAGGTCGGCGGGGAGGTCGACGTACTCCCGCAGCCAACTGACAGAAACTCGCATGACTCAGACCACCGTCTCCGTTGTACGTACCCGCATCGCCTACGCCCCGGCCCCGAACGCGCGGGTGAACCGCACGTCGCCCTCGGCCATGTCCCGCATGTCGCTGACCCCGTGCCGGAACATCACCGTCCGGTCGATGCCCATGCCGAAGGCGAATCCGGAGTAGACCTCCGGGTCGATGCCGCAGGCGCGCAGCACCCGCGGGTTGACCATGCCGCAGCCGCCCCACTCGACCCACCGCGGCCCGTCCCGGTGCTCCGGGAACCAGACGTCGAACTCCGCCGACGGCTCGGTGAACGGGAAGTAGTGCGGCCGGAAGCGGGTCTTCGCGCCCTCGCCGAACATCGCCCGGGCGAAGTGGTCCAGGGTGCCGCGCAGGTGCGCCATGGTGATGCCCTTGTCCACCACCAGGCCCTCGACCTGGTGGAAGACCGGCGCGTGGGTGGCGTCCAGCTCGTCGGTGCGGTAGACCCGGCCGGGCACGATCACGTAGATCGGCGGCTTGCGGGTGAGCATCGTGCGCGCCTGCACCGGCGAGGTGTGCGTGCGCAGGACGAGGCCGGAACCTCCCGCGCCGTCCGGCGGTGCGATGTGGAAGGTGTCCATCAGGCCGCGGGCCGGGTGGTCGGCGGGGATGTTCAGGGCGTCGAAGTTGGTCCACTCCAGCTCGACCTCGGGCCCCTCGGCCACCTCGTAGCCCATGCCGACGAAGAGGTCGCTGATCGTCTCCATCAGGGTCGCCAGCGGGTGCCGGGCGCCGCGCGGACGCCGGTCGTAGGGCAGCGTCACGTCGACGCGCTCCTCGACGAGCACCCGCTCGGCCTGCTCCCGCTCCAGGACCTCGGAACGCTCGGCGTACGCGGTCTCGATGGCCCGGCGGGCCTCGTTGACCCGCTTACCGGCGTCGGACTTCGCGGCCGGCGGCAGCGCGCCGATCTCCCGGCGGGCCAGCGAGACCGGGGACCGGTCACCGAGGTGCGCGGGGCGCAGCGCGGTCAGCGCGTCCGGGTCGGCGGCGGCGGCGAACGCCTTCTCGGCGTCGGCGACGGCCTCGGCCAGGGCGGCCGGGTCGAGCAGGGCGACCTGCTTCGGGTCGTACGGATCGTTGCGATAGCTCATGGCGTACGGGCACTCCCTCACGGCGGCGCCAGCCCTCACGGGGCGGCGAAGCGAGTCTACGGACGCGCGGCTGTGCCGCAGCCCGCCGGTGGGAGTTACGCGGAAAGCAGGTCAGGCCCGCCGCCCGCCGACACCGGCGGGCTGGCTAAACGAACGCCGTGGCGCGTTCATGGGCCGACGCTCTCCCCTGCTGTCTGTCCTGCGCGACCGGTGCCCGGTCAGCGCTGTGCTCTCGCTGAAGCGTACAGGCAGACGGCGGCGGCCGCAGCCAGGTTGAGGCTCTCGGCGCGCCCGTGCAGCGGCACCCGGACCCGGGCGTCGGCCGCCTCGGTGAGCTGCTCGGGCAGGCCGTGCGCCTCGGAGCCGAAGAGCCACGCGGTGGGGGCGGCGAGGCGACCGGAGTCGGCGAGGTCGTCCAGGTCGCTGTCGCCGTACCCGGTGGTGGCCAGCACGGTCAGGCCGGCGGCGCGCAGCGCGGCGACCACGTCGAGCGGGTCGGGGGCGCGGACCACGTCGACGTGGAAGAGGCTGCCGGCCGAGGCCCGCACGCACTTGCCGTTGTACGGGTCGACGGCGTCGCCGGCGAAGACGACCGCACCCGCGCCGGCGGCGTCGGCGGTGCGCAGCACGGTGCCGGCGTTGCCCGGATCGAGGATCTCGGCGAGCACCGCCATCAGGCGGGGCGCGCCGGCCAGG
>NZ_JAMOKF010000530.1 GCF_023656545.1 Micromonospora phytophila | reverse complement strand
TGGCGGTGGCTTCCGTGGCGGTCCCGGTGGCGGCGGCGGTGGCGGTGGCTTCCGCGGTGGCCCCGGTGCCGGCGGCGGTGCTCCGGGCGGCGGTTTCCGTCCGGGTGCTCCGGCCGGCGGCGGTGGTCGTCCGGGTGGTGGCGGTCGTGGCCGTGGCGGCGGCGCCGCGGGTGCCTTCGGGCGTCCGGGTGGCCGGCCGACGCGCGGTCGCAAGTCCAAGAAGCAGCGCAGACAGGAGTTCGACAACCTGTCGGCTCCGACCATGAGCTCGGGTGCTCCCCGGGGTCAGGGTCAGGTCGTCCGGCTTTCCCGTGGCGCCTCGCTGTCGGACTTCGCCGACAAGATCAACGCCAACCCGGGTTCGCTGGTCCAGGAGATGTTCAACCTGGGCGAGATGGTCACCGCGACCCAGTCCTGCTCTGACGAGACCCTGCTGCTGCTGGGTGAGCACCTCGGCTTCGACGTGCAGATCGTCAGCCCGGAGGACGAGGACCGCGAGCTGCTCGCGCAGTTCAACATCGACCTCGACGCGGAGGTCAGTGCCGAGCGCCTGGTCAGCCGTGCGCCGGTCGTGACCGTCATGGGTCACGTCGACCACGGTAAGACCAAGCTCCTCGACGCGATCCGCAAGGCGAACGTCGTGGCCGGTGAGGCGGGTGGCATCACCCAGCACATCGGCGCCTACCAGGTCCACGTCCCGCACGAGGGCGAGGACCGGGCGGTGACCTTCATCGACACCCCGGGTCACGAGGCGTTCACCGCCATGCGTGCCCGTGGTGCCCAGGTGACGGACATCGTGGTGCTGGTGGTCGCGGCCGACGACGGCGTGATGCCGCAGACCATCGAGGCGTTGAACCACGCCAAGGCGGCCGAGGTGCCGATCGTGGTGGCGGTCAACAAGGTCGACAAGCCGGATGCCAACCCGGACAAGGTCCGCCAGCAGCTGACCGAGTACGGGCTGGTCGCCGAGGAGTACGGCGGCGACACCATGTTCGTCAACGTGGCCGCCAAGCCGGGCATCGGCATCGACGAGCTGCTCGAGGCGGTCCTGCTGACCGCCGACGCGTCGCTGGAGCTGACCGCTCCGATCGACGGGCCGGCGCAGGGTGTGGCCATCGAGGCGCACCTGGACAAGGGTCGCGGCGCGGTGGCGACGGTGCTGGTGCAGAAGGGCACCCTGCGGGCGGGCGACTCGATCGTCGCCGGTGGGGCGCACGGCCGGGTCCGGGCGATGCTCGACGAGAACGGCAACCAGGTCGCCGAGGCGGGCCCCGCCCGTCCGGTCATGGTGCTCGGTCTCACCGCGCCGCCCGGCGCGGGCGACACCTTCCTCGCCGCAGCGGACGACCGTACGGTGCGGCAGATCGCCGAGCAGCGGCAGGCACGGCGGCGGGCGGCGTCCTTCGCCAACTCGCGCGGCCGGGCCACTCTCGAGACGCTCATGGAGCAGCTCAAGGAGGGCGAGAAGACCTCGCTCAACCTGGTGCTCAAGGGCGACGTCTCCGGTTCCGTGGAGGCCCTCGAGGACGCGCTGTTCAACCTCGACATCCCGGAGGAGGTCCAGCTCAGGATCATCCACCGGGGCGTGGGTGCGATCACCGAGAGCGACGTCATGCTCGCGAGCGCCTCGTCCGAGGCGGTCACGATCATCGGCTTCAACGTGCGGGCCGCCAACAAGGTCCGCGAGATCGCCGACCGCGAGGGCGTGGAGATCCGGTACTACACCGTCATCTACCAGGCCATCGAGGAGATCGACGCCGCGCTCAAGGGGCTGCTCAAGCCGGAGTACGAGGAGGTCGAGCTGGGCAGCGCGGAGATCCGCGACGTCTTCCGCTCGTCCAAGATCGGCAACATCTCCGGCTGCATCGTCCGGTCGGGTGTCATCCGGCGCAACGCGAAGGCCCGTCTGCTGCGCGACGGGGCGGTGGTGGCGGACAACCTCACCATCAGCTCCCTCAAGCGGTTCAAGGACGACGCCACGGAGGTCCGCGAGGGCTTCGAGTGTGGTCTGACGCTGGGCGGTTTCAACAACGTCCAGGCCGGCGACATCATCGAGACCTTCGAGATGCGGGAGAAGCCGCGCGGCTGATCCTGCGGTGACACGCTGATCAAGGGGTTTACGCCGAAAGGCGTAAACCCCTTGATCACGTCAGGGGGTGACCGTAATGTCCGGGGCGATGTTCACCGGAACCGCGGTCTTCGACCTGCTGCTGCCTGGCGACTCCCGGTCGCTCAAGGCCAAGAGATCATATGTACGGCCGATCGTGGCGGCGCTGCGCCGCTTCGAGGTCTCGGCCGCCGAGGTGGGGGCGCTCGACCTGCACGGTCGGGCTGAGATAGCGGTGGCCGTGGTGGCCGCCGAGGCGGCGCACGTCCGCGAGGTGCTGGACTCGTGCGAGCGCCTGGTGGCCGGGCGCCCCGAGGCCGAGCTGCTCTCGGTGCGCCGGCGGCTCCACGGCGAGGACGACT
>NZ_JAMOKF010000529.1 GCF_023656545.1 Micromonospora phytophila | reverse complement strand
GCGCGTCCACCCGGCCCGCGCCCGGTCCCCGGCCCGACGTGCTCAGGCGCGTTCGCTGTGACCGGCGGCGCGTCGTTCCGGCTCCGGTCCGCCCTGCCGGGGCGCGGTCGCCGCGGCCGTGCTGAATCTCGTGGAGTCGGCGGCCAGGTCGGGGTGCTCGACGCCGAGTGCCAGCGCCGCCGCCTCCTCCAACCCCAGCTCGGCCCCCTCGCCGTACGCGTCGTCGAACGCCGCGTCGCCCAACGCCCGGCGCAGCTCCGCCTGCCGCTCCGCCCAGTACGCCCCGTAGATCCCCGGCGTGGAACGCATGCTCGCCCGGGTCGCCTGCGCCGCGCCGAAGAGCCGGGCGGCGGTCGACCCGTCACCCCCGACCGCGCAGCGCACCGCGACCGCGTTGAGCGTGTCGCAGGCCCGGCCGTGGAAGCCGTGACTCATCCGGGACCGGAGCGCCACCTGCAGGTGCTCGTGCGCGGCGACCAGGTCGCCCCGGGCCAACGCGACCATCCCGAGCAGCATGTCGACCGAGCGTCGCCCCCGCTCCACCGGGCGGGCCGCCTCCACCGGGCGGACCGCGCCGAGCAGCTCCGCCGCCTCGTCCAGCCCGCCCCGCCGCCAGAGCAGCTCGGCCAGGCTGAACACCGCGAAGAGCGCGTCGCCCATCACCTCCTGGCTGTGCGCCCAGTCGATGACCTCCCGGCAGACCCGCTCGGCCTCGGCGAACTGTCCCATGTCGACCAGGGGGGCCGCCCGGCCGGCGAGCACCCGGGCCAGCAGTCCCGCGTCGCCGGCCTGCCGCGCCGCCGCCTCCGCCCGCTGGGAGAAGCGCAGCTCCTCGGCGAACTCGCCGTCCGCGCCGGCGTGCAGCGAGTGCATGTGGTACGCCGCCGCCAGCTCCGCCTCCGGGATCCGCTCCCCCGTCTCGGCGATCCGCCCGTACAGCCGGAACAGCCAGAGCCGCCCCTCCCTGGGCAGGCCCCGCTCCCGCCACCACTGGTCCAGGCCACCGGCCAGCCGCAGCCCGGCCCGGGCGCTGCCGCCGGTGGCGCACCAGCGCAGCGCGGCACGCAGCTCACCGGCGAGCGGATCCAGGGCGTAGAGCGAGAGGGTAACCGGTCGCCCGTCCGGGCCGAGGTGGGCCCGCTGGAGCGCGTGCGTCGACCAGGCCACGTGCCGGTCCCGGGCGGCCTGCTCCTCCCCCGCCTCCACCAGCCGGCGGGCCGCGTACGCGCGGATCGGGTCGAGCATCCGGTAGGTGCACCCCGAGGCGTGCGGCTCGGCGAGCACCATCGACTTGTCGACCAGCACGCTGAGCGGGTCGAGCGGGTCGTCGCCGAGCAGCCACTCCACCGTCGGCAGGTCCACCGGGCCGGCGAAGACCGCCAGCCAGCGCAGCAGCCGGGCGGCGCGCGGCCCCAACGTCCGGTACGACCAGGTGACCGTCGCCTGCATGGTGAGGTGCCGCTCGGTGGCGGAACGCTGCACGGCGCGGGTGGCCGGGGTGGGCGGCGCGATGCCCACGGCCGCGGCGACCAGGTCCACCGTGTCCTGCTGGTTGCCCGACCAGGCCCGCTCCACCGGGGGCGGCTCCGGGTCCTCCCGGCCGGCGTCCAGGGTGCCCAGCACGTCGTCGAGGCGCTCGGCGAGCTGCCCGACCGAGAGCACCCGCAGCCGGGCGGCGGCCAGTTCGATGGCGAGCGGCAGGCCGTCCAGCCGGCGGACCACCCGGCGCAGGTCGGCCGACTCGGCCGGGTCCGGCTGCCGGCCGCCCCGGGCCGCCGCCGTCCGGTCCAGCAGCAACGCCACCGCGTCGCTCTCCGCCCCGTCCACCGGCGGGTCCACCGACAGCGGCGGGATCCGCCACACCACCTCACCGGGCAGGCCGAACGACTCCCGGCTGGTGGCGAGCACCCGGACGCCCACCCCGCCGGCGAGCAGCCGGGAGATGACCTCGGCCGAGGCGGCCGGCTGGGCGTCGCAGGTGTCCAGGACGACCAGCATCCGACGCGCGGCCGCGTACTCCACCAGGGTGTCGACCACCGGGCGGCCCGGCTCGGGACGCAGGCCGAGCACGGCGGCGATCGCGAACGCGACCAGACCGGGATCGGTGACCGTGGCGATGTCGACGAACCAGACCCCGTCCGGATGGCACTCGACCAGGTCGGCGGCGAGTTCCACGGCGAGCCGGGTCTTGCCGGCGCCGCCCGCGCCCAGCACGGTGACCAGCCGGTGCCCCTCCACCAGCCGCTTCAGCTCGGCGCGCTCCACCTGCCGGCCGACGAACGAGGTGACCTGGGTGGGCAGGTTGTGCGGGATCGCGTCGGCGGTACGCGGCCGCGGGAACTGCCGCTCCAGGCCGGGGGCGACCAGTTGGAAGAGCCGTTCCCGGTCGTCGAAGCCGCGCAGCCGGTGCAGGCCCAGGTCGAGCAGGGAGGCGCCGGGCGGCAGCGGGTCGGCGTGCCGCGCCGCCGCCGCCGAGCAGAGCA
>NZ_JAMOKF010000058.1 GCF_023656545.1 Micromonospora phytophila | reverse complement strand
CGGCCGGGGGTACGTCGTCTCGTGCGGTTTTCTGGCATGGCGGAGGTGCACCTTCTCTCGGGGGTGGTGGTGCCGCCGACGGGCGGGGGGTGCCGCGGCGGGTGGGGCTGCCGGGCCGGCCGGGTCGCGCGGGACAGCCGACCGGCCCGGAGACGGGCGCCCTCAGGCGGAGTGGACCTCGAACTCGGAGAGCTGGCCGGCCGGCCAGGCGGTGTTGCCGGTGACGGTCACCCGCAGGTACCGCTGGCTGCTGGCCGGGAAGGTGATCGTCACGGTGTTCCCGGTCGCCGGGTTGAACGAGTACCCGGCGGAGGGCTTGAGCGTGGCGTACGAGGAACCGTCGGCCGAGCCGAGCACCGACAGCGTCTGGGTGCGGGTCTGCCAGGCCGTCAGCGGGGGCAGCTTCAGCACCACCCGGGACACCGGGCGGGCGGTGCCCAGGTCGACGGTCAGCGACTGCGGGAAGGCGTTGTTGGCGCTTTCCCAGTAGGTGCCGGCGTTGCCGTCGACCGCGTTGGCGGCGCCGTAGACGTCGGCGTGGCTGGTCTCGCTGACCGGCCGGCCCAACGCCAGGTTCCCGCTGGGCGGCGGCGTGGTGGTGGGCGGCGGCGTGGTGGTGGGCGGCGGCGTGGTGGGCGGCGGCGTGCTGCCGCCGTACACCTCGAACTCCGAGACCTGGCCCGCCGGCCACCCGGTGTTGCCGGTGAAGCTCAGCCGAAGGAAGCGCCGGCTGCCGGCCGGCAGGTTGATCGACACGGTGTTGCCGCTGGCCGGGTCGAAGGTGTGTCCGGCGGAGCCGAGCACCGTCGCGTACGACGCGCCGTCGGTGGAGCCGAGCACCGACAGGGTCTGGGTGCGTCGCTCCCAGCCGGGTGGCAGCTTCAGCACGATCCGGTCGGTGGCCACCGCCGCGCCGAGGTCGACGGTCAGCGTCTGCGGGAAGGCGTTGTTGGCGCTCTCCCAGTAGGTGCCGGCGTTGCCGTCCACCGCGTTGCCCGCCCCGTAGTTCTGCGCCACGCTAGACGCGGTGACGGGTCGGCCCTGGGCCAGGTTCCCGCCCGGCGGCGTGGTCGGGGGCGGGGTGGTGGGCGGCGGGGTGGTCGTCGGCGGAGGGGTCGGGGTGCCGGTGGGCGGGCTGGTCGGCCCGTTGCCCCACTGGGGTGCCGGCCACGGCCCGCAGTACGGGGTGGGGGTGTACCAGCCGGAGTTGCCCGCGCCCTGGGTGATCTGGAAGCCGCCGCCGACGCAGTTGTGGATCGGGTTGCTCTGCGCGATCCCGGTGGCCCGCACGTTGGTGAAGGAGACCTGGCTGGGCGCCTGCACCTGCAGGGCGTAGGTGCCGGCCCCGTCGATCCGCACGTTGTCGAGGTTGATCCCTCGGGTCTGGCCCTCGATCCAGTGCAGCGCCGCGTAGGAGCTGTCCAGGATGTCGGTGTCGGTGATGTTGATGGTCGGGTTCTGGAACGCCTCGTTCAGCGCGGAGAACCAGATCGCGCCGACCCCGAAGTTCCAGTTGTAGTCGGAGTTGCCGTTGCGGATCAGGGTGTTGCGGGCGATCGTCCAGGTGCCCTGCACCCCGGTGGCGCCCTGCACGCCGGGGTAGCGGTTGGCGACGTGGATGCCGCCGCCGTTGGTCACCGAGTCGGCGGTCACGTTGTCGGTGATGCTGATGTCCCGGCCGCCGTAGCTGACCAGGTGGTTGGCGAGGAGGGTGACGCCGATGGTGTTGTGGGTGAAGGAGTTCCGAACGTTCGCCACGTTCTCCGCCCACATCGCCAGGGCGTCGTCGCCGGTGTTGCGGACGAAGGTGTTGGTCACCGTGGAGTTGGTGACGCCCCAGTGGAAGTTCACCCCGTCGGCGGTCTGGTCGAGGATGCGGCTGTTGCGGATGGTGAAGTTGTCCATCGGGCCGTCCATCCAGGCCCCGACCTTGGTGTGCTGCATCCAGACGTTGTCCACCACCGAGTTGCTCATCGCCCCGCCGATGGCGTTGACCTGGTCCTCGTCCACCCGCTCGCGGATGTCGCCGATGATCGCGAAGTCGCGCAGCGTGACGTTGCGGCTGGGCCCGCCGGCCTCGTGCGGCCGGATCTCCCCCCGGTACCCGCCGCCGGGCACGTACTTGCCGTAGATGCCGGCTGCGCGCTTGCGGTCGGTGGGGTGCCGGCCGCCGAGCACCGAGTACCACGGCCCGGCGCCACGCAGGGTCACCCCGTCGACCACCACGTGGTCGAAGAGGGTGAAGGTGCCGGACGGGATCCAGACCATTCTCCCCTGCGCCCTGCCGGCGTCCACGGCGGCCTGGAACTTCGCCGTCGAGTCGGTGGCCCCGCTCGGGTCCGCGCCGAAGTCGGTGACCACGTCGAGGACGCCGGCGGGCTTGGCGATCGGCGCGCCGACCAGTTCGAAGTCGGCCAGGTCGATGGTGAAGCTGGGTGACTGGGCGGTCGAGGAGACCTGCAACCGGATCCTGCTGCCGGCGGGGTACGTGGTCCCGAACATCGTCCGGGTCTCGTCGTAGAAGTGGTGCGGGTTGGTGTCGCCCGGGTTGTTGTTGAACGGGTACCCGCCGTAGAACCAGCCGTACCGGGAGGTGACCGGGACCGGCTTGACCAGCGTCCCGTTGGCCCGCAGGTCGATGCTGGCGTCCCGGCCGGTGCCGGCCGGGCTGTCGGGCAGGCTGTAGCGGAAGGTGACCGCGTTGGCCGGTGCGCTCAGGGTGAACTCGACGTACTCGCCGACCGCGTCGAGGGTGACGGCCTCCCGGCCGGAGGCCTCGGACGCAAGTTGGCCGTAGTAGCGGGTCGGGCCGATCTTCGTGCCGTTGTGCGCCGCCTCCTCCGCCTCCTGCTCGACGAACGGGACGGTGGCGCCCCGCCCGGGGATGTCGAACGGGGACAGCCCGGCGGCGCGGGCCGGGGTCGCGGTGGAGAACGAGACGACCGTGACGGTGGTCGCCACGAGCGCGGCGCCGGCGGCGGCGGCCAGGGCGGCGCGCAGGGTCCGGGGCGGTGGTGGAGCGGGGGTGCCGATGGTGTGGTGGGCCATGAGGGGGTGCTCTCCGTTTCGTCAGGCAGGCCGGGTCCCCCGTGGACTGGACGCTCGCTGCGCTGGTGCCTCCTTCCGGTCGTGCCGGCGGGGAGCCGGCGGGGACCACCTGCGGGTCGGGACGGACCGGCCGGTGGGGGTGGCGGTGCTGGCCGGTCGGGACGGACCGGCCAGCACCGCCAACTGCTCAGGCGGCCGGCGCCCCGGCGGTGCGCAGCCAGACGGCGGTGTCCGGCGGGAGCAGGTCGCCCTGCAGTGGTCCGCTGGCGAGCAGGCGGAGGTGGTGCGGCGGCAGCGGCACCGGGGCGCCGGAGAGATTCACCACGCAGGCGAACTCGTCGCTGCGGGCGAAGGCGAGCACGTCCGCCGGGGCTTCCAGCCAGCGCATCGGACCGTCACCGAGGCCCGGCTCGGTGCGCCGGAGCCGGATCGCCGACCGGTAGAGCGCCAGCATCGAGTGCGGGTCACCGGCCTGCGCCTGCGCGGTGCGGCCCTTCCAGTCCGCCGGCTGCGGCAGCCAGGGCTTGGCCGTCGCGCCGTCCGGGCTGAAGCCGAACGGGGGCTCGTCGCCGGACCAGGGCAACGGCACCCGGCAGCCGTCCCGGCCCGGGTCGACGTAACCGGAGCGCGGCCACATCGGGTCGGTACGCAGCTCCGGGGGAATGTCCTCGACCTCCGCGAGCCCGAGTTCCTCGCCCTGGTAGACGTAGGCGGCACCGGGAAGCGCGAGCGAGAGCAGCGCCGCCGCACGGGCCCGGGTGGTGCCCAGTTCGAGATCGGAGAAGATCCCCTCACGCTTCTTGGCGAAGCTGAAGGTGGTGTCCTCCCGGCCGTACCGGGTGACGTGGCGGGTGACGTCGTGGTTGGAGAGCACCCAGGTGGCCGGCGCGCCGACCGGCGCGTGCGCGCTCAGCGTCCCGTCGATGCTCTCGCGCAGCGCCGAGGCGTCCCAGGGGCAGCCGAGGAAGTCGAAGTTGAACGCCGCGTGCAGTTCGTCCGGGCGCAGGTAGTTGGCGAACCGCTGCCGGTCCGGCAGCCACACCTCACCGATCAGTGCCCGGTCGCCGGGGTACTCGTCGGCGATCCGCCGCCAGCCGCGGTAGATCTCGTGCACCCCGTCGAGGTCGCGGAACGGGTGCGGCCGGCCCGGCAGGGTCTCGGGCAGCGTCGCGTCCTTGACCAGCAGCCCGGCCGAGTCGATCCGGATGCCGTCCACTCCCCGGTCGAACCAGAACCGCAGGACGTCCTCGAACTCCGCCCGCACCCTGGGATGGTCCCAGTTGAAGTCCGGCTGCTCGGCGGTGAACAGGTGCAGGTACCAGTCGCCGGGGGTGCCGTCCGGGTTGGTGGTCCGGGTCCAGGTCTCGCCGCCGAACTCGCCGACCCAGTCGGTGGGTCGCTGGTCGCCGTTCGGGCCCCGGCCGGGGCGGAACCAGAACAGCTCCCGCTCGGGCGCGTCCGGCCCGCCGGCGAGGGCCGCCTGGAACCAGGGGTGCGCGTCGGAGCAGTGGTTCGGCACCACGTCGATGATGATCCGGATGCCGAGCGCGTGGGCGTCCGCGATCAGCGCCTCCGCCTCGGTCAGGGTGCCGAAGACCGGGTCGATGTCGCGGTAGTCGGCCACGTCGTAGCCGGCGTCGGCCATCGGTGAGGGGTACCAGGGGCTGAACCAGATCGCGTCGATGCCCAGCGCGGACAGGTGGTCCAGCCGGGACCGGATGCCGGCGATGTCGCCGATGCCGTCGCCATTGCCGTCGGCGAAGCTGCGCGGGTACACCTGGTAGATCACCGCTCCACGCCACCACGGGCTCTTGTCTGCTGTGGACACCGGCACCTGCTTTCTGCGTCAGTACGTCGGCGGGGTCGCCGGACCTGGAAGTGTGTCGGACGAGCGGTCGTTGTTCGCCGCGGGTGGTTGCGCGGGTGGTGCGCCGGTGCGGTCAGCCCTCGATCGAGCCCGGCTGAAGGCCGCGATGCCCTGCGTCCGCGGCTTCGCCGGCTATCCCTTGAGGCTGCCTGTGGTCAGGCCGGACATGATGTTCCGTTGGAAGGCCAGGAAGACGACGACGGTCGGGATGGCGGCGATGACCGACGCGGCGATCACCACGTTCATGGGCGTGCCACCGGAGAAGGCGTAGATGCCGACGCTGACCGTCCGGGTCTCGGGCGACGGCATGACCAGCTTCGGCCAGAGGAAGTCCTTCCAGACGGCCGTCACGGCGAAGATCGACACTACGCCGAGGATGGGGCGCGACATCGGCAGGATGATCGACCACAGCGTGCGCAGCGGCGTCGCCCCGTCCATCAGGGCCGCCGCCATCAGCTCCTCCGGGATCGAGTCGAAGAACCGTTTCAGCAGGAAGATGTTGAACGCGTTCGCGACCGCGGGCAGCCAGATCGCGAACGGCGAGTCGAGCAGGTTGAGGTGCAGGATCGGCAGGTCGATCACCGTCACGTACTGCGGGACGATGAGGACCATCGCCGGGATCATCAGCGTCGCCAGCATCAGGCCGAGGATCAGGTTGCCGAACGCCGGTCGGAGCTTCGACAGGGCGTACGCCGCGGCGGTGTCGAGGACGAGCTGGAACAGCAGCGCGCCGGCGGCGTAGTAGAACGTGTTGAACAGCAGTTTGGCGAGGTCGAGGTTGTTCCACGCGTCGGCGTAGTTCCGCAGCTGGGGATCCTTGGGGAACAGCGACGGCGGGGTCTGCGCGATCTCCTGGCCGGACTTGAGCGCGCCGGTGACCATCCAGTAGAGCGGCCCGAGGAAGACGAGCGTGAAGCCCACGACGACGACGGTGAGCAGCGCCCAGTAGATGACTCTGCCGCGCCCGCGCCGGAGCTGGGCGTGGGAGACGAGGGTCCGGGTGCCGGAGTCCTGTGCCATTGCTCGCCCCGTCCTAGTCCTGTTTCGCGCTCAGCCGCACGTAGGCGGCGGAGAAGCCGGCCAACACCACGAGCATGATCACGCCGAGCGCCGCGGCGCCGTTGAGGTCGTTCTGGAAGAACCCGTGCTGGTAGATGAGGTACGCCACCGAGGTCGCGGAGTCCTCCGCGCCCGTACCGTTGGCGAGGATCAGCGGCTCGATGAAGAACTGCATCGTGGCGACGATCTGCAGCATCGCCAGCAGTGCGAGGATCAACCGGGTCTGCGGGATCGTCACGTGGCGGATCCGGCGCCAGATCCCGGCGCCGTCGAGCTCGGCCGCCTCGTAGAGTTCGCCGGGGATGTTCTGCAGTGCCGCCAGGTAGATCAGTACCGCGCCGCCCATGTTCATCCAGGTCGACGCGATCACCATCGCCGGCATCGTCATCTCGGGCGACTGCATCCATTGCGAGGTCGGCAGGTGCAGCGCCTTGAGGATCGAGTTGAACAGTCCCGCGTCGCCCGGGTCGTAGGCGTAGAACTTGAAGAGGAAGAGCGCCGAGGCCGGCGGCAGCATCACCGGCAGGTAGACCAGGATCCGCAGGTACCCCTTGGCGTGGCGGAACTCGTTGAGCAGGATCGCCACGAAGAACGGCACCGCGTACCCGAGCACGAGCGCGAGAACCGTGAAGTAGAAGGTGTTCTTCCAGGCCGTCCAGAAGCTGGGGTCGGCGATGATGCGCTCGTAGTTGTCCCAGCCGACCCAGGTCGTGACGCCGCGCCGGGTGCGCTGGAAGCTCATGACGACGCCGCGGATCATCGGATACCAGGAGAAGAACGCGAAGCAGATCACCGCGCCGATCAGGAACGCGTGGCCGGTGAGGTTGTCTCGCACCTTGCGGCCGAGGCTCGTACGCGGCGGTCCGGTCGGGCGCGGCGCTGCGGGGCGACCCGGTTTCCTCCTGGTCCCCGGGACGGTGGTGATCGCCAAGGCAACTCCTGCGTGGGTCGGTGACATCGACGGCGCTGACGGGATGGGGGCCGGGGCGCGCCGGCCCCCACACCAGCGGATCAGCTCTCGGCGGCGAGGAGCTGGTTGACCTTGTCTTCGGCCGTCTTGAGCAGCGCGTCGACGTTCGCGTTCGGGTTCGTCAGCACCCCGGACATCGCGGCGTCGAGCACCGCGTAGATCGCCTGCGCGTTGCGCGGCTCACCCTTGATCGGAACCGGGGTCGCCTCGAAGAGCGCGAAGTTCGTGGTGTCGACGTTCGCGTTCGCCTTACGCAGCTCGAGCTCCTGCTTCTGCGCCTCGCTGCCGTTGGCGAACAGCAGCGGCTGGGGCAGACCCACCGGGTAGTTCTGCGGCTTGGCCCGGACGTAGTCGAACTGGCCCTTGCCCGGCGTCAGCTTCTGGTACGCGATCCACTTCAGACCGGCCTTGACCTGCTCGGGGGTGAGGCCCTTCTTGAAGAAGTAACCCTCGCCGCCACCGAGCGTCGCCTTCGCGGCGCCGTCCTGGCCGGGCAGCGGGGCCATCGCCCAGTCCTGGAACTTGCCCTGGAACTGGCTGACGATCGCCTGGGTGGCGTCCGGCGCGCCGATGAACATGCCGACCTTGCCGGCACCGGCGTTGGTCAGCAGGTCGCCCCACTGCAGCAGTTGGCGGTCGCCCATGCTGTTGTCGCCGTACCGCATGTCCTTGAGGTTCTGCAGGACCTGCTTGCCCATCGCGTTGTTGAAGTCGGCCTTCTTGCCGTCCGCGGTCAGCACCTGGCCGCCCTGCGAGTAGAGCAGGGAGGTGAAGTGCCAGCCTCCGGTGTTGCCGGCGCTGTACTCCGAGTAGCCGGAGATGCCCTTGCCGAGCCCGGAGATCTTCTTGGCGGCGGCCCGGACCTCGCCCC
Organism: Micromonospora phytophila; assembly: GCF_023656545.1. GTDB lineage: Bacteria > Actinomycetota > Actinomycetes > Mycobacteriales > Micromonosporaceae > Micromonospora > Micromonospora phytophila. Next base: position 14,349 of record NZ_JAMOKF010000058.1, on the reverse strand, counting down.
AGGTCTTAGGCGGGTTGTTCACGTCCAGCCCGGCCTGCTGGAACAGGACCTTGTTGTAGACCAGACCCATCGAGTAGTTCTTCACCGGAACGGCGTAGAGCTTGCCGCCGTCGGTGAAGACCCCCTTGAGCGCCGGGTCGACGCTGTCCCAGGTCGGGATCGTGTCCTTGTTGGCGAACTCGGTGATGTCCATCGCCTGACCGGAGTCGAGCACCTGCTGGAGATCGGTCATGTACCCGTAGAACACGTCGGTCACGGTGCCGCCGGCGAGACGGGCGGTGAAGTCCGGCGGGTTGTTGCACTGCTCGCCGACGCTGACGCTCTTGATGACGATGTCGGAGTTCTGCCGCTGGAACTCGGCGACGTCGTCGTTCCAGTTCTTCAGCAGCTCTTTCTGGGCGCCGACCGGCTGGCAGTCGACCGTGATGGTGACCTTGCCGCCTGCCTCGTTCGTCGCGTCGTCGCTCTTCGTGGAACAAGCCGTAAGGCTGAACCCCAGGCCGGCCACGAGCGCTAACGCCGCAGCCTTCCGGTACTGCGGTACGGACATCTGTCCATCCCTTCGGGAACGGGTGTCTCCATGACGTTCGCTGATCTGCGGTGATCGTCACCGCGGCGATGCCCTGCTACTGAGCTGAATCCGCCATCCGACCTGACCCCCCGTAACTGCGTCGAGGCCAGGTGTGAGTGGAGTCACCGTAGCGAGGCGAACTTATTCCCGCAAGGTATCGATCGCGGCCTGAAAGGATACGACTTAGAAACGGCAGATCCTGACAGGAGATCGCGCCTCGCCCAAATCGCGAACCTTCGCCCCACTTCGGGGGACCTCGCTGGCCGGTGGATGGGGCCGGCGCCCGCCGGCGCCGGCAAACGACGAGACGACCGCCGGCAACGACGAAACGCCCCGCCGACCACGAGCAGCGGTCGACGGCCGACGGGGGCGTTCAGCGGCGTGGCAGGCGGTCCGTCGGCCGGACGCTCAGTCAGTGTTCGGCGCGATGGTCAGCGGCGGCGGCACCGATGACCGGGGGCGGGCTCGGGTCAGCGGCCGGGGGCGGGCGCGGTGGAACCGCGTACCACCAGTTCGGGCTCGAACAGCAACTCGTCGTGCAGCACGCCGGCCCCCTCGATCTGGGTGACCAGCAGGTCCACCGCGGCCTGGCCCATCGTCTCGATCGGCTGCCGCACGGTGGTCAACGGCGGGTCGGTGCAGGTCATGAACGCGGAGTCGTCAAAGCCCACCACCGACACATCGGTCGGCACCGTACGACCCAGTCGCCGGGCGGCCCGGATGGTGCCCAGGGCCAGCACATCGCTGGCGCAGATGATGCCGGTGACGCCACGCTCGACCAACTTGGTCGCCGCGACCCGCGCCCCTTCCATGGAGAAGCTGGAGCGCTCGACGTACTCCCTGCCCTCGGCCCACCCTGCGACCTGGACCATCGCGTCCAGCTTGCGCCGGGACGGCACGTGCCCCTCCGGGCCGAGCACCATCCCGATGCGCTCGTGCCCGAGCGAGCGCAGGTGCCCGTACGCCTGCTCCACCGCCACCGCGTCGTCCGTGGAGACCCGGGGGAAGGTGAGCGCGTCGACCCCGGCGTTGACCAGCACCACCGGCAGCCCACGGTCGGTCAGCCGCCGGTAGTGCTCGTGCGAGGCGTCGGCCAGCGCGTACGACCCGCCGGCGAAGATGACACCGGACACCTGGTGGTCGAGCAGCATCTCGACGTAGTCGGCCTCGGACACGCCGCCGATGGTGCGGGCGCAGAGCGCGGGCGTGTAGCCGCGCTGGGCGAGCGACCCGGTCACCACCTCGGCGAGCGCCGGGAAGATCGGGTTCTGCAGTTCCGGAAGCACCAGGCCGACCAGGCGCGCCCGCTCCCCCCGCAGCTTCGTCGGCCGCTCGTAGCCCAGCACGTCCAGGGCGGTGAGCACGGCGGTGCGGGTCGACTCGGAGACGCCACCCCGGCCGTTGAGCACCCGGCTGACGGTGGCCTCGCTGACGCCCGCCTTCTTCGCCACCTCGGTCAGCCGCTTCGTCACGCCGTGATGATACGTCACCGGACCTGCAAGAAATGAACTGTGCGCTGCCGTGCCGCGGCAAGGAGCGGACGAGCCCCGGCAGCCGGCGTGCGCGGCCGGGGCTCGCCGAGCTTCGAGGCGCGTCGCCGGCCCGGGCACCGATCCGCCGGACGGGTTCGACCACGACCGGGCCGGCGACCCGCCGAGGGGTCACGGTGCCCCGACCACCCCGCGTCACCGAGGACCCGGACGCTGTTGCTGCAATTGCTGCACAAACACGTGCTTGAATATTGGCAACTCATGGAAATAACATCGCCGCAATCACCTCTCTCGCTTCTGACATCCACCGCAGGCATGACGGAGCCCCCGCGCGGCGTCGCTGACGGTCGTCGGACACCTCAGAGAAACGGATCCCGCGATGACTCGAACCACAGGACGGCCCGGCGGAGCAGCACGCTGGCTACCGGTAGGGGCGGCAGCCCTGGCGGCGGTCATGGCCGGCATCGTCACCGGCGGAGCCGGGGTGGCCCGGGCCGAAGCCCCCTCCCCCGCGGGCCCGGCCCCGGTCGTCACCCGGGCCGCCCTCGACCCGTCCTTGACCGCCGGCCGGGGCGCCGACGTCGCCTTCGTCGAGCAGGAAGCCGAGAACGCCACGACGAACGGCACGCTGATCGGCCCGGGGCGCGCCGCGTACACGCTGGCGTCCGAGGCCTCGGGTCGCCGGGCGGTCAGCCTTGCGCCGGGCCAGTTCGTCGAGTTCACCCTGCCTAAAGCGGCCAACGCGATCACCGTGCGGTACAGCATCCCGGACGCGCCCACCGGCGGCGGCATCACCGCGCCGCTGGACGTCTCGGTCGGCCACCGGCACCCCAGGACCATGACGCTCACCTCGCAGTACGCCTGGCTGTACAACCAGTACCCGTTCTCCAACGACCCCACCGCCGGCCTGCTGCACCCCGACTGGTGGATCACCGAATGCTCCTGCGTCCCCGCCGCCACCACGCCCACCCCGACGATCACCACGCCGTTCCGCCCGCACCACTTCTACGACGAGCAGCGCCTGCTGCTCGGCCGGACGCACCCGGCCGGAAGCCTGGTGCGCCTCGCGGTCCCGACGGGGAGCATCGCCGCGTGGACGGTGATCGACCTGCTCGACTCGGAGCTGGTCGGCCCGCCGCGCGTGGTGCCCGTCGCGGCGAACGTGCTGGCCTTCGGCGCGGACCCCACCGGCCGACGCGACTCCGCCGACGCTCTCGACCGGGCGATCTCCTTCGCCCGGCGTACGAAGCTCAAGGTCTACCTGCCGCCGGGGACGTACCAGGTGAACCGGCACATCCTCGTCGACGACGTGACCATCGAGGGTGCCGGCAACTGGTACACCGTGGTCAAGGGACGCGAGGTCCCGCTCAGCACCCCGGCCCCCGACGGGTCGGTGCACACCGGGGTCGGCTTCTACGGCAAGGCCGCGTCGGCGGGCGGCAGCCGCAACGTCCACCTGGCCCACTTCGCGATCGAGGGCGACGTCCGCGAGCGCGTCGACACCGACCAGGTCAACGGCGTCGGCGGCGCCCTGAGCCACTCCAGCATCGACAGCCTGCACCTGCGCCACACCAAGGTGGGGCTCTGGTTCGACGGCCCGATGACCGACCTGCGGGTGACCAACAACGTCATCGTCGACCAGATCGCGGACGGGCTGAACTTCCACACCGGCGTCACCGACTCGTTGGTGCGGAACAACTTCGTCCGCAACACCGGCGACGACGCCCTCGCCATGTGGTCGGAGAAGACCGGCAACGCCCGCAACACCCTCGACCACAACACCGTGCAGTCACCGGTGCTCGCCAACGGCATCGCCATCTACGGCGGCACGGACAACACGGTGTCGCACAACCTCGTCGCCGACCCCGTCCGGGAGGGCAGCGCGATCCAGGTGGGAGCGCGGTTCGGCGCCGAGGCGTTCACCGGACACCTCCGGATCACGAACAACACCACGGCCCGCGCCGGCACCTACGAGCTGAACTGGAACATCGGCCTCGGCGCCATCTGGTTCTACGCCCTGGACCGGAGCATCGACGCGGACATCCAGGTGGTCGGCGACCACTACCTCGACAACACCTACAACGCCATCATGCTGGTCAGCGACTGGCCGGTGAAGGACCTGCACTCGATCACCAACGTCCACTTCACCGACGTCCGGGTCGACGGCACCGGGACCTCCGTGGTGAGCGCCCGCTCGGCGGGCTCGGCCTCCTTCGCCAACGTCGACGCGCGCAACGTGGGAGCGGTCGGCGTCAACAACTGCGGCTCCTTCCACTTCACCCCCGCCGGATCCGAGTTCAGCCTGACCGACCTCGGTGGGAACGACGGCGGATGGCTCGCCCCGTGGCAGCTGCCCAACACCATCACCTGCGACGACCGGCCGCCGGTCGTGACGCCGCCACCGCCGTCCACCTGGTGACCGCGGCACGGGCTCGACGCGGTCACCGCCGGCCAGCTCATGCGCGCCCGGCGGGTTGCTCACGCGACCCGCCCGTCGGGGGGCGTTGTCAGCCGGCGGGTATCCCGGAAGGCCTGGTTCGCCGTTCAGCTGTCAGCCGGCGGGAATCCCGGGAGGCCTCAGTTCACCGTCAGCAGCAGCCTGCCGAGGTAGGACGTCTGGAGGCGTCGGTGTGCCTCCGCCGCCCGCCCCAGCGGGAACGCCTCGGCGACGTGCACCTCGAACGGTGCCGCCTCGATGAGCTCGTTGAGGCGCTGCAACTGCCGGGGCCCCGTCTCACCGTCGTACGCCCGAACCGTCACGCCGGGCCGCTCGCCCGGTTCCGGTTGCACCCCGTGGGGGTACGCGAGGACGCCACCGTCACGCAGCGTTTCGGCGAGCCGGTCGAGCGTCGGACCACCGGCCATCGCCAGGACGCCGTCCACGCCGTCCGGGGCCGCCTCCCGGATCCGTGCGAGGACCTCCGTGACCTCGCCGCGACCGTCGAGGGACACGTCTGCGCCGAGCCGGGTCACCAGCGCCACGCCCTCCGCCCGGGAGGCCACGGCGATCACCCGGAGCCCCTGCCGCTTGGCCAACTGCACGGCCAGGTGTCCCTGACCGCCGCTCGCGCCGAAGATCAGCACCCACGATCCCGCCGACAGGCCGAGGGCGTCCAGTCCGGACAGCGCGGTCAGCGCGTCGGTCGGCATGGCTCCGGCGTGCTGCACCGGCACACCCGCCGGCAGCTTCGCGACGTACTCCGCCTTCGTCGCCGCGTACTGGGCGTAGAAGCCGCCCTTGGGCCGGGTGTAGCCGTAGACGTAGACCATGTCGCCCACCGCGACGTTGGTCACCTGCGGGCCGACCGCCGCCACGGTGCCGGCGGCCTCAGAGCCGGGCACGATCGGAAACGTCGAGCCTTCGGGCACCAGCGTGCCCTCCCGCTCCAGGGCGTCCCACACCCCCACGCCGGCGCTCCACACCTTGAGCAGGACCTCATCGTCGGCGATCTGCGGCACCGGCAGGGTACGCAGGGTGATCACCTCCGGTCCACCGAACTCGTCGAGGGCCGCGGCCTGCATCCGCTCCGGCACATCCCCTGCCGCCATGTGCGATTCCTCTCCGCCTCGATGGTCCCGGCACCGCGCTGGCGTCACCGATCGCAGCATGTCGTGCCCCCCGGCGTCGTCGGCCCATGTCCGAGCGCCGTTCACCCGGTCGGGGTCACCGGCTCCGCTCACCCCCGAGCGCCTCCGGTTCGCCGGGCGACGGTGTCGGGGTGCCGGCGGGCGTGGCCTCCACGACGAGGTCGACCCGGCTCTGCCCGATCCGGGCCCGGGCCCCGGGCCCCGGGCCGACGGTCTCCCCGACCGCGGCGGCCGGGTCACCGGTGGCGGCAGGTCCTCATGCCAGGTGTCCGCCCAGCCGGGTGTACCCGCGCAGCAGGTCCCGGGAGATGATCAGCCGCTGCATCTCGTCGGTGCCCTCGAAGATCCGGTAGAGCCGGACCTGGCGGTACCAGCGCTCGATTGGCAGCTCGCGGGTGTAGCCCATGCCGCCGTGGATCTGCAGCACCCGGTCGACCACCCGGTTGACCATCCCGGCGGCGTAGAGCTTGCACATGGAGGAGGCGTGGCGGGGGTCCATGCCCTGGTCCACGGTCCAGGCGGCGCGCAGCACCAGCCACCGGGCCGCCTCCAGCTCGGTCTCCGAGTCGGCGATCATCCACTGGATGGCCTGGTTGGTGCCGATCTTCGCGCCGAACGTCTCGCGGGTGTTGGCCTGCTCGATCGCCATCTGCAAGGCCCGCTCGGCGATGCCGATCGCGTGCGACGGGATGGTGTAGCGACCCTTGCCGATCCACTCCATGCCGAGGGTGAAGCCCTGCCCGACCTCACCGAGGATGTTGCGGTGCGGCACCCGTACGCCGTCGAAGACCAGCGAGGCCGGTCCGCCCTCGCCCATGGTCTGGATGAACTCGGAGCGCCAGCCCATCGCCCGGTCCACCAGGAACGCGGTCGCGCCGCCGTTGCGCGCCCCCTTCTCCCGGTCGGTCACCGCGACCACGATGGCGAAGTCGGCCTCGTTCCCTCCGGTGATGAAGGTCTTCTCGCCGTCGAGGATCCAGTCGTCGCCGTCGCGGCGGGCCGAGAGCCGGATGTTCGCCGCGTCCGAGCCGGCACCCGGCTCGGTGATCGCGAAGCAGGAGATCCGCTCCCCCTCGATGGTCGGGACCAGAAACTCGCGCTTCTGCTCCTCGGTGGCGTGGAAGAGGATGTTGTCCGCCTCGCCGCCGAAGCGGAACGGCACGAAGCTGCGACCCAGCTCGGTCCAAATCAACGACTGCATGACGGCCGGCAGGTCCATGCCGCCGTACTCCTCGGGGGTGGCCAGGCCCCAGAAGCCGAACTTGCGCGCCTTGAGCTGCAGCTCGCGCAGTTCGCTGCGCTCCAGCCCGGGGCGGTGCGCCCGCTCGCGCCGCAGCAGCTCCTGCTCCAGCGGCATGACCTCCCTGGTGATGAAGTCGCGGGCCGTGTCACGGATGGCCCGCTCCTCGTCGGAAAGCGCGAAGTCCATGTCTTCCTCCGGTTCCTCTTCCGCGGGCGGGTCAGCGCGCGCGGCCGTTGACGTACAGGGTCTGGCCGGTGACGTACGAGGCGTCGTCACCGGCCAGGAAGGCGATCACCGAGGCCGTCCCGGCCGGCTGGGCGTCCCGGTCGGCGGATCTGGTCACGGTTCTCCCTCGGGGCTAGAAGGCGTTGACGCCGGTGAGCGCGCGTCCGATGAGGAGCTGCTGGATCTGGCTGGTGCCCTCGTAGAGGGTGGCGACGCGGGCGTCGCGCAGGTACTTGCCCACCGGGTACTCGTCGATGTAGCCGTAGCCGCCGAAGACCTGGATCGCGTCGTTGGCCGCGCGGACGGCGGCCTCGCTGGCGAAGAGCTTGGCCATCGACGCCTCGGTGGCGAACGGCTCGCCCCGGTCGATCAGGTCGGCGACCCGCCACACCAGCAGCCGGGCGGCGGCGGTGTCGACCGCGATCCTGGCGAGCAGCTGCTGCACGAGTTGGTGACCGGCGATGGGTTTGCCGAACTGGGTGCGCTGCCCGGCGTAGCCGACCGCGGCGTCCAGGCAGCCCTGGGCGATGCCGACGCAGCCGGCGGCCACCGACATGCGGCCCTTGGCCAGGGTGGCCAGCGCCAGCCGGAACCCGGCGCCCTCCTCGCCCAGGCGCGCCGAGTCGGGCACCCGTACGCCGTCGAAGCGCAGCTCCCCGGTGGCCTGGCCGCGCAGGCCGAGCTTGCCGTGGATCTCCCGCCGGCTGAGCCCGGGGGCGTCGGTGGGCACCAGGAACGCGGTGATGCCCCGGTGACCCGGGCCGCCGGTGCGGGCGAAGACCAGCGCGACGTCGGCGGTGGTCCCGTTGGTGATGAAGACCTTCCCGCCGGTGATCAACCAGTCGGTGCCGTCGCGGACCGCGCGGGTGGTCAGCGCGGCCGCGTCCGAGCCGCTGTCCGGCTCGGTCAGCGCGAAGCAGCCGAGGGCGGCGCCGGAGCAGAGCCGGGGCAGCCACTGCGCCCGTTGCTCAGGGGACCCCTGCGCGGCGATGGACTTCGCGACCAGCCCGAGCGACACCGAGACGATGCCGCGCACGGCGGAGTCGCCCCGGCCGAGTTCCTCGAGCACCAGGCAGTAGGAGAGGTGGTCGCCGCCGGATCCGCCCTGCTGCTCGGCGATGGTGAGTCCCAGGAAGCCGACCTCGCCGAGCTTTCCGACGATTGCCGGGTCGACCGATTCCCGGCGGTCCCATGCCGCCGCGTGCGGTGCCACCTCCCGATCGACGAAGTCGGCGGCGAGTTGGCGGACCGCCGCCTGCTCGGCGGAGAGGTGAAGGTCCATGGGACTTAAACTAGCGGTGCAAGTTTAATTCCGTCCAGACCCGACTGTGGCAGAGTTTGCGGCGGATCACCGGGGATCCCGGCGGGACCAGGAGACATCCGGCGGGCACGAGCCGTCGGCGGATCACCGAGCAGAGGAGGAACCGATGCCCCGGCCGCGGCAGGCGCTGCTCAGCCGGCAGCGGATCATCGAGGCCGCCGCCGCGCTGATCGACGCGGAGGGGCTGGAGGGGTTCTCCACCCGTCGGCTCGCCGCCGAGCTCGGGGTGCGGGGGCCGTCGCTGTACAACCACTTCGCCACCAAGGACGAGATCCTCGACGCGGTCGCCGACAGCATCACCGCGCAGGTGGACGTGTCGTTCTTCGGCTCCGTCGACTGGCGGGAGGCGCTGCGCCGGTGGGGGCACTCGTACCGCGCGGCGCTCGCCGCCCACCCGCACATCGTGCCGTACCTGGCCCGGGGCCCCGGGCGCCGGCCGGCGGCGTTGGCGATGGCCGACGCCGTCTACGGCGGCCTGGTCGACGCCGGCTGGCCGCCCGCGCGGGCCACCCACATCGGCGCGCTGATGCGGTACCTCGTGGCCGGGTCGGCGCTCGGGTCGTTCGCCCGGGGCTTCGTCGAGGACCCCGGGGTGTACGCCGAGCAGTACCCGCACCTCACCCAGGCCCACCGCCTCGCCGAGCACCAGCAACAGGTCGACGAGGGCGCCTTCGCCCTCGGGCTCGACACGCTCATCGACGGCCTGTCCCGCACCTACGAGCAGAACGTCGGGCCGCTGCCGCCCCTCCCGCCGCCCGCCGAGGCGTACTAGAGTCAAAACTTGCACTGCTAGTTTTGGGCGACGTACGTGAGGGGCTCGATGGATCTCGCACGGACCGACTTCTACCTCGACGGACGCTGGGTCGCGGCATCCTCCGGCCAGACCCTCGCGGTCGGCAACCCGGCGACCGAGGAGGTCATCGCGACCGTACCGGCCGGCACGGCGGCCGACGTGGACCGGGCCGTCGCCGCCGCCCGGGCCGCCTTCGCCGGCTGGGCCGGCACCGCGCCGGCCGAACGGGTGGCGTGCCTGGACCGGCTGCACGCCGCCCTCTCCGCCCGGGCCGACGAGATCGCGCGCACCGTCGCCCTGGAGCTGGGCACCCCGCTGAAGGTGGCCACCCGGGTCCAGGTCGGCCTCCCCCTCGCCGTGCTGCGCAGCTACGTCGAACTGGCGGCCCGACCACCGGCCCCGCAGACCGTGGGCAACTCGCTGGTGGTCCGGGAACCGGTCGGCGTGGTCGGCGCGATCACCCCGTGGAACTATCCGCTGCACCAGGTGGTGGCGAAGCTGGCACCCGCGCTGGCCGCCGGCTGCCCAGTGGTGCTCAAGCCGAGCGAGCTGACCCCGCTGGTGTCGTACCTGCTCTTCGAGGCGATCCACGATGCCGGCTTCCCGCCGGGGGTGGTCAACCTGGTCACCGGCACCGGTCCGGTGGTCGGCGAGGCGATCGCCGCGCACCCCGACGTCGACATGGTCTCCTTCACCGGGTCCACCGCCACCGGCCGGCGCATCTCGCACCTGGCCGCCGACCGCATCGCCCGGGTCGCCCTGGAACTCGGCGGCAAGTCGGCGAACGTCATCCTCGACGACGCCGACCTGGCCACCGCGGTGAAGGTGGGCGTCGGCAACGCCTTCCTCAACTCCGGGCAGACCTGCACCGCCTGGACCCGCATGCTGGTGCACCGCGACCGTTACGACGAGGCCCTCGCCCTCGCCGCCCAGGCCGCCGCCGGCTACCGGCTCGGTGACCCGTTCGACCCGGCCACCCGGCTCGGCCCGCTGGTCTCGGCGGCGCAACGGGACCGGGTCCGCGACCACATCGCCAAGGGCCTCGCCGACGGGGGCCGGCTGGTCGCCGGCGGACCGGACGCCGCCGTGCCGGGGCGGGGTTTCTTCGTCGCCCCGACGGTGATCGCCGACGTCGACCCGGACAGCGCGCTGGCCCAGGAGGAGGTGTTCGGCCCGGTGCTCGCGGTGATCCCGGTCGACGACGACGAGCACGCCGTCGCGGTGGCCAACAACTCCCGGTACGGGCTGGCCGGCGCGGTCTGGTCCGCCGACGAGGAGCGGGCGCTGCGGGTGGCCCGGGCGATGCGCACCGGCGCCGTCGACATCAACGGCGCCCCGTTCAACCCGCTCGCCCCGTTCGGCGGCTACAAGCAGTCCGGCCTCGGCCGGGAGCTCGGCAGCTACGGGCTGGACGAGTTCCTCCAGCTGAAGGCGATCCAGCGGTGAGGGCGCTGGTCGTCCGGGGCGTCGGGGCGCAGCCCCGGGTGGAGCCCATCGAACTGCCCGCCCCCGGGCCGGGCGAGGTGCGGGTGGACATCCGGGCCGCGGGGGTGTGCCACTCCGACCTGTCCATGGTCAACGGCACGCTCACGCCGCCGTACCCGCTGGTGCTCGGTCACGAGGCGGCCGGAGTGGTTGTCGAGGTCGGCGACGGTGTCTCGCGGGTGACGCCCGGTGCGCACGTGGTGCTGAACTGGGCGCCGCCCTGCCGGACGTGCTGGTACTGCGGGCACGGCGAGCCGTGGCTCTGCGAGCGCACCGGTGCGCCCGCCACCGCCCGGGGCCGGACCAGGACCGGCGAGCCGCTGCACGTCACGCTCGGCCTGGGCGCCCTCGCCGAGCAGGTGGTGGTGCCCGAGGACGCGGTGATCCCGGTCCCGGCCGAGCTGCCCTTCGAGGCCGCCGCGCTGCTGGGCTGCGCCGTGCTCACCGGCGTCGGCGCGGTCCGGCGCACGGCGGCGGTGGCGCCCGGCGAGTCGGTGGCCGTGATCGGTCTCGGCGGGGTGGGCCTGTCGGTGGTCTCCGCCGCCCGGGCGGCCGGCGCCGACCCGGTGCTCGCCGTCGACGTCTCGCCGGCCAAGGCGGAGCTGGCCGCCGCCGCCGGCGCGACCGACTTCCTGCTCGCCGACGAGTCGCTCAACCGGGCGGTGCGGGAGCTGACCGGGGGCCGGGGCGTGGATCACGCGCTGGAGTGCGTCGGGCGCGCCGCCACCATCCGGACCGCCTGGCGGGCCACCCGCCGGGGCGGGCAGGTGACCGTGGTGGGCATGGGAGCCAGGGACGACATCGTCGGCCTGAGCGCCTTGGAGATCTTCCACTCCGCCCGCACGCTGCGCTCCTCGGTCTACGGGTCGTCCGATCCGGACCGTGACGTGCCCGAACTCGCCCGCGCGGTGCTCGACGGCACCCTGGACCTCGCCCCCCTGATCACCGACCGGACCACCCTGGACGGCGCCCCCGAGGCGTTCGACCGGATGGCCCGGGGCCAGGGCGCCCGCACGGTCGTCGTGCCCTAGCCGCCAGCCCCCGCGATCGCACACTTCCGGCCCCGGTTCGATGCCGCCGCCGCACCGTCGGATCGCCCGACCCCGCCACCACCGGCACCACCGCGGCTTTCGCCCCGGGCGGCAACCGCACGACCGACGCGCTCCGGTGGGGACGGGGGTCAGGAGAGGGCGCGGGCCAGTTGGGTACGGGAGCGGATGTTCAGGCGGTGGAAGATGTTGCGGAGGTGGTGGTCGACCGTGCGGGTGGAGAGGAACATCCGGGCGGCGATCTCCCGGTTGGTGGCCCCCTCCGCGACCAGGTGCGCGATGCGTAGCTGCTGGCCGGTCAGCAGCCGGGCCGCCGGCAGGTCCGCCGGGCCGACCGACTCCCCGGCCGCCCGCAGCTCGGCGGTGGCCTGCTCGGCCCAGGCGCTCGCCCCGAGCAGGGTGAACGTCTCCCGGGCGTGGTGCAGGTGCGCCCGGGCGTCGCGGGGCCGCCGGCTGCGGCGCAGCTCCTGACCGAAGAGCAACTCGGTGCGGGCCCGCTCGAACGTGCCGGCGTCCACCGGGTGCAGCCGCAGCGCGGCCCGGAACGCCTCCTCCGCCTCGGCGCTGCCCCGCGGGGCGAGCAGCGCGTGGCACCGGGCGGACAGGGCCCGGCGCGAAGGGTTCGCCGTGCTGCCGGCCCACCGGTCGAAGACGCCGAGCGCGGTGGTGGCCGCCGGGCGGTGGGTCAGCTGGGCTGCCGCCTCGACCAGGTACGGCGTGGCCATCACCTGGACGAGGACCTGCCCCCGGCCGGTGCCGGGACAGGCCAGGGAGGTCAGCCGGGCCGCCGCGTCGGCGTGCCGGCCGTCGACCAGGTCGAGCACTCCCAACGCCCAGCGGGCCAGCGCGTGCGGCCGGCTGCCCGGCTGCGGTCCCTCGCCCATCTCCCGGATCCGGCGCAGGCTGGTGTCCCGATCGGCCCGGACGGCGGCCAGCACGGCCAGCATGCCCAGGTGGACAGCGGCGCAGTTGCTCTGGCCGGTGGCCCGGGCGACGCGCAGCCCCTCCCGGGAGCTCTCCCCCGCCGCCTCGTGCCGGCCCGGCCAGTACTCGGTGATCGCCCGCAGCTCCAGCGCCCGGGACAGCACGGACAGCTCACCGCGGGTCCGGGCGAGCTCGATGGCGCGTTCGGCGAGCCGGTGCGCCGCGCTGTCCACGGCCACCAGCAGGCCGGCGGTGGCCGCCCAGGTCAGGGCGGTCGGGGTCAGCGCCGGTCCGGTCAACCGGGAGCCGAGGACGACGGCCCGACGCAGCGCCGGCCCGGCCCGCTCGTGGTCGCCGCGCAGCGTCGCCGCCACCCCGGCGACGTACGCGGTGATCAGCTCCGTCGGGGGCGGGTCGCCGGGGCGACGCAGCGGCCCGGCCCGGCGCATCGGGTCGGGTGGCTCGGTGGCCAGCGCGCTGAGCGTCGCCATCGCGCTCGCCCGGGCGTACGGCGAGTGTCCCTCGACGGCGGCGTAGAGCGTCGCCCCGAGCGACCACAGGTCGGTACGCGGGTCGGAGATGCCGTCGCGGGCGCGTTCCGGTGCGACGAACTGCGGTGAGCCGAGCACCATCCCCGGCCCGGTCATCGCGCCGTCCCCGCCGTCGAAGGTGGCCAGTCCGAAATCGGTCAGCACCACCCGCCCGTCGTCGGCGACCAGCACGTTGTGCGGCTTGACGTCGCGGTGCAGCACCCCGGCGGCGTGCGCGGCCCGCAGCGCGGCGAGCACCGCCAGCCCGATCCGGGCGGTACGACGCGGGCTCAGCGGGCCGTCGGTGCCCACGATCTGCTGCACCGAGCGGGACGGCACGTACTCCATCACGATCCACGGGCTGTCCCGGTCGTGCACCACGTCGTAGACGCGGACGACGTTGGGATGGGTCAGCCGGGCGGCTGTCCGCGCCTCGCGCAGCGTCCGGCGCCGCAACTCGTCGCGTTCGGACTCCGCCAACCAGACCGGCGGGACGACCTCCTTGACGGCCACGTCGCGGTGCAGCATCTCGTCGCGGGCCAGCCACACCCGGCCCATCCCACCGGACCCGACCAGGTCGAGCAGCCGGTACCGGCCCGCGATCAGCACCTGCCGCACGGCTCGTGTCCCCCTCGGTCACCCCGGGTTACACGATAACCACCGCCGTCGGGTTTCTCATCCGTTGCGCGGCCCGGAAACGGTGTCAGCGGGGTGGCCGGAAGCTGGCGCGCACGGTGGAGAGCTGCGCGGTGGCCGCCGACCAGTCCGGGTCCCGGGTGATCCAGACCAGCGTCCACGACCGGGTGGCGGCGGGCCGGGTCGGCACCAGGTGCAGGGCGCGCAGCTGGTCGCCGTGCGGGGTGTTCCAGCGGCAGTCCCACTCGACCGCCGCCTCCGCCCGGCCGAGGCGGATCTCGTCGTACCCGGGCAGGGTGCCGGCGCCTATCGCCCGGTCCCGGGCGGTGCGCAGCCGCGCGAGGGCGCCGGTGGTCGGGTCGGCCGACCCGGCGACGCTCAGCGCCCGACCGGTCGCCGGGTCCTGGAAGCAGGCGACGTCCCCGTCGCGGGAGTACCGCCAGCCGTCCGGCACGGCCACCCGGAAGCCGGTGGCGTCGGAGTGCCAGACCCAG
>NZ_JAMOKF010000528.1 GCF_023656545.1 Micromonospora phytophila | reverse complement strand
CCAGCCGGCGGGCCAACTCGTCGAGCATCGGGCCACCGGCCGTGCCGTCGGCGATCGCCGCGCGGACCCCGCCGGCCGCGCTGTCGTCCGGGTAGCCGTGCGCGCGGGCCAGCTCGCGGACCGCGTCCCCCCCGACCAGCTGCTGGAACGCCGGCTTGGCCCGGCGGGAGACGTCGCGCGGGATGGGCGCGCCGGGCACCGGCAGGTAACCGATCTCCCCCGCCGCGCCGCTGCTGCCGTGGTGCAGCCGCCCGCCCAGCATGACCGCCAGCCCGACGCCGGCGCCCACCCAGACCAGCACGAAGTCGGCCAGCCCCTGCGCGGCGCCGGACTGCGCCTCGGCGACGGCGGCCAGGTTGACGTCGTTCTCGAAGACCACCGGGGTGTGCAGGTCCTCCCGGAGCGCGGCGAGCAGGCCGCTGTGCCAGCGCGGCAGGTTGAAGGCGAAGGTGATGTCGCCGCTGGCCGGGTCGACCAGGCCGGGGGTGCCGAGCACGATCCGCCGTACGCTCGAAAGCTGCGCCTGCGCACTGCTGGCCGCCTGCACCACGGCGTTGTGCACCACGCCCACCGGGTCGTCGGTGTCCCGGGTGGACTGCTCGACCCGGCCGATCACCGCCCCGGTGATGTCCGCGCAGGCGGCGACGACCCGGTCCGGGCCGACGTCCACGCCGACCACGTGCGCGCTGCCCGGCCGCACGGCATAGAGCTGGGCGTTCGGCCCCCGCCCGCCGGCCTGCTCGCCGACCCGGGTGACCAGCCCCCGCTCCTCCAGCCGCTCGACCAGCTGCGAGGCGGTGACCTTGGACAACCCGGTCAGCTCGCCGAGCCGGGCCCGGGTCAGCGGGCCGCGCTCCAGCAGCAGCTCCAACGCCGCACGGTCGTTGAGCGCCCGCAACAGGCGGGGGGTGCCGGGCAGCCGGGTCGCACTCATGCCACGTCCTCTAAATTTTAATTAACTTTGCTAACTGTAAACGGACCTGCGAACGGGTAGCCGTAGCGTATCGGCCACCCGGAACCGGGGCGCTCGGCCGACCCGGCACGTCGGCGACCGCCTCCGGTACGACATCCGTGCCCTCGGGCACCGAAAGGGGAGGATCACGTGGGGTTGGATCCAGGACTGCGCCGGCTCGCGCTGGGCACGCTGCTGGCCGCGTACCCGGGGCCGGTGCCGCCGGACTGGGCGGTCGACCTGGTGGCCGAGGGGCTCGCCGGGCACACCCTGTTCGGCACCAACATCCACAACCCGGGGCAGGTGGCGGCGAGCACCGCCGCGCTGCGGGTCGGCCGGTCGGACGTGCTGATCGCGATCGACGAGGAGGGCGGGGACGTCACCCGGCTCGCGCACGCCACCGGAAGCCCGTACCCGGGCAACGCCGCCCTCGGCGCGATCGGCGACGTGGCGCTGACCCGGCGGGTCTACGAGGCCATCGGCGCGGAGCTGGCCGGCCTGGGCATCACCGTCGACCTCGCCCCCACCGTGGACGTGAACACCGCCGACGAGAACCCGGTGATCGGCACCCGGTCGTTCGGCGCGGACCCGGTCCGGGTCGCCGCGCACTCCGCCGCGGCGGTCGCCGGGCTCCAGGCGGCCGGCGTCGCCGCCTGCGCCAAGCACTTCCCCGGGCACGGCGCGACGGTCGCCGACTCGCACCACGAGCTGCCCACCGTGGACGTGCCGCTCGACGTGCTGCGCCAGCGCAACCTGCCGCCGTTCGCCGCGGTCGTCGCCGCGGGCGCGCAGGCCGTCATGACCGCGCACATCCGGGTGCCGGCGCTGACCGGCGACGGCCCGGCCACCTTCAGCCGGAAGGTCCTGGTCGACCTGCTCCGCACCGAATACGGCTTCACCGGCGCCGTCATCACCGACGCGCTGGAGATGAAGGGCGCCGCGGTCGCCGCCGGCGGGATCGGCCCGGCCGCCGTCCGGGCCCTGGCCGCCGGCGCCGACCTGCTCTGCATCGGGGCGCAGGTCGACGCCGAACTGGTCGAGCGGGTCGTGGCCGAGATCGTCACGGCGCTGACCGACGGGCGCCTGGACCGCAACCGGGTGGAGGAGGCGGCCGGCCGCGCCGCGACGCTCGCCGCCTGGACCCGGGCCACCGGCGTGACCTCGGTGGGCACCACCGATCTGGGGTACGCCGCGGCGCGGCGCGCCGTCCGGGTGGAGGGCGTGCTGACCGGCCTGGCCCACCCGCTGGTGGTGCAGCTGCACGCCGCGTCCACCATCGCCGAGGGGCGGGTGCCGTGGGGGCTCGGCCCGCACCTGGACGGTGCCGAGGAACTGCGGGTGGTCGCCGCCGAGACCGACCCGGCGACCCTGCGCCGGCTCGCCGGGAACCGGCCGATCGTGCTGGTCGGCCGGCATCTGCACCGGTTGCCCGGCGGCCCGGAGCTGGTGACCGCGCTGGCCGCCGAGCACCCGGTGACGGTGGTGGAGATGGGCTGGCCCGCGCAGTGGCGGCCGGCCGGCGTCCGCGCCTTCGTCACCACGTACGGCGCG
>NZ_JAMOKF010000527.1 GCF_023656545.1 Micromonospora phytophila | reverse complement strand
CCGGATAGGGTCGTGGGTATGACCCACCAGGTGCACGCCTTCGAGCCGCCGGAGCGGTTCGTCGCCGGAACCGTCGGGCCGCCGGGGGAGCGCACGTTCTTCCTCCAGGCGCGCGGCGGCGGGCGGCTGGTCAGCGTCGCGCTGGAGAAGGTCCAGGTGTCGCTGCTCGCGGAGAAACTGGAGGAGCTGCTCACCGAGGCCCAACGCCGCTTCGGGGTGAAGCTGCCCGAGCCGGTCGTCGTCGTCGGTGACAACGACCCGCTGGACACGCCGGTCGACGAGGAGTTCCGGGTCGGCACGCTGGGCCTGGCGTTCGACGTCGACACCGCGACGGTGGTGATCGAGGCGATCGCCGCCGGCGAGGCGGAGGTCGAGGTCGAGCTC
This sequence comes from Micromonospora phytophila, assembly GCF_023656545.1. Classification (GTDB taxonomy): domain Bacteria; phylum Actinomycetota; class Actinomycetes; order Mycobacteriales; family Micromonosporaceae; genus Micromonospora; species Micromonospora phytophila. Next base: position 2,137 of record NZ_JAMOKF010000527.1, on the reverse strand, counting down.
GGTGAGCCCGACGACGAGGACGAAGACGAGGACGACGAGGAGCCGGACGAGGATCTCGACCGGCTCCGGGTCCGGTTGACGCCCGAGGCGACCCGCGAGTTCATCGAACGGGCCCGCCGGGTGGTCAACGCGGGCCGCCCACCCTGCCCGCTCTGCGGCCAGCCGCTGGACCCCGCGGGTCACCTCTGTCCGCGCCACAACGGTTATCACCGGTGACCTCGTCGGGACTTCAGCCCCGCCAGGACGGCGACGCCGCGCTCCGGTTGCTCCGCGACGGTGAGCTCGACCTGGAGGGGCGGTTGGTCGACGCCTCCAACACGACGCTGCGCGGCATCCTGACCCTCGACGGGCTGACGGCGCGGTGCGTCTACAAGCCGGTCCGTGGTGAGCGTCCGCTCTGGGACTTCCCCGACGGCACCCTGGCCGGCCGGGAGGTCTCCGCGTACCTGGTCTCCCGGGCCACCGGGTGGGACCTGGTGCCGCCGACGGTGCTGCGGGACGGGCCGTTCGGGCCGGGCTCGTGCCAGCTCTGGATCGACGAGCCGGCCGACGCCGAGCCGCTGGTCGGTTTCGTGCCGGCCGACGCGCTGCCGCCCCGCTGGTTCCCGGTCGCCGCGGCCCGTGACGACGACGGCACCCCGTACGCGCTGGCGCACGCCGACGACCCGCGGCTGGCCCGACTCGCCGTGCTCGACGCGGTGATCAACAACGCCGACCGCAAGGGCGGTCACGTGCTGGTCGGCCCGGATGACCGGATCTACGGCGTCGACCACGGGGTGAGCTTCCACGTGGAGGAGAAGCTGCGCACGGTGCTCTGGGGCTGGGCCGGCCGGCAGCTGCCGGCGGATGCCGTGGAGGTGCTCGACGCCCTCGCCGGGCAGGTCGCCGGTGGGCTCGGCGACGAGCTGGCCGACCACCTCACCCTCGGCGAGATCGCCGAGCTGGCCGCCCGGATCGAGCGGCTGCGTGCCACCGGCCGGTTCCCGCAGCCCCCGCAGGAGTGGCCGGCGGTGCCCTGGCCGCCGATGTGAGCCGCTGTCATGATGATCACCCGCGGGGCGGCCCTGTGGTGTCGTACGGCTGGTTAGGCTGACGGTCATGGAGTCTTGGGCGGGACACGAGGTGCCACGGCTGCCGGGCAGGGGCGGGCCGCTGATGTTGTTCGACTCGGCGCGCCAGGGTGTCAACCCGAGCGACCCGGCCGACGCGGCGACCATGTACGTCTGCGGCATCACCCCGTACGACGCCACCCACCTCGGCCACGCCGCCACGATGATCACGTTCGACCTGGTGCAGCGGGTGTGGCGCGACGCCGGCCGCGACGTGCGCTACGTGCAGAACGTCACCGACATCGACGACCCGCTGCTGGAACGCGCCGAGCGCGACGGCGAGGACTGGAAGGTCCTGGCGATGCGGGAGACCGCGCTGTTCCGGGAGGACATGGAGGCGCTGCGGATCATCCCGCCGGCGCACTACGTGGGCGCGGTCGAGTCGATCCCGGACATCGCCGACAAGGTCCTCATGCTGATGAAGGACGGGGCCGCGTACCGGCTGGACGACGGCACCGGTGACGTCTACTTCGATGTCACCTCGGCGCCCCGGTTCGGCTACGAGTCCAACCTGCGCCGCGAGCAGATGCTGGAGATCTTCCCCGAGCGCGGCGGCGACCCGGACCGGGCCGGCAAGCGTGACCCGCTCGACCCGCTGCTGTGGCGCGGCGCCCGTGCGGGCGAGCCGTCCTGGCCGGGGAGCGAGCTGGGCGCCGGCCGCCCCGGTTGGCACATCGAGTGCGCGGTCATCGCGCTCAACCTCCTCGGTGACCGCATCGACGTGCAGGGCGGCGGCAACGATCTGCTCTACCCGCACCACGAGTACTCCGCCGCGCACGCGGAGCGGCTCACCGGCGCGGCGCCCTTCGCCGACCACTACGTGCACGCCGGCATGATCGGCCTGAACGGCGAGAAGATGTCGAAGTCCCGGGGCAACCTGGTCTTCGTCTCCCGGCTGCGCGCCGACAAGGTCGACCCGATGGCCGTCCGGCTGGCGCTGCTGTCCGGGCACTACCGCGCCGACCGGTCCTGGACCGACGACCTGCTCGTCGCCGGGCAGGAGCGGCTGGACCGCTGGCGGCGGGCCG
>NZ_JAMOKF010000526.1 GCF_023656545.1 Micromonospora phytophila | reverse complement strand
CGTCGTTCCACCGCTCGTCCCCGGTGACCGCGCCCGGCGAGGTCGCCCGTCCGGGGCGTCGGTCGTCCCGCCGGCTCAGGCGCCGGCGCTGTCCTCCCCGGCGACCCTCGACGGGTCCGAGCCGACCGGGTGGCCGGTGTCGTCCACCAGGCCCGGCGCCATGCTGCCGCCGTGCGCCTCCTGGGCCTCCCGGGTCTCGCGCGCCGCCGCGTCGTCCGGTACGCCCGGCGCGCCTTTCCCGGGCCGCTCCTGCCGCTGCTCACTCATCTCTGCCGTCCTCCCGTCGCTCACGACCACCGGCGGTACCCGAGCGCCCCGCCCGGAAACCTCCGCCGAGTCCGCCCGCCCCCGCCGGTCAGCCGGCCGCCCCCGCCGGTCAGGAGGAGGCGCCGGCCGGACCGCCCGGCCGCAACCGAGCACGCCGCGGGGCTGACCGAATGCGGCACCGGTCAGCAGGACGTGCCGGCGAACTGCCCGCCCCGAGCCGGGTCAGGAGGTGCCGGCGCCGGCGGGGGCCGGCCGGTTTCGCCCGACCGGCTCGACACCCAGCAGCCCGGCCAGCCGGGCCGCGTCGCGCTGGGCCTGGTCCCCGCAGCAGTTGTTGAACAGCACGTGCAGCTCGGCGGACTGCTCCGCCAGCTCGGTCAGCAGCTCCGACCAGCGGCGCAGCTCCTCGTCGCCGTAGGCGTAGCGGAACTTCTCCTCCTTGTCGCCGGTCTCCCAGGCGTCGCTGTGCCCGTGAAAGCGGACGACCGCCACGTCCGAGGTGGCGAACAGGATCGGCGGCACCGACGACGGGTGCCCCTGCGGCATGTCGACGCCCACGAACGACAGGTCGTGCTCGCGCAGGAAGGTCAGCGTCTGCGGCGCCGCCGTACCGTCGAACCAGGACCCGTGCCGCAGCTCGACGGCGACCCGCCACGGCCGGCACCGCCCGGCCAGCTCGACGATGCGCCGCTCGGCGGCGGCGCTGCGCACCAGCCACGGCGGGAGTTGGAGCAGCACCGCACCGAGCCGGCCGGCCGCCGCGATCGGCTCCAGCGCCGCCCGGAACCGGTCCCAGAGCTCGTCGTACGCGACCGCGGGCAGATCGCGGCGCCGAATCCGGCCCGGGCCGCCCGCCGGTCGCAGGTCCCGCGGAAGCGCCGCGACCGGGGTCGGGTGCCCGGTGAAGAGGCGGAACGCCTTGACGTCGAAGGTGAAGCCCTCCGGGGTGGCGTCGACCCAGCCCTGCGTCGTCTCCGGCACCGGCACCGCGTAGTAGGACGTGTCCACCTCCACCAGGGGGAACCGGTCGGCGTAGAAGCCGAGCCGACCGGCGGGGGTGTTCGCCGCCCGCGGGTACCAGCCCGAGCGCAGCAGCATCTGGTCCGCCCAGGACGACGTGCCCACCTTGATGACACCCATGTAATTCAGTGCACCGCGGATCGGACGAATCGGCAACCGCTGGCGGAAACCGGCGCGGCCGAAGCCCGGAACTGTCGGTGCGCCGGCCTATCCTGAGGGCCGTCTTGACGTCGGACGAAGGGTGACCGCCATGACCGTTCCCGAACAGCTGCTGACCAGTGAACGGGCCGATCTGCTGCAGACCCTGCGCCGCCACCGGGGCTTCCTGCGGCAGACCGTCGACGGGCTCACCGACGAGCAGGCCGCGAACCGCAGCACCGTCAGCGAGCTGTGCCCCGGTGGCCTGATCAAGCATGTGGCCACCACCGAGGACCGGTGGATGCGGTTCGCCGTCGGCGGCGCCGAGGCGATGGTGAGCGAGCCGGTCGACTGGACGGGCCAGTTCCGCATGCGGGAGGGCGAGACACTGGCCGGGCTGCTCGCCGACTACGACCGGGTGGCCGCCGCGACGGACCAGCTGGTCGCCACGCTCGACCTGGACGTCGCCCATCCGCTGCCGCAGGCGCCCTGGTTCGAGCCCGGCGCGAGCTGGTCGGTCCGCCGCGTCCTGCTGCACCTCATCGCCGAGACGTCGCAGCACGCCGGCCACGCCGACATCCTGCGCGAGGCGATCGACGGCGCCCGCACCATGGGCTGAGCGCCGCCCGCCGGCCCGCCGTCCGGTTCCCCCGCGCTCCTCCCCCCGGCCCCGGGTTGTCCGACGTCACACCGCACCTCATGTGACGTACCGGCGCTCGGTGGCGCTGAGGGACACGAGATGAAAGCACACCGGATGGACCAGGACTCCGTCGAGCGGCTGCTCGGCGGAGTCGTCGGCGACCCCCAGGACGGCACGCAGTCCCTCACGCTGCTCCTGACCGCGGTCCGCGCCGCACCCCGTGCCGGTGAGCTCGCCGGAGAGGACGCCGCTGTCCGGGCGTACCGGCTGGCCCAGGCGGGGACACCCCTCGGCGTGCCGCGCGGGCGACGGCGCGGTTTCGCCCTCGCCGGTATCGGCGTCCGCGCCACCGTGGCCGGGCTCGCACTCGTCACCACCGGCGGCGTGGCGCTCGCCGCCGCCGGTGGCGCGCTGCCCAACCCGTTGTGCGGTCCGACCCCCGCCACCGCCCCGCCCTCGG
>NZ_JAMOKF010000525.1 GCF_023656545.1 Micromonospora phytophila | reverse complement strand
CGGTCGCGGATCCGGCCGATCAGCCGCCGGTGGCGGGGCCTGCCGGGGGTCGGCCAACCCCGGGGCCCGCCGTGGATCCGCCGACCCCGGGTCCCGCTGTGAAGCCGCCGGCGACCGCGCCCGGGCGGGCCGCCCGGGCATCGACCGAGGTCGCGACGCCCTGAGCCGGCGGGCCGCCCCCGGCGTCGGGCCCCGGGTGCGCCCGGCGGTGGGGGCGGAAGAGGTGTTACCGTGGAGTCCCGTGGATCGCGTGATCACTTGGCTGATCGGCACGGCGGTCTGCACGACCGCGACGGACGACACGGGAGCAGGCCTTGGCCCCTTCAGCACGGACGACCAGGCACATTTTCGTCACCGGGGGCGTCGCCTCCTCGCTGGGTAAGGGCCTCACCGCCTCCAGCCTCGGCAACCTGCTCAGCGCCCGCGGGCTCCGCGTGGTGATGCAGAAGCTCGACCCCTACCTCAACGTGGACCCGGGGACGATGAACCCGTTCCAGCACGGTGAGGTCTTCATCACCGAGGACGGCGCCGAGACCGACCTCGACGTCGGCCACTACGAGCGCTTCCTGGACCGGGACCTCTCCGGCAAGGCGAACGTCACCACCGGGCAGATCTACTCGGACGTGATCGCCAAGGAGCGGCGCGGGGAGTACCTGGGCGACACGGTCCAGGTCATCCCGCACATCACCAACGAGATCAAGTCGCGGATCCTGGCCATGGCCGACCCGGACGAGGGCGGCCAGGTGCCGGACGTGGTGATCACCGAGGTCGGCGGCACGGTCGGCGACATCGAGTCGCTGCCGTTCCTGGAGGCGATCCGGCAGGTCCGCCACGACCTCGGCCGGGACAACTGCTTCTACCTGCACGTCTCGCTGGTGCCGTACCTGGCGCCGTCGGGCGAGCTGAAGACGAAGCCGACCCAGCACTCGGTGGCGCAGCTGCGCAGCATCGGCATCCAGCCGGACGCCATCGTCTGCCGCTCCGACCGGGAGATCCCGGAGAAGCTCAAGCACAAGCTCTCGCTCTACTGCGACGTCGACGCCGAGGCGGTCGTGGCCGCCCCGGACGCGCCGAGCATCTACGACATCCCCAAGGTGCTGCACCGGGAGGGGCTCGACGCGTACGTGGTGCGCCGGCTCGGCCTCTCCTTCCGGGACGTGGACTGGGCCAGCTGGGACGACCTGCTGGACCGGGTGCACCGGCCGGTGCACACCGTCACCGTCGCGGTGGTCGGCAAGTACGTCGACCTGCCCGACGCGTACCTGTCGGTCAGCGAGGCGATCCGGGCCGCCGGCTTCGGCCACCGGGCCCGGGTGCAGCTGCGCTGGGTGCCCAGCGACGAGTGCGTCACGCCGGCCGGCGCGGCGGCCGCCCTGGCCGGCGTCGACGGCATCGTCATCCCCGGCGGCTTCGGGGTGCGCGGCATCGAGGGCAAGATCGGCACCGCCCGGTACGCCCGGGAGAACGGCGTCCCGCTGCTCGGGCTCTGCCTGGGCCTGCAGTGCATGACCATCGAGGTGGCCCGGCACCTGGCCGGCCTGGAGGGCGCGAACTCGCTGGAGTTCGACGAGGAGGCCAAGCACCCGGTCATCGCCACGATGGCCGACCAGGAGGACATCGTGGCCGGCCGGGGCGACCTGGGCGGCACCATGCGGCTCGGGGCGTACCCGGCGAAGCTCGCCGAGGGCTCCCTGGTCGCCGAGGCGTACGGCAGCACCGAGGTCAGCGAGCGGCACCGGCACCGCTACGAGGTGAACAACGCCTACCGCGACCAGCTCACCAAGGCCGGCCTGCAGATCTCCGGCACCTCCCCGGACGGGCGGCTGGTGGAGTTCGTGGAGCTGGACCGGGGCCTGCACCCGTTCTTCGTGGCCACCCAGGCGCACCCGGAGCTGAAGAGCCGGCCGACCCGGCCGCACCCGCTCTTCGCCTCCTTCGTCAAGGCGGCGGTGGCCTACTCCGAGGCCGACCAGCTCCCGGTGGACCTGGACGCCGCGGCGGAGGCCCCGGCGGCGAAGAAGGCCGCCCGCAACGGCGGCGCCGCCGCGAAGGCGGCGTCGGCCTCGTGAGCGCGGTCGAGCACCGCTACGAGGTCACCGACCGGCAGGAGCGCTGGGCCGGGCGGATCTTCTCCGTGGTCACCGACGAGGTGACCATGCCCGGTGGCGGCACGGCGGCCCGCGACCACATCCGGCACGTCGGGGCGGTGGCCGTGGTGGCGCTCGACGAGGCCGGCCAGGTGGTGCTGATCCGCCAGTACCGGCACCCGGTCGGGCGGCACCTGTGGGAGCTGCCCGCGGGGCTGATGGACGTCTCCGGCGAGGACCTCCCGGCCGCCGCGGCGAGGGAGCTGGCCGAGGAGGCCGACCTGACCGCCGGGCGGATCGACGTGCTGGTCGACCTGCACAGCTCGCCCGGCTTCACCAACGGGCTGGTCCGGGTCTTCCTGGCCCGGGACCTGGCGGAGGTGCCGGCGGAGCAGCGCCACGAGCGCCGCGAGGAGGAGGCCGACCTCCAGGTCGTCCGGATCGACCTGGACGAGGCCGT
>NZ_JAMOKF010000524.1 GCF_023656545.1 Micromonospora phytophila | reverse complement strand
GCCGGCCGCGCTGGAGGCCGCCGCGGCCGACCGCTCGCTGCGGGACCTCGCCGCCCGGGTGGCCAGCGTCGAACGCGCGCTGCGGCTCGCCCCGCCCGACGCCCGACCGCCGCTGGCCGAGGCGCATCAGGCGCTGACCGGGCAGTTGGAGAGCGGCGTCGCCGCGTACGAGCGGCTGGTGGTGGCCGCCGCCGGCTACGTCGTCGAGGACGCCCGCCCGAACGTGGCGCACCCCGCCGCGTCCCGGCTGACCGAGGCGACCGACCTGCTGCACGGCGTCGCCTCGGCACTGGCTGAGCTGCGCGCCGTCGGCGCCCCGCCCACCCCCACCCGCTGACTCCGCACCCCCGCCCAGCTGTCCTGCGCACTTTCTCGGGAAGAGTGGGCATTTCCCGCCGATTGGCCACTCTTTCCGGGAAAGTGCCGCCCGTCGGGGTGGGTCAGGCGGGGGTGGTGATGGGGATGGGGCCGGTGAACGGGGAGCTGCCGACGACGTTGAACGAGCGGATGCGGTAGTGGTAGGTCACGCCGCGGGCCAGGCCGGTGTTGGTGAACCCCCGGCCGGTGACGGTGAAGGTGGCCAGCTCACGGAGGAACGCGGGATCGAGGGCCCGCTGCACGATGAAGCCGGCGCCCGGCCCCGCCGGGGTGCTCGCCGCCCAGCCGAGGACCACCGTCGCGGTGTCCGGCGCGGCGGCGGTGGCGGTGGCGCTCATCCGGGTCGGCAGGCCCGGCGCGGGCGGCGTGGTCACCTGGGCGACCGTCGACCAGGGTGAGGCGGCCCCGAGGTACGTGGTCCGGACCCGGTAGTAGTACGTGGTGTCCGGGGCGACGGCGACGTCCAGGTGCGTGTCGTCCACCCCGATCGCGGTGGTGCCCGGCCCGCTGGTGAAGGTGGGGTTGGTGGCCCGCTGGACGTCGATGCCGGTGGCGAAGGAGCGGTTGGCCCAGCGCAGGGCGACCCGCAGTGGCGCGGCGGGCGGGATCGCCGCGTTCAGCCCGGCCGGCGCGGTGAGCTGCACCGAGGCCGGCGCGCTGTTGGACCAGGCGGAGCAGCTGACCGCGTTCTCGGCCCGGATCCGGTAGTGGTGGGTCACCCCGGGGGTGACGGTGGCGTCGGTGTAGCGGGTGGCGGTGCCCGCCACCGTGATCGCGGTGAGGCCCTCGGTGAAGGTGGCGTTTGTGGCCCGCTGGAGCAGGTGGCTGGTGGCCGCCGGGCGGCTGCCGTTGCCGGTCCAGGTCAGCACGATCGCGGGCAGCGCAGTGGCCGAGCCCGGCGCCGGGGTCGCGGTCAGCCCGGTCGGCGCCTTCGGCGAGACCCGCAGCACCAGCGGGCGGCTCATGCCCTGGTCGCGGTGGCCGCCGAGCTGGCTGTGCCAGTGGTACTCCCAGCCCAGGTTGACCAGTTGGTTGACCACCACCGCGGGCCGGCCGTCGATTGGGCTGACCGGCGTCGAGCCGGTCCGGACGCCGGCCGGTCGGGTCGGGTCCAGCAGCCGTACGCTGTCGCCGATCTTGAACGGCAGGGTGGGCGCGACCGGCCGCAGGGCGATGATCACGTCCTCGCGGGGGTTCACCCGCACCACCTGCTTCCAGCCCCGCTCGCCCGGGTGCGGGGGCCGGACGGCACCGTCCCAGCCGACCCGGTTGACCAGCTGCACGTCGCAGCCGGCGAAGCGCACCGGCTGGGTCTGCCGGCTGTTGCCGCAGATCCGCCAGAGCTGGGTGCCGTCGGAGGGGGCGCCCACCGGCACGGCCGGGTCGCTGGCGTGGAGGATCTCGGTGGCCGGGTCGCTCGGGGCGAGCGGCAGCGCGGCGGGGGAGAGCGGCCCGGCATTCGGGTGGCCGACGCCGAGGCGACCGGCGAGCCGGCCGTGGCCGGGCTCGAAGACCTGCTGCACCGTCTTCACGGCGAGCGGCAGGGTGACCGGGCCGCTGCCGACGGACGGGACGAACCCGACTGTGGTGGCGTGCACCGGGACCAGCGTCTCGCGGGTGGTCCGGGTGCCGAACGCCGGGTCGTACGCCGGCTGCGGCACGATCGGCGGGCGCTGGGCGGCCGCGTACGCGCCGGGCAGCCGCTCGCGCAGCAGGTCCAGGTCGTAGCGCGGCGCCGGGATGCCGGCGACGCGGAACTGGAGCAGGGTGCGGGTGTTCGGCCCGTACCCGGGACGCGTCGGCGGCGGGCCGCCCTCGGCCGTCCGGTCCCCGGCGGCGCTGTGGTGGTCGTTGCGGGGGTCGAAGCCGGGCAGCGGGGCCGGGCAGTCGTTGTAGAGGATCAGGGTGCTGCCCGGGGCGACGGTGGAGAGGTCCACCAGCACGTCGGCCCCCTCGCCGGGGGCGAGCAGCAGCGCGTGCCCGTCGACGTTGAGCACCGTCGGGTCCCGGCGGTCGTAGCGGAAGCCCACGGGTCGGTTCGGGATCACCACCGGTGCGGGGAGCAGGCCGCACTCGTTGCCGATCTGGATCAGCTCGGGGCCGGCGGCGCCCGGGTCGGGGACCCCGCCGTCGCGCCCGTCGGTCGGCCAGCCGGCCGGGCGGTCCGGCCC
>NZ_JAMOKF010000523.1 GCF_023656545.1 Micromonospora phytophila | reverse complement strand
GCCACTTCACCGCGCACCTCGGGTTCACCGCCGCCGACCGGGCCGTCGCCCGGGAGCTGGCCGTCGGCTACACCGAGGCGTTGAGCCTGCTCCGGCCCGAGCTGGCGCTCGGCGCGGCGGCCCTGTCACCGGCCGACGCCTGGCACCGCGCCGAGCGGCTCTTCGGCGGGGCGGTCGGCCCGGACGGCGAACGCTGCGCCGACGTGGCCGGGCACCCCGGCTTCCACCACGCCCCGGGCCCGGGCGGCCTCGGCTGGGGCGACGGGGACGGGGAGCGGTGACCCGCGCCGCCCGCCGGGCTCAGTCGAGGTCGAACTCGCCGTCCTGGGCGCCGGCCACGAAGGCGTCCCACTCGGCCTGGGTGAAGACCAGCATCGGGCCGTCCGGCTCGGCGGAGTTGCGCATGCCGATCAGGTCGTCGACGAAGGCCACCTCGACCGCGCTCTCCGAGCTGTCGCCCTCGGCCCGCTGCCAGACCGCCCGGGAGAGGTCGAAATCGCCCTTGGGGTGCGCAGTCATGGTTCATTCCTCCAGTGCCACGGGGTCGTGGGGAGCCCGTTCGGATCCCCATCGGGCAGGATAAGCGGATGCCGAGCCTGACCCGTGTAGAGGCGACCGCGCGTGGCGCGTTGATTACCGTCGAGTCCTACCAGGTGGACCTCGACCTGACCGGCGACGGGGAGCGGTTCCGCTCCCACGTCACGATCCGGTTCCGGGCGACCCCCGGCGCCGAGACCTTCGCCGAGGTCAAACCCGCGAGACTGCTGGCCGTACGCCTCAACGACCGGGACCTCGACCCCGGCATCCTCGACGACAACCGGCTGCCCCTGACCGGGCTCGCCGGGGAGAACACGCTCACCGTCGCCGCCGAGATGGCCTACTCCAACACCGGCGAGGGGATGCACCGCTTCGTCGACCCCGCCGACGGCGAGACCTACCTCTACGCCATGTCCTTCCTGGACGAGGTGCAGCGGATCTTCGCCGCCTTCGACCAGCCCGACCTGAAGGCCCCGGTCACCCTCACGGTCACCGCGCCGGAGCACTGGACGGTCGCGGCCAACGGCCGGGTCGCCGACAACCCCCGGCCGGGGCGCTGGGAGTTCGCCCCGACCGCGCCGCTGTCCACGTACTTCGTCTCGCTCGTCGCCGGCCCCTGGCACGTCCGGCGCGACTCCCACGACGGCATCCCGCTCGGGGTCTACTGCCGACGTTCGCTCGCCGCGCACCTCGACGCCGACGCCGAGGAGATCTTCACGGTGACGAAGCAGTGCCTGGACCGGTTCCACCAGCTCTTCGCCGAGCGCTACCCGTTCGACAAGTACGACCAGGCGTTTGTGCCCGAGTTCAACGCGGGCGCGATGGAGAACCCGGGCATCGTCACCTTCCGCGACGACTACGTCTTCCGCTCGGCGGTCACCGACACCCAACGGGAGCTGCGGGCCACCACCATCGCCCACGAGATGGCGCACATGTGGTTCGGCGACCTGGTCACCATGCGCTGGTGGGACGACCTGTGGCTCAACGAGTCCTTCGCTGAGTACCTGGGCACCCGGGTGACCGCCGAGGCGACCCGCTTCGACCGGGCCTGGACGACCTTCGCGATGCGCCGCAAGGCGTGGGGCTACGCCGCCGACCAGCGCCCCTCCACCCACCCGGTCGCCCCCCAGGAGGTCGCCGACGCCGCCCAGGGCCTGCTCAACTTCGACGGCATCTCGTACGTCAAGGGCGCCAGCGTGCTGCGGCAGCTGGTCGCCTGGCTCGGCGACGACGCCTTCCTCGCCGGCCTGAACGCGCACTTCGCCAAGCACCGCTTCGGCAACGCCACCCTCGGTGACCTGCTGGAGAGCCTGTCGACGGCGAGCGGGCGCGACCTGACCGAATGGGCCGCGCGCTGGCTGCGCACCGCGCAGGTCAACACGTTGCGCGCGGAGGTGTCCGTCGACGCGGCTGGCCGCTACACCGAGGTGGCGGTGGTGCAGACCGCCCCGCGGACGCACCCGGTGGGGCGCCCGCACCGGATCGCGGTGGGGCGCTACTCCGCCGACGGCACGGTCGAGCGGACCGAGGTCGACCTCGACCCGGACGCCGACGGCGGCCGGACCGTGCTCACCAGGCTGACCGGCGCGCCGGCGGCCCAGCTGCTGCTGCCCAACGACGGCGACCTGACCTTCGCCAAGGTCCGGCTCGACCCCGCCTCGGCCGACACGGTGCCGCTGGTGCTGCCCGGCCTGGCCGACCCGCTGGCCCGGGCGCTGCTCTGGGGCGAGGCGCTGGACGCCGCCACCGACGGGGAGCGGCCGGTCGCCGGGCTGGTCGCGTTGATCACCGCGGCGCTGCCCGCCGAGACCGAGGTGATCATCGCCGAGGACGTGCTCACCCTCAGCCGCTCCCTGGTCGACCGCTACCTCGACCCACTGGCCCGGGAGGCGGCGCTGCTCCGGGTCGCCACCGCGTGCCGGCAGTTGCTCGACGGCGCCGCGGCCGGGGAGTCGTTGCAGCTCGCCGCCGCCCGGGGCTGGATCGCCGCGACCACCGACGCCGACCTGCTG
>NZ_JAMOKF010000057.1 GCF_023656545.1 Micromonospora phytophila | reverse complement strand
CTCGACCACGTCGTCGCCGTCGACCCGGTGTCCCGCACCGCCACCCTGCAGGCGGGGCTGCCCGCGCCGCGGGCCGCGCAGCTGCTCGCCGCGCACGGGCTGACGCTCGGGCACGTTCCCCAGTCCTACGAGTACGCGACCATCGGTGGATTCGCCGCCACCCGCTCCTCCGGCCAGGCGTCGGCCGGCTACGGCCGCTTCGACGACATGGTGACGGCACTGACCGTCGCCACGCCCCGCGGCACCCTGAGGATCGGTCGCGCGCCCGCCTCGGCCGCCGGCCCCGACCTGCGGCAGCTCTTCCTGGGCAGCGAGGGGACGCTCGGCATCATCACCGACGTCACCGTGCGGGTACGTCCCCTGCCGGCGCAGTCCCACCACGAGGGCTGGCGGTTCGAGTCGTTCGCCGCCGGCCTGGAGGCCGTACGCCGGCTGGCCCAGGACGGACCGCGACCCACGGTGCTGCGGCTCTCCGACGAGGTCGAGACCATGATCGGGGCTGCCGGCTCCGGCCGCTCCGACGGGGGGTGCCTGCTGATCGCCGGGTACGAGGGCGCCGACGTGCGTCCCACCGCCGAGGCGGCCGCCGACGTGCTCGCCGCACACGGCGGCGTGCCGCTGGGAACGCAGGCGGGGCAGCAGTGGGCACGGCACCGCTTCGACGCCCCCTACCTGCGCGACGCGCTGCTGGACCACGTGCCGGTGGTGGTCACCCCGGACGACGCGCCCGGGGAGCCGGTCGAGGTGACCCAGCGGCTGGTCCAGGGACTGGTCCGGATGGGCTTCCTGGGCGCCGGGGAGGGGCGCGCCGGGGCGCCCGGCGCCGACGACGTCGTGGTCCGCACGGTCGGCCGTTGGGTCGGACTGGTCGGACCTTACGGAGCGACCTGGTCGCAGAAGGCCACGGATCTTGCCGTACGACCCGCTACGGGTCATCCGTTCGGATGACCCGTGATCGTTCTTCTGTCCCGGGGCTGCCGTTGGGGGGGTGCTTCAACCCGGCTGTCCGGGTACCGTCCATCCTCGGATCCAACGCACCGTAGGCGACTGGATCCGCTGGGGAGTGAGGTGCGCGAGCGATGCCGTGGTGGTCATGGCGCCCCGGTCCCGCCAACGGCGGCGGTGATCCGGACAGTCGAAGCGGGATCACAGTGGAGGGCACCGTCCGGGTGGGGCCGCCGGCCCCCCGTCAGCCGGGAGACGACTGCCCGTCCCCGGAGCGGCCCGTGCTCGCCGACATGTCGGCCTCCATCGAGCCGGTCACCCTGCGCCGCGTCTGCGACGCGCTCGACCTGCTCGATGTGCGTTACCTGGCCGACGGCGACGGGAACCTGCTGGCGATGTGGGAGCGGCACGCCGTGCTGGTCACCCTGGAGGGCCCGGAGGACGAGATCCTGGTGATGCGGGCCCGTCCCCACGCGACGGTGCCGCCGGACTGGGCCGACCGCGCCTACCGGGTGGTCAACGAGTGGAACCACACCCGCCGCTTCTGCAAGGCCTACATCGGCGACCCGACCGAGCGCGGTCAGCTGCCGATCTACGCGGAGCTTCAGGTGCCCTTCAGCGCCGGGACCCACGACGCCCTCCTGGTCGAGATGCTCGACTGCGGCGCGGCGGTGGCCACCAGCTTCGTGGACTGGCTGCACGACGAGGGTGCCCTGCTCTAGACCCGGTGAACCGGGCCTGCGCCAGGCCGGGTGGCGACGACGCCGGCGGTGCGCCGTCAGGCCGGCCCGGCCGGGTCCTCCATCATGTTGACCATGAAGTGCGCGGCCCGCTCCAGGTATTCCCAGAGCGCGGTGGCGATCTCCGGCGGCAGGTCGAGTCGGTCGACGGCGCGGCGCATGTGCAGCAGCCACGCGTCCCGCTCGGCGGCGCCGATCCGGAACGGCGCGTGCCGTATCCGCAGCCGGGGGTGCCCCCGCTGGGCGGAGTACGTGTTCGGGCCGCCCCAGTACTGCATCAGGAACAGGGTCAGCCGGTCCGCCGCCGGCCCGAGGTCCTCCTCGGGATACATGGGACGCAGCAGCGGGTCGGTGGCGACACCGGCGTAGAACTCGTCCACGAGCTTGCGGAAGGTGGGCTCGCCGCCGACCGCTTCGAAGAGGGTCACCGGCGCACCGGGACGGTCGGACGCACCTGCTGGATTCACCGTTCCATCCTGCCAGGTGCCCCCGGGACCGGCCGGGGGGTGGCGGCTGTGCGTCAGGTCACCGCGTGCCGCTGGCGCCCCGGCTCGTCCGGCCGGCCGCCCACCGGGTCACCGCCGGGCTGCTCCTCGGTGGCGACCCGGCCGTTGCCGGACCGACCGCCGGCGCTCGGCCGCGGCACCGCCGTGCCGGGCCGTCGGGTCGCGGTCGCCGGGCCGTTCTGTGCCGCCGCGACGGCCGCGTCGATCGCCGACCGGCTCGGCCAGGACAGCGCGGCCAGCGACATCAGCACCACGCCCGCCGCGCTCCACACCCCGACCACGACCGGGATCCGGTACCGCTCGGCCAGCAGGCCGGTGACCAGGACCGCCAGGCCCTGGATCACCTGGACGCCGGTGGCCATCACGCCGAACGCGCGGGCCCGGTAGCCGTCGGGCAGGGCCCGGACGAAGAGGCCGTTGGCGACCGGCAGCATGCCGGCGACCGCGAAGCCGCAGAGCGCCGCGAGCAGCGCCACCACCAGCGGCGGCGGATCGAACAGGGCGGGCACCAGGACCAGCGGGGAGAGCACCGCCAACGGCCGCATCAGCGCCAGCCGCCGGTCCGGCCCGAAGGCCCGCCCGACGACCAGGCCGCCGAGGATGAAGCCGATCGGATTGGCGGCCATGATGATCGCCTGCGCGGTGCCGGCGTCGAGCCCGCCGGCGTGCTCGCTGGCCCAGGCGGCGGCCAGGCCCTCGGGCACCACCGAGAAGAGCATGGCGCTGAAGACCAGGATGGCGATGGCCCGCAGGACCGGGGTGCCGAACACGATCTGGAAGCCCTGGCCGGTCTCGCGGAGCAGGTGGCTGCGGTGCTCCGCGGTCATCGCCGGTGGCCGGTCGGCCACGCCGAAGCGGACCAGCGCGGCGGAGAGGGCGAAGGTCGCCGCGTTGACCAGGAGCGCGACCGTCGGGCTGAACGCGGCGATGGCGGCGCCGGCCAGGTAGCCGACGACCTGCGCGGCCTGACCGACGCTGCCGTTGATCGACAACCCGAGCACCAGCCGGTCACCGGAGAGGATCAGCGGCATCAGCGCCGACTTGGCGGCCTGGCTGGGGGGATTGGCCAGCGTGGTGGCGAAGAGCAGGGCCAGGATCGCCTCCACCGGCACGACGGGGATGGCGATGACCACCATCAGCGCCATCCGCACGAGGTCGCAGAGCACCATGACCTGCCGGTAGCGGTGCCGCTCGGCGAGCGTGGCGAGCAGCGGGCCACCGACCAGCCAGGGCAGGTAGCTCACCGCGAAGGCGGCGGCGGAGAGCGCGACCGACCGCGTCTCCTCGTAGACCAGGAGGGTGACCGCCGCCTTGGCGATGTAGTCGCCGACCCAGGAGAGGGTGCTGGCCGCGAAGACGGCCCGGTATTCGCGCTCGGCGAACACCTCGCGGAAGGTTGCCGGCCCTTCCGGGGAGGGTCGCTCGTCGGACACCGTCGCCTCCATCGCTCCCTGGGTGGCCACTCGTGGCGGACGGGCCCGGGAACCGTCGTCAGATCTACGGATCAGCGAGGACGTGATCACGCTCCGGCGGGAGCGCGTGCCCCGGATTCTGCCCGATCGTCTGACGACTGGCTAGGGCGAACGGATCGATCGTCGCATCTCCGACTGAACGAACGGACGATACCCGAGGGGCCGCCCGGCCCGCGACCCCCCGATATCCGGTCACCGTCGGCGACTCAGGTGGCGCCCCCCTGGCCGGTCTCGCCGGGCGCGCGGACCGGCATGCCGGGGTAGAGCCGGGCGGCGGCGATCTTCGCGGTGATGCCGGAGTTCTCCAGCGCCTCGGCGAGCCGGCGGCGCAGTTCCCGGCCGACCGCGAACTGGCCGTCCGCGGTGGTCTTGACCACCGTGCGGATCACCGCGCCGTCCACCGTCATCTGCTCGACGCCCAGCACCTCCGGCGGCTCCACGATCTCCGGCGCCAGCTCGGGGTCCATCGCGACCGACATGGCCGCGGTGCGCAGCACCGCCGTCGCCTCCTCGGTGCCGGCGAAGCCGATCGGCAGGTCCACCACGACCAGCGCCCAGCCCTGGCTCTTGTTGCCGACCCGGACGATCTCGCCGTTGCGGATGTACCAGAGCACGCCCCGGCCGTCGCGGACGGTGGTCACCCGCAGCCCGACCGACTCCACCACGCCGGTCGCCTCACCGAGGTCCACGGTGTCGCCGACGCCGTACTGGTCCTCGATGAGCATGAACAGGCCGGCGATCAGGTCCTTGACCAGGCTCTGCGCGCCGAAGCCGAGGGCCACGCCGGCGATGCCGGCGCTGGCCAGCAGCGGGGCCAAGTCGAAGCTGAACTCCTTGAGCACCATCAGCAGCGCGATGCCGAAGATGAACGCGGTGGTCAGGCTGCGCAGCACCGACCCGATCGCCTCGGCCCGCTGGCGGCGCCGCTCCGGGATGAACTCGCCCGGCTCGGCCGCAGCGGTGGGGATCCGCTCGCGCAGCGGCCGCAGCATCGTCGGCACGTCCGCGTCGGTGGTCGTGCGGACCAGCCGGCTGATCGTCCGGTGCACCAGCCAGCGGGCGGCGACCGCCAGCACCAGGATCAGGATCACCCGCAGCGGCTTGAGCAGGATCCAGTAGCTGCCCTCCGCGAACCACGTCGACCCGGTCATGTCGTAGACGCCCTTGCACAGGGCGTCGTCCAGGCAGGTCGGCGACGGGTCCGGGTCCGGCGCCTGCACGGCGGGCAGGGCGAGCGGCGTCAGGCTGGCAGGGTTCACGCTGTCTTCGTACCCCACCGCGGGCGGTGTTCCCGCGCCGACCCACCAGGCAGTGACGGTCCCCGCCGGCGAGGTGGGCACGGGTGGTCCACCCGCGGGCCGTACGGGGGCGAACCGGTCATCGTGACAGGCGAGGGGAACGCTTCCGGAGGGACCGCGGATTAGGACGTGCAATCCCTGAAAAAAGGCGGCAGGACGGCTCTGACCTGCGGAAACGCCGAGAAAAGATCATCCGGCACAACCAGGGCACAACTTAGCATCGATTTGGCCGGTGGGAGCGCCCGTCTGACCGCCCTTGACGGGCCGGAGGAGTTGCCCCACCAGGCCGCGCTGCCGGTCCCTCTTGGGCAGCCAATGCACGTAGGTTTCCAACGTGATCCGCAGGCTGGCGTGTCTCAGGGCGTGCTGCACCTCCTGCGGCTCGACACCGTTGCTCATCAAGCGCGGCCCGCGTCGCGGGCCGCTCGCGCCGCCGAACCTAGGCCGGGCCGATAACCCGCCGCCGGCCTTTGGCCTTCGGCCGCCAGCGCGTCGGTTGCAGCCCGCCGGCGGCGCGACATACGACGAAGCCCCGGGCCGCCATGGATGATGGCAATTCCGGGGCTTCGATGTTGGTCTCTATCGAGGCGTACGGCCCATAGAAGGACTCACCGGTCTTCTCGAACTGGTAGAACTGCGCTGGGCAGGGGAAGCACGAGTACCACTGGGTCAGGCGTTCCCCCGCTTGGTACGGCGGTTGACCCAGGCGTAATACGCCGGGACACCGATCACTCCTCGAACCAGGGAGAAGCCGACGCCGATGATCAACAGGAGGAACACAGCGATCCTCACCATGCCCAGCATCGATATGGCGAGAGCCCAGACGCGTGCAACAGGGCGGCCGTACCTGCACTCGGTGTTTCCCTCGCCGTAGCACACTTCGCGGAATTCGATCGACTTCCCCCGATCATCCGGGGTGACGACGGACTGCCCAACCACGGTCTCCACCTCGCGACCGTCGCGGGTCCGGACCGTCACGGCGCAGTGCCACCAGTAGCCGAGGCCGTCGCCGCTCACCGGGCCGACCCGCTGGCAGTCCCCCACGTCGGCTTCTGCCGGCTGCTCGGCGGGGGTGGGCTTCACCGCCCCGGTGCCCGGGTAGAAGCTGGCCAACGTGCCAAGTGCCAGCGTCGACACGACGATGCCCGCGATGAGGGCAACCGCTACTCCGAACTGCGTCAGTCGACCCCAGAACGGCCCGCGCCGTTCGTATGCGGCGATCTGGTCGCGTTGGATCTGCCTCATCCCGTCCGGACCCGCCTCGTTCACAACGCACCTACCAGCAGCGGACCGCAGGTTGGCCCACGCCCAGGGAGGTTGGTCACGCCGAGAGAAACCAGCTCGCCTCCGCACATCTCACAGGTCACCGGCGCAGGATTCCACAAGGCTTGGCCGGCCGGCACCTCCGATGGCGCGCCACAGCCAGCCATGACCATCGTTGACCATCCATGCTAGGTCTGGCCCCAGGTCAGAGCCGCAGTCGTCCGGTTTGATCGACTACGCCCCTGCCCTAGATCAATACCGCTGGAAATGATCCCTTGTTGAAAGGGGCGTGCCTCCGGCGGGGCGCTCAGCCACTCCGGGATGGTTGGCACCATCCCGACAACCTCCGTCCGGGCAGAGCCGAGCGGGCAGGGCCTGCCCGGTCAAGGTCGTTCAGCCGCTGGGTGCTCCACCTTGACCGGGCGGGCCCCACCCACTCCACGGTGTGCGGACGAAGGCCGACGGGATGGCTAGGGGGCGCAGCGGGGCGGGGCGGCCCGAAGATCATCGGGCACAGATCCGGCACAACTGAGACCGACAAGGGATGTCAAACGCTGTCAGGCAACGACAGAGGTCACCCAGGCCGGACCGGCGATCCGCCCGAGTGCGGGTGATCTCCCTGCCAGAAGAGAGATTAGTACGTGCAATCCGGGTTCCGATCAGGGACGATGGGCGCACGGACGTCGGTGATCCGGCCGGCGTCGGCCGTGGTGGGCCGCTGTGCCCGTTCCCCGGTCGGCGGTGGTGAGCAGGGGCCGCTGAACCGGGAGGGTGAGCGCGATGCCTGACATACGACCCACGGTGGGCTCCGGCGCGCTGGTCCTCAACGCCACCTACGAGCCGCTGTGTGTCGTGTCCGTGCGTCGTGCCGCCATCCTCGTGCTCTCCGCCAAGGCGGTCTGCGTCGCCGACGGCGAGGGCGTCCTGCACAGCGCCCGCAACGCGCTGCCGGTGCCGTCGGTCGTCCGGCTCACCCGCTTCGTCCGGGTCCCCTTCCGCACCCACGTCGGGCTCTCCCGCCGGGCCATCTTCGCCCGGGACGGCTGGCGCTGTGCCTACTGCCGGGGGCCCGCCGAGACCATCGACCACGTCTTCCCGCGCAGCCGGGGCGGCCGCCACGCGTGGGAGAACGTCGTCGCGGCGTGCGCCCGGTGCAACCACACCAAGGGCGACAAGACCCCGGCCGAGCTGGGCTGGCGGCTGCACGCCCTGCCGGCGGCCCCGAAGGGCACCGCCTGGCGGGTGCTGGGTCACCGGGCACCGGACCCACGCTGGGCCGACTGGCTCGACCTGCGCGAGCCCGAGGCGGCCTGAGCCCTCGACGCCGCCCGCCGTCACGTCCGGCGGGCCCGGACCAGGGACGCGAAGACCACCACGTTGTCGGCGTAGCCGGTCTGCCCGCCCACCCAGCGTCCGCCGCAGGTGATCAGGCGCAGGTGGGGGCGGCTGAAGTCGCCGAAGACCTCGTCGACCGGCAACTGCTCCTTGTCGAAGCGCTCCACCGAGGTCACCTCGAAGACCGCCACCGACCGGTCCGTGCGGGTGACCTCGATCCGGTCCCCGTCGCGTAGCTCCCGCAACTCGTGGAAGACTGCCGGCCCGGTGCTGGTGTCGACGTGCCCGACGATCACGGAGGGACCGTACTGGCCCGGGGTCGGGCCCTGGTCGTACCAGCCGGCCTCCTGGGCGCGGGCGGCATCGGGCACCGCGATGCTGCCGTCCGGGGCGATGCCGACGCTGTGCACGGGCGCCTGGAGGTCGATGGTGTCGATGGCGATGCCGACCGGTCGGCTGGCGGGCAGCACCGGGAACTTCTTCGGTGGCGGCCGCAGCCCGGCGATGAACCGGTCCGGCAGCACGCTGACCCCGGTGATCCGTTCCACCCCGAGCATCGCGACGATCAGCACCATCACGGTCCCGATCAGCAGCACCGGCATCCCGGGGTTGATGCCGGCCAGTCGGCGCCGCCCGCCGGTGAACCGACGGTGCCGGTTCCTCGGCGGCAGCGGCCCGGCCGCCGGGTCGGGAGTGGGGACGCTGGCCGAGACGGCCTCCCCGGCCACCCGGCGCAGCCGGGTGGCCGTGGCGACCACCAGCCGGCCTGACGTCCGCAGCGCCCGCCGGGCGGCCCGGACCGGGCCCGGATCCGATGGTCTGGTACGCCTGCGAGAGCCGGCCATGGCGACCGCGGGTCAGGAACCGGCCCCGGTGCGACGACGGCCGCCGAGGAACCCGAAGCCCACCGCGAGAGCCACCGTGGCGACGCCGCCGATCAGCAGCACCGAGCCGGCCCGCGTGCCGGCGGTGCCGCCGCCCCCGGTCGCCGGCCCCTTGCTGGGCTGCTCCATGTTCAGCACGGTGAGCGTGGTGGTCGCGGTGTTGCCGTTGTCGCACCGCAGGTCGACCGGGTACTCACCGGGCTCCTTGTTGCCCGGAATGGTCACCTGGCCGGTCAGGAAGCCGTTGTCCGGCCGCAGCATCACCCGCCCAAAGGCGTCGGAGTGCACGTCGGCCTGTCGGTTGTTGGCGTTGTCGCAGCCGGCCCGGATGTTCACCCGGGCGCCGGCCTGCACGCTGTTGGGCACCACCTCCACGAAGGTGTCCTCGCCCGCCCGCGCCGGTGCGACCGTCATCAGGACGAACGCCCCGACCAGGCCGACGAGAGCCAGCGCGCGTGTCAGGGCACGAAGTGTCACTGTGAGAACCCGCATGATCCCCCCTTCCGGTGACGATCACCGGAATCCTCCCCCGGGTAACAGGGCCTGCGTTCCCGCTGGCCCGTGGGTAAACCCGGGATACGCGGGTCAGCGCTGGCGGCGGGAGGAGTCCAGCGGGGTGACGGGGTGCCAGTCCAGCGGGGTGGAGAGCACCATGGTGCTCGAAGGCTGGCCGTACGGGGCGAGCCGGTCGATGACTCCCTCGAACTCCCCGATCGACCCGGCCGCGACCTTGAGCATGCTGCACGCGTCGCCGGTGATCCGGTGGATCTCCAGGATCTCCGGCCAGCCGGCGACCTCGGGGTCGTGCAGGATGCACCGCGCCCCGTAACAGGACATCCGGATCAGGGCGACCACCGTCCGGCCGGCCCGGGTCAGGTCGACGTGGGCGTGGTAGCCGGTGATGATCCCGGCCTCCTCCAGCCGGCGCACCCGCTCGGCGACCGCCGGCGGGGAGAGGTGCACCCGCCGGGAAAGCTCGCTGAAGGAGAGCCGCGCATCGGCCTGCAGCTCACGCAGCAGCGCCCAGTCCATGTCGTCCATGGTGCGACCTTACTTTCCTGAACCCGAATCCCTCTCATGCCTTATGCGCGGCAGGTCAGAGGGCATGAGTGCCGTTGATCCGGCATTCCGTTCGGGGTTTCCACCGAGGGATCATGTCGGTCACACCCGGTTCGGCGCTTCCGCGCGCCCTCCGGCCGGCTCCGGCCGGCCGGGCGGGGCCGGCGCCACCGCACGAGCAGGCGACGGCGCACCGGGCCGGCGACAGCAACCAGAGAACCATCACCGGGCGCCCGCGGACCGAGCGGGCGCTCCGGAGCGAGCGGAGGAGAGGACCGTGGAGCAGACGAACCTGCGGGCACCCGCCCCGGCGGCGGTGCGCCCGGCCACCCCCCGACAGCGCGACGCCCGGGCGGCGCGCAACGGCGGCGAGCCGACCCTGGAGTTCACCGAGCGGGTCCCGTACGACGCGTACGTGCAGGCCAGCACCCTGCACCGGTTGCAGCAGCCGCTGAGCAGCGACCCCGGTGAGATGTCGTTCCTGATGGTCAGCCAGATCATGGAGCTGTACTTCGGGCTGACCTGCCACGAGCTGCGGGAGACCCAGCGGCTGCTGCGGGCCGACCGGGTCTGGGACGCGCTGGCCCCGCTGCGGCGTGCCGCGCTGCACCTGGAAGGGCTCAACGCGGCCTGGAAGGGCCTGCGCTGGATGACGCCGGCCGACTTCAACCGGTTCCGCAACCTGCTGGGCGAGGGTTCCGGCTTCCAGTCGGCCATGTACCGGCACCTGGAGTTCCTGCTGGGGCTCCGGGACGAGACGCTGGTCCGGCCGTTCCGGCGGCAGACCGAGGTGTACGGGGAGCTGCGCGCGACCCTGGCGGCGCCGAGCGTCTGGGACGACGTGCTCGCCCTGCTCGCCCGGCAGGGGCACGCCCTCCCCGCCGAACTGCTCGACCGGGACTTCGCGGCCGAGCACGAGCCGCACGCCGCGGTCGAGGCCGCCTGGGTGCGGATTTACGCCGACGCCGGGCCGGAGAACCACCTGCGGCTGCTCGGCGAGGCGTTGACCGAGGTCGCCGAGCAGTTCGGCGACTGGCGGCAGCACCACGTCAAGGCGGTGCAACGCACAATGGGGGCCAAGGTCGGCAGCGGCGGCTCCGCCGGACTGGCGTGGCTTCAGCGCAGCATGGCCCGGGTGGTCTTCCCGGAGCTGTGGTCGGCCCGGACCGCGATGTGACCGGAGAGCGAGACAACCGCATGAACACCCCCGAACCCCAGGCGGGCCGCCCGGCCGCCGGAGGCGCCGAGGCACCCTTCGCCGCCGGCGAAGCCGAGGCGCACCGCCTGGACGCCGCCGACCCCGGACACCGCCACCTGTTCCACGTGCCGCCGGCCGACGGCGGCCGGTACCCGGAGGCCGCGTACCTGGCCGGCAACTCGCTCGGTCTGCAACCCCGGGCCACCCGGGACGAGCTCCTCGCCGACCTGGACGCGTGGAGCCGGCTCGGCGTCGAGGGCCACCTGGAGGCGGGACGCCCCTGGCTGCCGTACCACGAGCTGCTGACGGCGCCGGCCGCGCGACTGGTCGGCGCCGCGCCGGCGGAGGTCGTGGTGATGAACTCCCTGACGGTCAACCTGCACCTGCTGATGGTCAGCTTCTACCGGCCGGCCGGTGCGCGAACCAGGATCGTCATCGAGGACAGCGCCTTCCCGTCGGACAGCTACGCCGTGCGCAGCCAGGCCCGCTTCCACGGCCTCGACCCCGACGACACCGTGGTCCGGCTGAAGCCACGCCCCGGCGAGGACAACCTGCGCACCACCGACGTGATCGACTACCTGGCCGCCGAGGGGGACCGGGTGGCGCTGGTGCTGCTCGGCGGGGTCAACTACCTCACCGGCGAGCTGATGGACATCCCGGCGATCACCGCCGCCGGCCGCGCCGCAGGCGCGGTGGTCGGCTGGGACCTGGCCCACGCGGCCGGCAACGTGCCGCTGGCCCTGCACGACTGGGACGTCGACTTCGCCGCCTGGTGCTCGTACAAGTACCTGAACTCCGGGCCCGGCGCGCTGGCCGGGGTATTCGTGCACGAGCGGCACCTCGGCGATCCCGACCTGCTCCGCTTCGAGGGCTGGTGGAGCACCGAGGCGGCGACCCGGTTCGAGATGACACCGGTCTCCCGGCCGCCGGCCACGGTGGAGGCCTGGCAGATCTCCAACCCGCCGATCTTCGCGATGGGGCCGGTGCGCACGTCGCTGGAACTCTTCGACTCCGTCGGCATGCCGGCGCTGCGCGAGCGCAGCCTCCGGCTCACCGGTCACCTGGAGCGGCTGCTCGACGAGGTGACCGCCAACCGGCCGCTGACCGTGGTCACCCCCCGGGACCCGCAGCGCCGGGGCTGCCAGCTCTCGGTGCGGATCGGCGCCGGCAGCGCCGCCGAGCTCGCCAAGCGGCTGCGGCACGAGCACGGCGTGATCGCCGACGCCCGCGAGCCGGACGTCATCCGGTTCGCCCCGGTGCCGCTCTACTCGACGTACCACGACTGCTGGCGGGTCGCCGACGCGCTCGCCGCGACGGTGGAGGTCCGGTGAGCGCGATAAGTGAGCCGGGTCTGCGAGCCCCGCAGTCGCGAACGAAGGGTAGGCACGGCTCATGACCCCGGAGCGGAACGAGATCGCGGTGGTCGGGGCCGGGCTGGCCGGCTGCCTCACCGCCTGCTTCCTGGCCCGGCGCGGCTACCCCGTGGCCCTGTACGAGCGGCGGCCGGACCCACGCACCGGGCGGGTCGAGCGGGGGCGCTCGATCAACCTGGCGCTCTCCGAGCGGGGCCTGGACGCGCTGCGCCGGATCGGCCTCGACGAGCAGGTGATGGCCGACGCCCTGCCGATGCGCGGGCGGATGATCCACCCGGTCGACGGGGAGGCGCAGTTCCAGTCGTACAGCGTCTCCGGCGACCGGGCGATCAACTCGATCAGCCGGGGCGCGCTGAACAACGCCCTGCTGGACGCCGCCACCGCCATGCCCGGGGTGCGGGTCGCCTTCGACCACCGGCTGGTCGGGCTCGACCCGGCCAGCGGCGACATGACCTTCGAGACCCCGCAGGGCAAGGCCACCGCCGGCGCGTCCGTCGTGCTGGGCACCGACGGCGCCGGTTCCGCCGTGCGCGGGCAGCTGCTGGGGCACGGGCTGCTGACCGAGAGCGTCGACTTCCTCGACTACGGCTACAAGGAGCTCACCATCCCGCCGCTGGGCGGGGACTTCGCCCTCGACCCCGAGGCGCTGCACATCTGGCCGCGCGGCACCTCCATGATGATCGCGCTGCCCAACCCGGACCGCTCCTTCACCTGCACGCTCTTCTGGCCCACCCACGGCACCGCCAGCTTCGCCTCGCTGGGCAGCCCGGCGGCGATCGAGCGGCACTTCGCCGAGCACTACCCGGACCTGCCGCCGCTGGCCCCGAACCTGGTCGACGACTACCAGCACAACCCGGTCGGCGTGCTCGGCACGGTCCGCTGCACCCCGTGGCAGGTCAACGGGATCGTCGGGCTGCTCGGCGACGCCGCGCACGCGATCGTGCCGTTCTACGGCCAGGGCGCGAACTGCGCCTTCGAGGACGTGGTCGAGGTGGACCGCTGCCTGGACGAGTGCGCGGACGACTGGTCGGCGGCGCTGCCGCTGTTCCAGCGGCGGCGTCAGGAGAACGCCGAAGCCATCGCCCAGATGGCGCTGGCCAACTTCGTGGAGATGCGGGACAAGGTCGCCTCGCCGCTGTTCCAGGCGGGCCGCAGGGTGGAACACGCGCTGGAACGGGCGCTGCCCGGCCGGTACGTTTCCCGGTACGAGCTGGTGTCCTTCTCGACCACCCCGTACGCCGAGGTGCGTCGCCGGGTCCGCCGGCAGCATCGGGCGCTCGGCGCGGTGGCGGCCGGCGCGGCGGCGCTGCTGGCCGGTGTGGTCGGCGCCGCGATCAGTCGAGGGAGGCGTCGATGACGGTCAGCTGGGATCCCCGGTTGATGGCCGGGCGGGCACCCGACGGGCCGGGCCTGCTGCGCAACTTCGTCGGCGGCGAGTTCGTCGACGCCGGACGGCGGTTCACCAAGCGCAGCCCGGTCACCGGTGAGCCCGTCTTCGAGGTCGCCGAGGCCGACGCGTCGACGGTCGACGACGCGGTGGCCGCCGCCCGGGCCGCCCTGCGCGGCCCGTGGGGCCGGATGGGCGAGCGCGAGCGGGCCGAGGTGCTGCGCCGGGTCGCCGACGAGCTGGAACGCCGCTTCGACGACCTGGTCACCGCCGAGGTCGCCGACACCGGCAAGGCCATCTCGCAGGCCCGCGCCCTGGACATCCCGCGCGGCGCGGCGAACTTTCGCACGTTCGCCGAGATCGTGGCGACCGCGCCCACCGAGTCGTTCACCACGGTCACCCCGACCGGCGGCCGGGCGCTGAACTACGCGGTCCGCAAGCCGGTCGGCGTGGTCGCGGTGATCGTGCCGTGGAACCTGCCGCTGCTGCTGCTCACCTGGAAGGTCGCCCCGGCGCTGGCCTGCGGCAACGCGGTGGTGGTGAAGCCCAGCGAGGAGACCCCCGCCTCGGCGACGCTGCTCGCCGAGGTGATGGCCGCGGCCGGGGTGCCCGAGGGCGTGTTCAACCTGGTGCACGGCTTCGGGCCGGGCTCGGCGGGGGAGTTCCTCACCCGCCACCCGGGGGTGGACGCGATCACCTTCACCGGCGAGTCGGCGACCGGCAGCGCCATCATGCGGGCCGCCGCCGACGGGGTGAAGGGCGTCTCGTTCGAGCTGGGCGGCAAGAACGCGGGGCTGGTCTTCGCCGACGCCGACCTGGACGCGGCGGTCGCCGGCTCGGTCCGGTCCAGCTTCACCAACGGCGGCCAGGTCTGCCTCTGCACGGAGCGGATCTACGTGCAGCGCCCGGTCTACGAGGAGTTCACCGCACGGCTGGCGAAGCGGGCCGCGCAGCTGCCCTACGGTTGGCCCGCCGACGAGGCCACGGTCAACATGCCGCTGATCTCGCACCAGCACCGGACGAAGGTGCTCGGTCACTACGAGCTGGCCCGCGCCGAGGGCGCCGAGGTGCTCGCCGGCGGCGCGACGCCGCGCTTCGGCGACGCCCGCGACGGCGGGGCGTACGTGGAGCCGACCGTGCTCACCGGGCTCGGGGCGGACGCCCGCACCAACACCGAGGAGATCTTCGGCCCGGTGGTGCACGTCGCACCCTTCGACGACGAGGACGAGGCGTACGCCCTGGCCAACGGCACCGAGTACGGCCTGGCGGCGACGGTCTGGACCCGGGACGTGGGCCGGGCGCACCGGGCCGGGTCCCGGCTGGACGCCGGCATCGTCTGGGTGAACACCTGGTTCCTGCGCGACCTGCGCACCCCGTTCGGTGGGGTGAAGGCGTCCGGGATCGGCCGCGAGGGCGGCGTGCACTCGCTGGACTTCTACTCCGAACTCACCAACGTCTGCGTGGACCTGTCATGAGTGGGCGCAGCGAACGAACGTCAGGCAGAACATGATCGACTATGCGGCCGCGGCGCGGGAACTGACCGACGCCCGGGAGAACGGCAAGCCCTGCCCGCCGCTGCGCGGGCGCCTGATCCCCGAGGGCGACGTCACGTCGGCGTACCTCGTGCAGCAGCTCCAGGTGCGGCAGTGGTCGCAGCGCGGCTACCGACACGTGGGCGCGAAGATCGGGCTGACCTCGCGGACGGTGCAGGAGGCCTTCGGCGTCTACCAGCCGGACTTCGGGGTGCTGACCGACACGATGGCCGTCGACGACGGCGCGGAGATCGCCCTCGACCGGCTGCTCCAGCCCCGGGTGGAGGCGGAGATCGCCTTCGTGCTCGGCGCGGACCTGCCCGACGAGCGGATCACCACCGTCGACCTGATCCGCGCGGTCGACCACGTGCTGCCCGCGATCGAGGTGGTCGACTCCCGCATCGCCGGTTGGGACATCTCCATCGTGGACACCGTGGCCGACAACGCCTCCAGCGGGTTGTTCGTCCTCGGCACCACGCCCCGCCGGCTCGCCGACGTGGACCTGCGGCTGTGCGGGATGGTGCTGGAGCACGCGGGGGAGCCGGTCTCGGTCGGCGCCGGGGCGGCCTGCCTGGGCAACCCGCTGCACGCGCTCAAGTGGCTGGCCGCCACGATGGCCCGCTCCGGCGACCCGCTGCGCGCCGGGGACGTGGTGCTCTCCGGGGCGCTCGGCCCGATGGTGCCGGTGACGCCCGGGGCGGCGTACGAGGCCCGGATCTCCGGGCTCGGCTCGGTGCGGACCTGCTTCTCGTCCCCGGAGGGTGACCGTGAGCGCGAGGAGTGAGCTTGCCAGCCCCGCAGTCGCGAACAGGGAGGACCACGGCATGAGCGTCGGTGTGGCGGTGATCGGGTCCGGCAACATCGGCACCGATCTGATGATCAAGGTGCTCCGCCTGTCGGAGTCCCTGCGGATGGTGGCGATGGCCGGCATCGACCCCGACTCCGACGGCCTGGCCCGGGCCCGCCGCCTCGGCGTGGCCACCACCGCCGGGGGCGTGGACGGCCTGGTGGCGATGCCCGAGTTCGCCGACGTGCGGCTCGTCTTCGACGCCACCTCCGCCGGCGCGCACCGGCACAACGACGCGGTGCTGCGGGCGCACGGGCGCACGGTGGTCGACCTGACCCCGGCCGCCGTCGGCCCGTACGTGGTGCCGCCGGTCAACCTCGACGAGCACCTGCACGAGACCAACGTGAACATGGTGACCTGCGGCGGGCAGGCGACCGTGCCGATCGTCGCCGCCGTCGGTCGGGTCACCCCGGTGGCGTACGGCGAGATCGTCGCCTCGATCGCCTCGAAGTCGGCGGGGCCGGGCACCCGGGCCAACATCGACGAGTTCACCGAGACCACCGCCCGGGCGATCGAGGTGGTCGGCGGCGCCGAGCGCGGCAAGGCGATCATCGTGCTGAACCCGGCCGACCCGCCGCTGCTGATGCGGGACACCGTCTACTGCCTCTGCCCCGACGCCGACGCCGACCGCGCCGCCGTGGCCGCCTCCGTGGCGCAGATGGTGGCGACCGTGCAGGAGTACGTGCCGGGCTACCGGCTCAAGCAGGACGTGCAGTTCGACCGGGTCGACGCGTACGTGCCGGCGCTGGGCCGGCGCCTGGTCGGGTTGCAGGTCTCGGTCTTCCTGGAGGTCTCCGGCGCCGGGCACTACCTGCCCGCGTACGCCGGGAACCTGGACATCATGACCTCGGCCGCGCTGCGGACCGCGGAGCGGCTGGTCGCCCTGCGCGCGGCGGCGACCGACCGCGACGCCGCTGGCCGGGACGCCGTGGAGGTGACCGCATGACCGACCTGTACATCCAGGACGTGACGCTGCGCGACGGCATGCACGCCATCGCCCACCGTTACACCGTCGAGCAGGTGCGGACCATCGCCGCCGCGCTGGACGCCGCCGGGGTGGCCGCGATCGAGGTGGCGCACGGCGACGGCCTCGCCGGCTCCAGCGTCAACTACGGCCACGGCGCGGCCAGCGACGCCGAGTGGATCTCGGCGGCGGCCGAGGTGATGACCACCGCGAAGCTGACCACCCTGCTGCTGCCCGGGATCGGCACCATCGCCGACCTGAGGGCGGCGAAGGCGCTCGGGGTGACCAGCGTCCGGATCGCCACCCACTGCACCGAGGCCGACATCTCCGCCCAGCACATCTCCTGGGCCCGGGAGAACGGCATGGACGTCTCCGGGTTCCTGATGATGTCGCACATGAACGACCCGGCCGGGCTGGCCGCCCAGGCCAGGCTGATGGAGTCGTACGGGGCGCACTGCGTCTACGTCACCGACTCCGGGGGCCGGCTGCTGATGTCCGACGTGGCGCAACGGGTCGACGCGTACCGGCAGGTGCTGGCGCCGGAGACGCAGATCGGCATCCACGCCCACCACAACCTGTCGCTCGGGGTGGCCAACAGCGTGCTCGCCGTCGAGCACGGCCGGATCGCCGGCGACGGGCCGGTCGGCCCGGACGCCCCGCACGGCCGTACCGTCCGGGTGGACGCCTCGCTGGCGGGGATGGGCGCCGGGGCCGGCAACGCGCCGCTGGAGGTCTTCGTCGCGGTCGCCGAGCTGCACGGCTGGAAGCACGGCTGCGACGTCTTCGCGCTGATGGACGCGGCCGACGACATCGTCCGGCCGCTGCAGGACCGCCCGGTCCAGGTCGACCGGGAGACGCTCTCCCTGGGATACGCGGGGGTCTACTCCAGCTTCCTGCGGCACGCCGAGCGCGCCTCGGCGAAGTACGGCGTCGACGTCCGCTCGATCCTGGTCGAGCTGGGCCGGCGGCGGATGGTCGGCGGCCAGGAGGACATGATCGTGGACGTGGCGCTGGACCTGGCCAGCCGCGACGAGCAGGGGGAGGCCGCATGATCGGGGTGGACGTCGCGGGGATCGCCGAGCGGCTGGGCGTGGCGGCCGACACCGCCACCGCGATCCCGCAGCTCGCCGCCGAGACCGGCCTGGACGTCGACGCCGCGTACGCGGTGCAGACCGCGCTGCTGCAGCGCAGGCTGGACCGGGGCGAGCGGCTGGTCGGGCTCAAGATGGGGCTGACCAGCAAGGCGAAGATGGCCCAGATGGCGGTGGACGAGGTGATCTGGGGCCGGCTCACCGACGTGATGCGGGTCCCCGACGGCGCCACGGTCGACGTGGCCGGCTTCATCCATCCCCGGGTCGAGCCGGAGGTCGCGTTCCTGCTGGACCGGCTGCCCGAGCCGGGCGAGCCGGTCGGCGACTTCACCGACGCGGTCCGCGCGGTCGCCCCGGCGATCGAGCTGATCGACTCCCGGTACGCGAACTTCAGCTTCTCGCTGCCGGACGTGATCGCCGACAACACCTCGGCGGCGGCGTTCGTGGTCGGGCCGTGGTCGCCGGTGCCCGACGGGCTGGACAACCTGGGCGTGCTGCTGGAGATCGACGGGCGGGTGGCGCAGGTCGGCTCGACCGCGGCGATCCTCGGTGACCCGCGGCGGGCGTTGGACGAGGGCATCCGGCTGGCCGGCCGGCACGGCGTGCGGCTGCGCGAGGGCTGGGTCTTCCTCGCCGGTGCCGCCACCGCGGCTGTCCCGTTGCGTCCCGGTGCCCAGGTGCGTGCCGTGGTGGAGAAGCTCGGCACCGCTTCCCTGCGGGCCTCCTCATGACGGCGCTGCTCGTCCTGATGGAGGTTCCGGGCTCGCGGTGCGGAGGTCCGGGGCAGCCCGACCGGCTCCGGGCGGTCAGGCTTGATCCCTCCGCCGGTCGGGCCGCCCCGAACCCCGTCGGGGCTCCGGCAGTCGCGTCGGTCTCGGTCGGTGGGCCGTCGTGACCGGGTCGGCGCACGTCGTCAGCGGCAAGGCGGTGCCGCGCGGTGCCTTCCCGCACGTCAAGGTGGCGGGCGGGTTCGTCTTCGTCTCGGGTACGTCGTCGCGGCGGCCGGACAACACCTTCGCGGGTGTGTCGGTGGACGAGTTCGGCACCACGGACCTCGACATCCGGGCGCAGACCCGGGCGGTCATCGAGAACATCCGTGATCTGCTGCGGTCGGTCGGCGCGGACCTCTCCGACCTCGTCCAGGTGACCTCGTACCTGGTCAACATGAACGACTTCGGCGGCTACAACGAGGTGTGGGCGGAGTTCTTCGACGCGACCGGGCCGACCCGCACCACCGTGGCCGTGCACCAGTTGCCACACCCGCACCTGCTGATCGAGATCCAAGCTGTCGCCCTGCTCCCCCAAGGAGGTCAGTCGTGAGTGAGATCGCCGAGCCGTTCAGTTTTCCCGGGTGGATCGCGGAGAACCAGCACCTGCTCAAGCCGCCGGTGGGCAACAAGGAGATGTTCCCGGGTGGCGACGACTTCATCGTGATGGTGGTGGGCGGGCCCAACCAGCGCACGGACTTCCACGTGGACCCGTACGAGGAGTTCTTCTACCAGGTCAAGGGCAACATGCACATCAACCTGATAACCCCGCAGGGGCCGCGTACGGTGCACGTGCGCGAGGGTCAGATGTGGATGCTGCCGCGCGACACCCCGCACTCGCCACAGCGGCCGGAGGCCGGCTCGATCGGTGTGGTGGTGGAGCGGGTCCGCGAGGAGGGCACGCTGGAGAAGTTCCAGTGGTACTGCCCGGAGTGCGGGCACAAGGTGCACGAGGTGGAGTTGCAGGTCCGCGACATCGCCGCCGACCTGCCCCCGGTCTTCCAGGCGTTCTACGCCGACGAGTCCGCGCGTACCTGCGCCAACTGCGGCGCGCTGCACCCGGGCAAGGGCTGATGCGCCGTCCGGTGGTCGACGTGCACACCCACGTCGTACCGAAGGGGTGGCCGGACCTCGACGCGGCGTGCGGCGGGTCCGGCTGGCCCTGGCTGCGGGTCGACTCCGAGCGCGCGGCCATGATCATGGTGGGGGAGACGGAGTTCCGGCCGGTCGGCGCGGAGTGCTGGGACGCGCCGACCCGGCTGGGCGACATGGACGCGGACGGCGTCGACGTGCAGGTCGTCTCGCCGACCCCGGTCTTCTTCGGCTACGACCGCCCCGCCGACCAGGCGGTGAAGGTGGCCCGGATCTTCAACGACCTCACCCTGGAGGTCACCGCCGCCGGCGGGGACCGGCTGGTGCCGTTCTGCCAGGTGCCGTTGCAGGACCCGGACGCGGCCTGCGCGGAGCTGGACCGCTGCCTGGCGGCCGGGCACGTCGGGGTGGAGATCGGCAACCACGTCGGCGACCGGGACCTCGACGACGCCGGTGTGGTCACCTTCCTCCAGCACTGCGCCGAGGTCGGCGCGCCGGTCTTCGTCCACCCGTGGGACATGCCCGGCGGCCCCCGGCTGGACCGGTGGATGGCCCGCTGGCTCACCGGGATGCCCGCCGAGACGCACCTGTCGGTGCTGGCGCTGATCCTCGGCGGCGTCTTCGACCGGGTGCCCGACACGCTGCGGATCTGCTTCGCGCACGGCGGCGGCAGCTTCCCGTTCTGGCTGGGGCGCGCCGACAACGCCTGGCACCGCCGCGGCGACCTGGTACGCGGCGCCTCCACCGCCCCGCCCAGCTCCTACGTCGACCGGTTCTGCGTCGACTCGGTGGTCTTCGAGCCGGCCGCGCTGCGGCTGCTGGTCGACACGATGGGCGAGGACCGCGTGCTGGTCGGCAGCGACTACCCGTACCCCCTGGGCGAGCGCCCCGCGGGCGCGGTGGTGCGCAAGGCCGACTTCCTCACCCCGGACCAGCGCGACAAGCTCCTCGGCGGCAACGCCCTGCGCTTCCTCGGCGGATCGGATGTATAAGGCCGGCGGCTGAGTATATATTGAGCGTATGAAGACCGTGATCGATCTTGACGATGAGCTCCTGGAGCGCGCTCGCCTAGAGCTGGGCACCAAGAGCAAGAAGGACACGATCCACGCGGCGCTGCGACTGGTGGCGGAGCGGAGCGAGCGGTTGGCGGCGGTCCGCGAGCTGCTGTCGGTCGACCGTGACTGGACGGGAATCGTGGACGACGACAAGACACCCCAGGGTCAGCAGGACGCGGTGTGACGATTCCGGGTGGACTGCACCTGATCGACACGTCGGCCTGGGCGCGGATGCGCCATCCCGTCGTGGAGAAGCGCTTGTCCGCCATCCTCGAGGAGGGTCTGGCGGCAAGTTGTCTGCCCCTGGACCTCGAGGACGGCCGAAGCGCGCGGGACTTCCGTGACGCCATGACGATCCGTGCCCGGCGGGCTCAGCTCATGGTCGACCTGCCGGTGACCGCGGCGGTCGCCACGCGGGCGCGGGACCTCCAGCTGGCGTTGACGGCACGCGGACACCATCGGGCCGCCAGCCCGGTGGACGTGACGGTCGCGGCCGTCGCGGCCGAGTACTCGGCTGTCGTACTGCACTACGATCGCGACTTCGATCTCCTTCTGGAGGTCGGCGGACTCCGGAGTGAGTGGGTCGCGCCGGCGGGCACGTTGGCCTGAAAGCTCGTGTCGGCGTGGTGATCGCCGGCGAAAGCGGCAGGATGGCGGCATGGCCGAGCCGCACGACCTGACCGCGCTGGAGCAGGCCGCCGCGATCGCGCGCGGCGAGATCTCCAGCGCGGAGCTGGTCGAGCACCACCTGGAGCGGGTCGAGGCGCTCGGCGACACCGTCGGCGCGTTCGTCACGGTCACCCCCGAGCTGGCCCGGGCGGCCGCGAAGGCGGCGGACGCCGTGCCCGCCGACCGCCGCGGCCCGCTGCACGGGGTGCCGACGGCGATTAAGGACCTCACCCTCACCGCCGGGGTGCGCACCACCTTCGGCTCGGCCGCGTTCGCCGACTTCGTGCCGCCGGTCGACGCCGACGTGGTCCGGTTCATGCGGGCCGCCGGACTGGTCAGCCTCGGCAAGACCACCACCTCCGAGCTGGGCTGTTCGCTCTACTCGGAGGGCCTGGTCGCGCCGCCCGCCCGCAACCCGTGGGACCTCGCGTACACCGCCGGGGGATCCAGCGGCGGCGCGGCGGCCGCCGTCGCGGCCGGGCTGGTGCCGGTCGCCCAGGGCTCCGACGGCGGCGGCTCGCTGCGCATCCCGGCGTCGCTCTGCGGCCTGGTCGGCTACAAGCCCAGCCGGGGGCTCGTCTCCGGCGGGCCGATCGGTTTCGGGGCCTACGGCCTGCCCACCAACGGGCCGATCGGGCGGACCGTCACCGACGTGGCGGCGCTGCTCGACGTCATGGCCCAGCCGGTCGCCGGGGAGCCCTACCTCGCGCCCGCGGCGCCCGCCGGCGGCTGGTCGGCCGCGGCCCGGG
>NZ_JAMOKF010000522.1 GCF_023656545.1 Micromonospora phytophila | reverse complement strand
CTGGGCGTGCTGGTCACCGGGCCGGCCGGCTCCGGCAAGTCGGCGCTGGTGCGCGCGGTGGCCGCCCGGGTCGGTGCCCGGGTCTGCCCGGTCTGGGCGCCCGAGGTGGCCGCCCTGACCAACCAGGCCGCCGCCGAGCGACTGCGCGCCGCCGCCGCCGAGGTACGCGCGGACGGCCCGGCCGTCCTGCTGGTCACCGACGTGGAGGCGCTCGCCCCGGCCGAGGAGCAGGGACCGCTCTCCACCGTGTTCCGTCAGGTGCTCGCCGAGTCGGTGCGGTCCGGGGTGGCGGTGGTCTGCACCACCGGGCGGCCCGAGGCGGTCGACCCGGCGCTGCGCGCCCCCGACCTGCTCTCCCTGCGGATCACCGTTCCGCTGCCCGACCCGGCGCTGCGTCGGGAACAGTTGACCGTGCTGACCCGGCAGGTCCCGCTCGCCGAGGACGTCCGACTGGACGAGGTGGCCGGGCGTACCCCCGGGTTCGTCGCCGCCGACCTGGCCGCCCTGGTGCGCGAGGCCGGGGTACGGGCGGCGCTGCGGCAGAAGTCGGCGGAGAACCCGACGGTGGCGATGGCCGACTTCCACGCCGCTCTGGAGGTGGTCCGGCCGACCACGATGGCGGCGTCCACCCTGGAGCTGGCGTCGGTCACCCTCGACGACGTCGGCGACCTGGTCGAGGTGAAGCAGACCCTCACCGAGTCGGTGCTCTGGCCGCTGACCTACCCGGACACGTTCGCCAGGCTCGGCGTCCAGCCGCCGCGCGGGGTGCTGCTCTACGGCCCGCCGGGCTGCGGCAAGACCTACCTGGTCACCGCCCTGGCCGGTTCGGGGCGGGCGAACGTGCTCTCGGTCAAGGGCGCGGAGCTGCTGTCGAAGTGGGTCGGCGAGAGCGAGCGTGCCGTCCGTGAGCTGTTCCGCCGGGCCCGCGAGGCCGCGCCGACACTGATCTTCCTGGACGAGGTGGACGCGTTGGCGCCGGTTCGCGGCCAGGCCACCGACGGCGGTACGACCGACCGGGTGGTCGCCGCGCTCCTCACCGAGCTGGACGGGGTGGAGGCGCTGCGCAACGTGGTGGTGGTCGGCGCGACGAACCGGCCGGACCTGGTCGACCCGGCGCTGCTGCGGCCCGGGCGGCTGGAACGGCTGGTCTACGTGCCGCCACCGGACGGGCCGGCCCGGGCGGAAATCCTGCGCGCCTCGTCCCGCACCGTGCCGCTGGCCCCGGAGGTCGATCTCGCGGCGCTCGGCGCGGAGCTGGACGGTTTCTCGGCGGCGGACTGCGCCGCGCTGGTCCGGGAGTCGGCGCTGGCCGCGATGCGGGAGTCGCTGACGGCCTCCACGGTCACCGCCGCGCACGTCGCGACGGCCCGCTCCCGGGTCCGTCCCTCGCTGGACCCGGCCCAGGTCGCCTGGCTCGCCGCGTACGCCGAGGGCCGGCGGGGCTGACCCGACAGCACCGCCAGGGCCGATCCGGCAGCACCGGCAGGGCGGACGTGGTGGCGGCAGAGCTGTGGCATGCCGGCGGAAGGGGCGGGACGTCGCCGCACGGTCGGGCGCCGGAACGGCGGGTCAGTCGGTAGGGAGCAGCGGGCCGAGGGGGCCCAGGTCGAGGTTGAGATCCTCGGGCGCCAGGCCGAAGTACTCCCGCAGCCCCGCCATCTGCTCCTCCAGCGCCATCAGCGTCATCCCGATCCGCTCGACCTGCTCCTCGGTGAGGTCGCCGAGGTCCACGCGGCGCAGCGCCTGCCGCTCCATCAGCTGCCGGAGCAGCTCGATCACGGTGAGCACCAGGCTGGCCAGCCCCCGCTCGACGGAGTCCCGGTCGACGGCGAGCCGGCGGTCCAGCGGGGTCACCCGGGGCGCCTGCCACGACGGCTCGCCGAGCGCGGCGGCCAGCTCGGCCGCCTCGTCCCGGGCGGGCCCACCGGCGGCCCCCCGCCCCGCACCCGGGTCGTACGCCCCGGTCACGGCCCCTCCCCCGGCGGTGCGACGCCCAGATGCGCGGCGTCGTGCGGGGTCGGCGCGCCGACGGAGGTGGCCAGGGCGTCGGGGCCGACGGGCCCCATCTCGTGCGGTTCGGGCGGGGCCAGCGCGCCGACGGAGGCGACCAGGGCGCGCAGCGAGATGCGCACCAGGTCGATGTCGGCGATGGCGATGGTGATGTCGCCACTGATGACAACGCCGGTGGCTAGCACCCGGTCCAGCAGGTCCACCAGGGCCACCGGGCGGTAGGCCAGTGGGTCGTCGGCGCTGTTCGGGGCGAGCGAGGTGGTCACCATCCGGGCCCCCGGGCGGTCACGCCGGCTCCCGTACGGTGAGCGCCGGCTCCGCGGGCCGCTCCTGTGCGAACGAGTACGGCGGCCACGGTCCGGTCAGCTCCAGCCGGAGTTCCGGGTGCCGGTGGGCCAGCGACCCGACCAGGTCCCGGAAGCCGGCGAACGTCCCCTGGTCGACCAGGTACGCGCCGTTGAGCACCATCGCGGTGGGCGCGCCGGAGAGCCGGCGGTCCTGCGGGGCGTGCCGCCGGGCGGCCACCGCCTGCCCGGCCAGCGCCGCGTGCACGGCCGCCGCGGCGTCGGCGGCGATCCGCT
>NZ_JAMOKF010000521.1 GCF_023656545.1 Micromonospora phytophila | reverse complement strand
TTTCGGCGTGCAGGGCGATGGCGGACAGCGGTTGGCGGTCGTCGCGGAGTTTGCCGACGAGTTCGGCGGTGAGGTGCTGGGCCTCGGCGGCGCTGCCACCGTTGCCCGCCACCAGCAGCCGACCACCCCGGGCGAGGGTCCAGGCCAGCTCGGTGCCCCAGCCGGAGAGCCGCTCGGCCACCTGCCGGTACGGCAGCAGCGCCGCCGCCAGGTTGGCCAGGTGCGAGTCGAGGGTGGAGAGCGCGCCGGTCATCAGGCCACCGCCGGGGCGGGTCGGCCGACCGGGCTCACCGCGGCGTAGACCGCGCCGAGCTGCTCGGCGCAGCGCTTCCACGAGTAGCGGCTGCGGATCCGGTCCAGCGCCGCGGTCGCGTACGCGAACCGGCGCACGTTGTCGGCGAGCAGGCGGCGGATCGCGGCGCCCAGCGCCCGCGGGTCCCGCGGCGGCACCAGGTCGCCGGTCAGCCCGTGGACCACGGTGTCGGCGATGCCACCGACGTTCGTGCCGATCACCGGCACGCCGCAGGCCATCCCCTCGAGCGGGGTCAGCCCGAACGGCTCGTACCAGGGGGCGGCCACCAGGATGTCCGCCGAGCGGTACCAGCGGCCCATCTCCTCGCGGGGCACCGCGCCGAGCAGCTTCACCCGGTCGGCCACCCCGCAGGACTCGGCGAGCGCGTTCAGGCGGCGGGCGAAGCTGTCGGCGGGCAGCAGGTCGGCCGGCGGGCCGCCGGCCACCACGCACTCCGCGTCCGGCACGGCCGGCAGGGCCCGGATCACCTCCTGGAAGCCCTTGCGCTCCACCATGCGACCGACGGTGAGGATCCTCGGCCGGGCCGGGTCACGCGGGGCGACCGGACCGTCGGGGCGGAACATCTCCTGGTTGACGCCGGAGGGGACCAGCGCCATCCGGGACCGGGGCACGCCCAGCCGGACCAGTTCGCCGATCTCGTCCTGGCACTGCACGATGACCCGGTCGGCGGCCCGGCCCAGGGCCCGTTCGTAGCCGATCCGGCCTGGTGGACTGGTGTCGCGGGCGCCCTGGTGCCGCCGCTTGACGGCGCCCAGCGCGTGGTACGTCAGCACCACCGGCACCCCGGTGCGCCGGCCGGCGTGCAGGGTGGCCAGCCCGCTCATCCAGAAGTGCGCGTGCGCCACGTCCGGCGTCCAGTCGCCGCCCTGCCACTGGCCGACCAGCCAGCGCCCGAACTGCCCCATGTGCGGCAGCAGTTCGTCCTTCGGCACCCGCAGCGCCGGCCCCGCCGGCACGTGGCACACCTGGTAGCCCTCCGGGGCGGGCACGGTGTCCGGCAGGGTGGTGGAGTCCCGGCGGGTGTAGACGCGGACGTCGTGCCCCTCACCGACCAGCGCGGCGGCCAGTTCCGCCACGTGGGTGTTCTGCCCGCCGGCGTCCTCCTCGCCGAGGACGGCGAGCGGGCTGGCGTGCTCCGAGATCATCGCGATGCGCATGTTTCCTCCTCCATCAGCCGGTCCCAGTCAGCGAGGAACCGGTCCAGCCCGAAGCGTTCCTTCGCCACCTCGCGACCCCGCGCCCCCAACCGGGACGCCGCGTCGCGGTCCGTCATCAGCCACCGGGCCGCCTCGACCAGCGTGTCCACCCGCGTGGAGAGCACCCCCGCGTCGGCCGGCACCGCGTCCACCGCCTCGGTGGTGGCCAGCGCGACGACCGGCATGCCGATGGACATCGCCTCGATCAGGCTCAGCCCGAGCGACGTCCACCGGCACAGGTGCAGGTACGCCCGCCGCCGGGCCACCTCGACGTGCATCCGTTCCTGCGGCA
This sequence comes from Micromonospora phytophila, assembly GCF_023656545.1. Lineage (GTDB taxonomy): Bacteria > Actinomycetota > Actinomycetes > Mycobacteriales > Micromonosporaceae > Micromonospora > Micromonospora phytophila. The sequence goes on along the minus strand of NZ_JAMOKF010000521.1, from coordinate 802 downwards.
GGTCGTCGTGGCCGGTGACCGGCAGGCCGGCCGAACCCGCCGCGGCGAGCGCGTCGGGCAGCCCGGCCACCCCCATGCCGAAGACGTCCAGCGGCGCCACCCGCGCGAAGCGGGGCATCAGGTCGGTGCCGGTGACCCGCCACCGGCGGACCGGCTCGTTGGTGACCACGGCGAGCCGGTCCAGCTCGCCGCTCCACTCGACCCGGGGCGGCACGATGCCGTGCTCGATCACGGCGGTGCGGGTGGCGCCGGTGTCCCAGAACAGCTCGTTGAAGTGGGTGACGTGGGCGACGAGCAGGTCGTCGCGGTCGGCCATCGGGTGGCGGGTGTTCGGCACGTCGCCCTTGGGGGTGTTGTGCTCGACGTAGACGGCCGGCACGTCCCGGCCGGGCCGGCGGCCGAGCCACTGCTCGGCCAGGTCCAGCTCCTCGGGGCGTTGCAGGACGACCAGGTCGACGTCGGCGGTGGCCAGCTGCTGGGGAGTCACCTCCACGGCGTTGTCCGGCCAGGGGTACGTGCGGGCCCGGCCCAGGCCGTACGGGCCCCGGTCGGGCGTGACCGGCACCAGGTACCGGTGTCGTCCGTGGACGAACGAGGTCGTCCAGGAGCCGTGCACGTGCCAGAGCAGAATGTTCATGCCTCTCCTCAGCAGGTGTCGCGGGGTGGTGGGCGGTCGGGACGGGCCGGCGGCGCTCACGTGGGGGACGGGGAGGCCAGGACGCGGACGGCCTCGACCACCTCGGCCGGGTCCAGCCCGGCGAGGCAGGGGTGCTCGGGCACGGGGCAGACCGCGGCGCGGGTG
>NZ_JAMOKF010000520.1 GCF_023656545.1 Micromonospora phytophila | reverse complement strand
GCCGGAGAGCAGGGCCCGGGTGGTCTCCCAGCCCTCCACGGCAGGGTCGAGGAAGGCCAGGTCGGCCGGCCCACGCAGGCGATGCCAGGCGGGGGTGACCGCCAGGTCGCCGGGCTGCGGCGCCGCCGCGCGCACGTCCGCGGGCAGCGCCGTGTCCAGGTCCAGCGCCGGCAGCCACGGCGGTACGGGCAGCCGCGTCGCGACGCCGAGCAGCCCGGGACCGCCCTCGGCCGGGGCGACCGCGACCGGTCGGGTGGTGAGTGGGCGCAGAAGCTTGCCGATGGTCAGCCCGGGCACGTCGGGCGCGTCGCCGGCCAGCACCGCCACCTGGTCGTAACCGCCGGCCGAGCCTTCGAGGGCGGCGAAGACGGCGTTCGGGGTGGGCTCGGGCGCCTCGTGGACGGCCATGCCGGGCCAGAGGACCGCGTCGGCCAGCCACCGGTCGGCCGGGGTGACCGCCACCGCGGTCTCCACCTCGTTCAGCGTGGCGAGCAGGTCGACCACGTCCTCGGCGAGCGCGGCACGCCAGTCCACCAGGTCGATGCCCGGCGGCGACCAGGCCACCGGTCCGAGCAACGCCACCACCACACGTCGGGCCACCCCCCGACCCTAGCCGGAGCACCGGTTGGCGCGTCTCGCCGCCGCTGGGGCTGCCGCGCAGCCGGGCGGACGCAGGTGCGGCTCGGCCCCGTGAAGCTGCCGCGCGGACGGGCGGTCCCGAGCGGCCCGGCGGACGGGGCGGTCCCGGTGGGATCGGGACCGGCAGGTCAGTCGGTCAGCGGTGCGCCGGAGGCCGCCGCCACGCCCTCCAGGTAGCCCCGCGCGCGCTCGGACTTCGGATATCGCGCGACGAGCGCCCAGAACCGCGCGTTGTGGCTGGGCACGATGAGATGCGCGAGCTCGTGCAGGAGCACGTAGTCGATCACCCAGTCGGGCATGTCCTGGACGCGGTGCGAGATGCGGATGGTCCGGTCCGCCGGCGTGCAGGAGCCCCACCGGCCGTTCTGGTTGGTCACCCAACGGACGCTCGCCGGAACGGCCCGCGCGCCGTGGTCGGTGAGGTAGAGGTTGATCAGCCGGGTGGCCCGGACGAGCAGTTCGGCGTCGGACCGGGCGAGCCTGCCCTCCCGGGCGGCGAGCCGGGCGAGCATCCGGTCGACCCACTCGCTTTCCTCGGCCCGGGAGAACTGGTCGGGAATGAGGACGACGACCCGCTCGCCGTCGCGGTAGGCGGACACCGTCCGTCGCCGGCGCTGGCTGCGCCGTACCTCGACGACCGGCTTCCGCGTCCCTGCCATGGCGGGCCGCTCAGCCTCGGATTCCTGTCACGATGGAAAGCTAATGCGTACTGACCAGGGGTCCGCAAGAGTCAACCCCATGACACGCGCCCGGAAAATGGCGATTGGTCGCCAGGAGTCCCGAAAAATTCTTGCCGGCTCACAAGAAACCGCGCCGTCACGCTTCGTGGCGGGCTGCGCGGGGGGCCACGGCCATCCACCCCACCGTAGGTGATCATCCCGTCGGCGCCGCTCGGGGGTCCCCGTCCGGGTCATCTGGCGGGGTTCGGTCGGCGTGTCCCCGCCAAACTGACTTATCCGACCTAATTCGCCATGCACACTCTCGACGTCGACTTACTCACAGTGTCGATGCACAGCTGACATGGAACCGCCCAGACCTGGGTAGGGTCCGCGAACCAGCGGTCACGCAGGTGGCCGCGGGAGAAGGACCGAGCGCCGGCGCCCCGCGTGGCCCGCCGCCGGAAAACCCGCCGGGACGGCATCGACCGGCGGACGAGACGAGGAGGGCACCGTGGCCGACCAGGCCCAGACCTACAACGGTTACTGCGTCAAGTGCAAGGAGAAGCGGGACTTCGAGGGGCACATCGAGGTTTCGAAGACCGGGATGAACATGGCCAAGGGCAAGTGTCCGGTGTGCGGCACAACAGTGAACCGCATCCTGGGCAAGGCGAAGGTCTGACCCGTACGGGTCGGCGGGAGGGGTGGCCGACGGCCGCCCCTCCCGCCGTTTCACCCCGTTGGTCGGCCGCGACGCCGACGGCAACCTCGACCTGGCCGACCTCGAAGGATGCGGGACCGTCCGGCAGCGCCGGGCCACGGCCGCCAGCCACTGTCGGCTCCCCGACTCGGTTACCGGCCGGTTGTGGATATCGCGGCAAATCCTGTGGACAGCCCTGGACAGGGCGCCCCGCACCTGTGGACAGCGATCGACGGAGAGCACGGACGCGGTCACGATTCGTGTCATGAGCCGTGCCCCACTTCCCCGGCCCACGTTGCTGCCGGGGCTCACCCGACTCTGGCGGGACCGCCACACGCTCCAGCTCGGCGTCGAACCGGGTCGGGCGGTGCTGCTGGAGATCGCCAACCCCCGCGCGGCCCGGCTGCTCGACCTGCTCGACGGCACCCGCAGCGAGCGGGGCGTCCTGGAGCACGCGGCCGCCGACGTCGCCCCCGACGAGGCCCGTACGCTGCTCGACGCCCTGCGCGCCGCGGGCCTGGTCGTGCCGGCGCACACCCTGCTGCCGAGAGACCTGGCCGGGCCGGCGCGGGCCCGGCTCGCCGCCGAGGCCGGAGCGCTCGCCCTGGT
>NZ_JAMOKF010000519.1 GCF_023656545.1 Micromonospora phytophila | reverse complement strand
GGGTACCGCCGGCGGCTCGGCGGGGGCATCCGGGGCGCTCCGCTCCGGCGGCCCGGCGACGCGGCGCGCCCGGCGCGCCGCCCACCAGCGCTCGCCCAGGCCGACCACCAGGAAGGTCATCCCGACGTACGCCCAGCCGACCAGCACGTCGATGACGTAGTGCTCGCCGCAGTAGACCAGGGTGAACGTCATCGCCAGCGGGTAGGCCAGCAGCAGCGGCCACCAGCGACGCCGGGTCCGGCCCAGGAAGAAGAGCACCACGAAGAGGGCGAACGCGGTGTGCAGCGACGGCATCGCGGCGACCGGGTTGGCGGCGATCTGGCCGGCGTTGAGCAGGTTGCCGGCCCCGTGCATGCCGAACGCCTTCCAGCCCCGGGTGGAGATGCGGGCGACCTCCTCCAGCATGCCGTTCTGCGCCGCCCACCACGGCGGGGCGGCCGGGTAGAGGAAGTAGGTGACCAGGCCCGTGGCGCAGAGGAACGCCCACCGGCGCATGAAGGCCGCCCAGCGACCCCGGTCCCGCATCCAGAGCACCGCCGCGGCGGCCAGCGCCACCACGAAGTGGGAGAAGTAGACCCAGCTGGCGATGACGTCCCACCACTGCACCTGCGGTCGGTAGAGGTGCTCCTGGAGCCAGACGGTCGGCACCTCGCCGTCGGTCAGCCAGCCGAACATGATCCGATCGGCGACGATCAGCTCGTACGCGTGCGGCGTGGCCCCGTTGTCGGCGAAGCCCCGGGAGAGGTTGTAGACGGCGAGCAGCAGCACCACCGGCACCCAGTCCCGGGCGAAGCGCAGGTGGCTGCGCCACGGCCGGGTGCTGTTCCAGGCGACGGTGCCCGCCCAGATCCAGAGGAACGCGTACGCCGGGTCGGTGGGCAGGCCGATGACGAGCCAGCCGGCCACGAACGCGACCCCCCAGACCGTCATGGCGCCCACACGGCGGCGACCGCCGTCGGGCGACTCGGTCGGGTCGGTCCGGGCGGGGGGCTGGGGGTCGGTCGCGACAGACATCGCGGTCAAGGTTAACGGCGCGGTCGGCATCGACCGACGCCGACCACCTGGGCCGGCACCACCCGCGCGGCGACGAACACGGCTCGCGCCGCCCCGCCGGCGGTCCGCGCCGCCCACGCACCCGGCCGGGACCGGTGGTACGGACACCGGGCGCCCCGACCCGCCTCGTCTAGGCTTCGCCCATGCAGGAGCAGCCGGAGCCCGCCGTCGCGCCGGGCCTGACCGCCCGGGTCGAGCTGACCGTCACCGACGCCGACACCGCCGAGGCCGTCGGCTCCGGTGACGTGCCCGTGCTGGGCACACCGAGGGTGCTCGCCCTGGCGGAGGCGGCCACGGTGGCGGCCATCGCCACCCGGATGCCGAGCGGGTCGACCACCGTCGGCGTCCGGGTCGAGCTCGACCACCTGGCGGCCACCCCGGTCGGGCGGACGGTCATCGCGCAGGCGCGGCTCGTCACGGTCGACGGGCGGCGGCTGCTGTTCGAGGTGACCGTGAGCGACGGCGACGAGACGGTGGCGCAGGCCCGGGTGGAGCGGGTGCTGGTCGACCGGGAGCGGTTCGTGGCACGCGCCACCCGGTCGGCGTGACCGCCCGTTTCGTCGAGGTCGCCGACCGGGTGCACGTGCTGCGCGAACCGCTGCTGCGGGTCAACGTCACGCTCGTGGTCGGCGACGACGCCGCGCTGCTGGTCGACACGCTCTCCACCGCCGGGCAGGCCGCCGAGCTGGCCGCCGCCGCCCGGGCGGTGACCCCGCACCCGTGGACGCTGGTGAACACCCACCACCACTTCGACCACTGCTTCGGCAACGCGACGCTCGCCGCCGACCCACCCCGCCCGGTCTACGCGCACGAGCGGGCCGCCGAGGCGATGCGCGACCCCGACCGTCTCCGCCGGGAGGCGTACGAGGAGATGCGCGACGAGCAGCCGACGCTGGCCGGGGAACTGGCCGACGTCGTGCTGCTGGCGCCGACGCACACCGTGCGTACCCGGACCGTGCTCGACGTGGGCGGCCGGCGGGTGGTGCTGCGCCACCCCGGTCGCGGGCACACCGCCGGTGACCTGGTGGTGCACGTGCCCGACGCCGACGTGCTGGTCGCCGGCGACCTGGTGGAGCAGAGCGGGCCGCCGGCCTTTGAGGAGTCGTACCCGTTGCGGTGGCCGGACACGGTGGCCGAGCTGCTGCGGATGACCACCCCGGCCACCGTGGTCGTACCCGGGCACGGCGAACCGGTCGACGCCGGGTTCGTCCGCGACCAGCACGCCCAGCTGGCCGAGCTGGCCCGGCTCATCCGCGCCGGGCACACCGGCGGCGCCCCACCGGAACGGGTCGCCGCGGAGGCGCCCTTCGGTGCCCGCCCCGCCCTGCACGCCGCCCGCCGCGGCTACGCCGAACTCGACGCCGTCGCCTGATCCGCCCCGGTCAGCGGGGGAAGCGGTCGCGCACCTCGGCGCGGGTGGGCATGGCGGTGGCACCGCCGGGCGACTCGCAGACCAGGCCGGCGACGCGCAACGCGAACGCCACCCGCTCGTGCCAGCCGGCCGGGTCGAGCGGTTCGCCGTCGACCAGGAGGTCGGCGACGAGCGCGCCCATCACCGAG
>NZ_JAMOKF010000518.1 GCF_023656545.1 Micromonospora phytophila | reverse complement strand
CCCGTCGTGGCCTCGGCCGGGCGCGTCAGGAGATGTCGCGCCGGCGGGTGATCAGGATGCCGGCCACTCCGCTGACCAGCGCGTAGCCGACCAGCACCAGCGCGCCGACCCACCAGGCGGGGACGAACTCCGACTGGCCCTCGCTGATCATCACCTGGGACGCCACCGCCGGCCAGATCACCTGCCACTTCAGCACCGCCTGGCTGTCCAGCACGTTCGACAGCAGCAGGAACAGCAGCCCCACCACCTGGGTGCCGACCAGGTAGAGGACCGCGGCGGTGATCACCGCGCCGAGCTGGTTGGTGATCAGCGTGCCGATGCCCACGCCGAGGACCGTCCAGATGGCGTACGCCAGCAGGTTGAACAGCAACGCCCGGTGCACGGCCCACTCGCCGAGCTGGGTGCCGTGGCCGTCCAGCGAGAGGAACACCGCGCCGGCGGCCAGGTCGATCAGCGTGGTCACCAGCCAGAACGCGAAGCCCAGCAGGCTCGCCGCGACCAGCTTGCCGACGATCACCGAGGTGCGCCGCGGGGTGGCCAGGAAGGTCGTCGTCGCCGTCTGGTGGAAGAACTCGTTGGTGACCATGAGGATGCCGATGAGCATGACGAACATCAGGCCGAGGAACTGGCCCGAGGTGTAGAGGTTGGCCGCCTGCGCGGCCGCGGTCGCCTGCTCGGGGCTGGCGCCCACCGTCTCGGCGTCGCCGCCGAGCACGGTGCTGGCGTACCAGGCGTTGAAGGCGAACGCCAGCGCGAGGGAGAGGAACGCCCCGATCGCCAGCCACCACCAGGTGCTGGTGGTACGGATCTTGAGCAGCTCGGATCGGACCAGGTTCATCGGATGTCCGCCTTCCCGGCCGTCAGCTCCAGGAAGACCCGTTCCAGGTCGGGCCGCTCCGTGGTGAGTTCGTGCAGTTCCACGCCGGCGGCCAGGGCGACCCGGCCCACCGTCGGGGCGTCCACCCCGCCGATCAGCAGGATGCCGTGCTCGTCGGTGTCCACCACGGCCGGCCCCTCCTTGAGCGCGGCGATCAGCGCGTCGGCCTGCGGGGTGCGGACCCGGACCCGGACGCCCTGCGCCATCGACCCGATCACCTGGTCGACCGCTCCCTGCCGGACCAGCTGGCCGGCGGCGATGATCACCACGTCGTCGGCGAGCAGCTGCATCTCCGAGAGCAGGTGACTGGAGACCAGCACGGTGCGGCCCTCGTGCGCGAGGTTCTTGAGGAACCCGCGCATCCACCGGATGCCCTCCGGGTCCAGCCCGTTGGCCGGCTCGTCGAGGATCAGCACCCGCGGGTCGCCGAGCATCGCCGCGGCGATGCCGAGCCGCTGCTTCATGCCCAGCGAGTAGCCCTTGAACTTGCGCTTCGCCGCCGGGGTCAGCCCGACCAGGGCCAGCGCCTCGTCGGCCCGGTGCTTCGGCAGCCCGGCCGCCGCGCAGATCACCCGGAGGTGGTTGAGACCGGTGCGGCCCTTGTGCGCGCTGGACGCCTCCAGCACCGCGCCGACGTGGCGCAGCGGGTCGGTCAGGTCGGCGTACCGGCGTCCGCCGATCGTCGCCTCGCCGCCGGTCGGGGTGACCAGGTTCAGCAGCATCCGCAGGGTGGTGGTCTTGCCGGCGCCGTTCGGGCCCAGGAAGCCGGTCACCCGCCCCGGCTCGACGGTGAAGGACAGGTCGTTGACCGCCCGGACGTTCTTGTACTGCTTGGTCAGGCCGGACACCACGATCTGTCCGTCTGTGGTGGGGCTTGGCTGCCCGTCAGACATCGTTCTCCTCCCGTGAGGTGGCGTCGGGGTACGCCGGGACACAGCGTGGCGGGCGGGCGCAACCGGGTCAATCAGGCACGGTCCGTAGATCCACCTCCACCTGAGGCAGGAGGTCATCGTCCCCGGGGACGACGTTCAGCCGGTTGGCGGCAGCGCGATCCAGGTGGCGCGGGCCCAGGCCAGGAGGGTGCCGTCGGGGGCGTACAGGCTGGTGTGCACCTGCGCCTTGCGGCCCTCGCCGCCGACCATGGCGCCGGTCACCACGCACTCGTCGCCCGGCTCCGGCAGTGCCGCGACCACCGCGGCGATCCGACCGAGGACGTACGGGCGGCCGGGGGTGATCACCGCCCAGCCGCCGGGGCAGTCCAGCGCCGCCCAGACCGTGGCGTCGACGACCGACCCGGGCACCCGGAACGGCGCGGCGGTGCGGCCGTCCGGCAGCCGGCCGGGAAAGATCCGCAGCCCGTCGGTCCGGTCCGGGCCGCAGACGTAGCAGCCGGGGAAGGGGTGGTCGAGCAGGCCGGGGTACGCCGCCGACGCGGCCCGCGCGGTGGGCAGGTCCACCGGCGGCACCACCGTGCGGAACTCGGCCACCGGGCGGACCTGCCCGACGACCTCGCCGGCCGGGTCGCGGACCTCCCCGCCGGCGGCGTCGAGCGGGGTGTCCAGCGGGGGTGGCCGGCGCAGCGTCACCTCGACCGGTCCGGGGCCGCCGGCCGCGGCGGCGAAGACCCCGGCGCTCCAGCCGCCGTTGCCGGAGCCGGGCGGGCCGTTGAAGCGCGACTCGATGATCATCAGACACCTCCGGGTGGCGCCGCCCGGCCCCGTCGCCGGCCCGACCCCGGC
>NZ_JAMOKF010000517.1 GCF_023656545.1 Micromonospora phytophila | reverse complement strand
CCCCCGACCTGATGGTCCTGCTGCGCCGGTTCCTCGGGCAGGGCCACCGCCGCCGCGTCCCGCACGCCGTGCTCGACGCGGCGGCGCAGCCCGCCGGCGCCGACGTCCCCGCGCTGCTGCGGGAGCTGCACCGGCAACTCTCGCTGGAGGCGTTCGGCGCGGCCCGGCTGCGCTTCACGCACTATCCGCTCGCCGACTGGCTGATGCACCAGAGCTTGAGCTTCGGCACGGACGCCGACGACGGCCGGTCGGCGCTGGTGCGGCGGCTGCGGGACCGGCGCGGCCAGCGCACCGCCGGTGACCCGGTGCCCGCCGGCGGGGACGCGGTCGGCATCGCCTCGCAGGTCCTGCTCTGGCTGGTCCGCCGGGCCGTGCCGGGGGTGGTGTTCCGGGTGGCCGTCTCCGGCCGGGTGCCGGTGCTCGGGCGCCAGTACCGCTGGTTCATGCGTCAGCAGTACCTCGCCCCGCGGCAGTCGGTCACCTTCCTCGGCTTCGCCGAGCGACTCACCGCCGGCTGGCGTGACGGCGAGCAGCCCGACCAGGTCAACAAGCTGCTGCTGCACGCGTTCCTGGAGGACCTGCGGCAGGCGTACCGGCGCCGGCCGTGGCGCCCGTCGGAGTGGCGGCGCACCGCGTACCCGGTGCTGCTGCTCGACCACGTGGCCCCCGGCAACCTCGGCCACGTCCTGGTCCGGCTGCTGAACGACGTCCGCAACGAGACCGGCCGCAACGACCCGCTGCTGGTCGTCGCGGCCGGCGAGGAGCCCCCGCCGGAACTGCCCGGGCCGCACCCGCTGGGCGAGGCCGACGAGGCGTACGACGAGTGGGCCGAGGCGTTGCCGGAGATGCGGCGGCTGCGCCGCGCGGCCGCCTGGCTGGTGGTGCTGCGCCCCGACGCCACCGAGACTGGGCCGCCACCGCGCGGCGGCCTGCGTCCGTTCACCGCCCCGGAGCCGCCCTGGTGGTCGCGGCGCTTCCTGCCGGCCACGGTCTGCCTGCTGCTGGTCGCGGCCGGCGGGACGTGGGTGGGCACCCGGTGGGGACCCGGCTGCCACCCCTCCGTCACCGGGGGCCGGATCTCGGTGCAGCTCGTCGAGGGGGAGTGCGTCGGCTACAGCGACAGCGCCGCCCAGGTGTTCAACAACGACCCCGGCCAGCGCGGACTACGCGGCGTCCAGGAGCGGATCTTCGCGCAGAACCGGGCCGCCGAGGAGGTCTGGCAGCGCAGCGACCGCCGCCGGCCGTACCTCACCCTGGTCTACCTGGGCACCCTCACCGGCAACCGGACCCGCGCCGACGAGGAGTCCTACGTCTCCGAACGCGAGGAACTGGAGGGGATGGCCACCGCGCAGTACGCGCTGCTGAAGGAGTCCGCCGGCGCCGACGGCGCCGCGCTGCTGCGGATCGTGGTGGCCAACGGGGGACGGCAGATGCGCCACGCCGACCGGGCGGTGGCCATGCTGGCCGAGCTGGCCCGGGACGACGCGACCGTGCTCGGCGTGGTGGGCCTGGTGGAGAGCCGCGCCAGCACCGCCCGGGCGCTGCGCGAACTCAACCGGATCGGGCTGCCGGTGCTCGCCCCGACCCTGTCGGCCGACCGGATAGACGCGAACTCCCGGCTCTACCTCCAGGTCTCCGCCCCCAACGCCGACCAGGTCCGAATGGTCGAGGCGTACGCCCGGCAGGTGCTCAAGGTGAACGAGGCGCACGTGTGGTGGACCACCGGCGAGAACAGCTCCCTGGCGGAGGACCTCTACGTCGGCACCCTGGTCGACGGGCTGAAGCAGCGGTTCGGCACCCGGATCACCCGCCTCGACGAGTGGCGCACCGGCAAGCGGCTGACCGACGAGTGCGGCTACTCCGGCCTGCTCTTCTACGCCGGCCGCTGGTCGGAGTTCGACGGTTTCCTGCGGGCGTTGCGGGAGTGCGGTGACAACCCGCCGAAACACCTGGTCGGCGACGACTCGGTCAACCGCTACATCGCCAACCCCGGGCTGCGCGCCGCGGCGCCGGGCAACGTGCCGGTCACCTACGTCTCCAAGGCCGCGCTGGCGACCTGCGCCGCGCTGGGCGCCGCCCGGGACCGCCGCGACGACGCCCGGGCCAGCTTCCTGACCTGGATCCAGGCCGACGACCTGCTCGACCCGCCGCGCTGCCGCCCGGACAACCCGCACCAGGTCGGCGAACGGGTCAGCCTGGCCTACGACGCGGCGATGATGATGGTCCGGGCGGTGGAGAGCCTGGCCGCCCGGCTGCACCACGCCGGCCCCCGGCAACGCTGGGAGCCCGGCTCGGTCAACCCGGTCGGCGTGCACGCCGAGGTGCTGCGCCAGAACACCGGCGCGGCCATCCGGGAGTGGCCGGGTTGATCCGGTTCACCCCCGACTCGGGCGAGCCGGTGGACAAGCGGCTCGCGCTGCTGCGGGTGGAACGGGTGCCCGACGTGACGGCGGCGCCGGTCGAGGTCTACCACTGCGGCGCCGCCGACCGACCGGCGCCGGCCACCTGCGCCGCCGCCCCGGTCACCGTCGCCCCGCGCCGGCCCTGACGCCGTCGGCGTGTCCGCCCGACGCGTCCGTCCTGCCCTGTCCCGGTGTCCCGGTGTCCATTAGGGTTCCTGAGGACCAGGCGGG
>NZ_JAMOKF010000516.1 GCF_023656545.1 Micromonospora phytophila | reverse complement strand
GCGAACGCTCCGCTGCCCACCCCCGAGGGGGTACGCGCCGCGCTCACCCCGCTGGTCGGCGCGGCCGCCCTCGGCGACCGGGTCAACGTCTCGGTTGCCGACGTGGCCACCGGACAGCCGCTCTTCAGCCGGGGCGCGGACGACGGCACCGTCCCGGCCTCGGTGACCAAGCTGGTGACCGCGGTGACGGTGCTCGCCGCGCGCGGCCCCGCGTACCGCATCCCGACCCGGGCGGTCGCCGGCGCGACCCCGGGCGAGGTGGTGATCGTCGGTGGCGGCGACCCGACGCTGGCGGTCGACAAGAAGGGCTTCTACCCGGGGGCGGCCCGCCTGGACGACCTCGCCGGCCAGGTGAAGACGGCGCTCGGCGGCACGAAGCCGACGAAGGTGACCGTCGACTCGACGCTCTACTCCGGCCCGGTGCACGAGCCCGGCTGGGACGACGACATCCCCACCGGCGGCTACGGCGGCTCGGTGACCGCGCTGATGACCGACGGCGCCCGCAGCGACGTGGCGCAGGCGCTGAAGGACCACGACGCCGGCAACCACGGCGCCGAGCGGGTGTCGAAGCCCGACCTGGCCGCCGGCCGCTCCTTCGCCCGGCTGCTGGGCGTGCCCGCCGCCAGCGTCGGCAGCGGCACGGCCCCCGCCGCCGCTGCCGGGGCGGCCCCGGGCGCCCCGGGCAGCGAGCTGGGCAAGGTCGAGTCCCTGCCGATGGTCCGGCTGGTCGACATCATGATCAGTGACAGCGACAACCTGATCGCCGAGGCGCTGGCCCGGCAGGTCGCGCTGGCCCGCGACGAGCCCGCCTCGTTCGTCGGCGCCGCGAAGGCGATGGACGCGGTGGCCGCCGAGCTGGGCCTGCCCGCCGACGAGCTCGCCCTCGCCGACGGCAGCGGGCTCTCCCGCAGCAACCGGATCAGTCCCTCGCTGCTGACCGACCTGATCGCGCTCGCCGGCAACGGCAGCCGTCCCGAGCTGGCCGCCATCTTCGGTGGGCTGCCGGTCGCGGACTGGTCCGGCACTCTCGCCGAGCGCTACGAGTCGGCGGCCACGAAAGCCGGCGCCGGGGTGGTCCGGGCCAAGACCGGGACGCTGAGCAAGGTCCACGCGATCGCCGGCCTGGTCAGCACCGCCGACGGGCGACTGCTCACCTTCGCCGTGCTCACCGACGCGGCGCCCCCCGACGGGCTGGAGGCCGCCCGGGTGGCCCTCGACCGGATAACCGCCACCCTCGCCACCTGCGGCTGCCGCTGACCCCGCTCCCGTCCCGCCGGCCGGGGGTGGCCGCCGCTCGGTGACCTCGGAGGGCGAGTCGCGCTCGGATCGACGGCGGTGGAGGGGCCGGGGCGACGCCGGGCCGGGGTGTTCCGGCGCGGGTACGGTGGGTGCATGGCGCAGTTCGTGGACTGGGATCTGGCCGCCGCGACCGCGGGGGCGCTGGGCAAGTCGGGCCCCCGGGTGTCGTACGCCGAGGCCACCGACGTGGTCGGCGACCTGCGACGGTTGACCGACGAGGCGGCGGGGCACGTCGCGGACTACACCGGCCTGCGCTCGCAGGTGTCCCACCCGCCGGTGCGGGTGGTGGACCGACGCGACTGGGCGGCGACGAACATCGCCGGGCTGCGCGAGGTGATCACTCCGCTGGTCGGCCGGCTCGCCAAAGACAAGCGGCCTGGCCCGCTGACCGAGGCGATCGGCTCCCGGCTGACCGGCGTGCAGGCCGGCACCGTACTGGCGTACCTCTCCGGCCGGGTCCTCGGCCAGTACGAGGTCTTCTCCGCCGACCCGGGGCAGCTGCTGCTGGTCGCGCCGAACATCGTCGAGGTGGAGCGGAAGCTGGGAGCCGACCCGCGCGACTTCCGGCTCTGGGTCTGCCTGCACGAGGTGACCCACCGCACCCAGTTCACCGCCGTGCCGTGGATGCGGGCGTACTTCCTCAGCGAGGTGCAGGCGTTCGTCGACGCGTCGTCCAGCGGCGGTGAGCACCTGCTGGAGCGGCTGCGCCGCGGCGTGGCCACCCTCTCCGACGCGGTGAAGGACCCGGAGAGCCGGACCAGCGTGCTCGACATCGTCCAGACCCCGGCGCAGCGGGCGGTGCTGGACCGGCTCACCGCGCTGATGACCCTGCTGGAGGGGCACGCCGAGTTCGTCATGGACGGCGTCGGCCCGCAGGTCATCCCGAGCGTCGAGCGGATCCGGGCGGCGTTCAACCGGCGCCGCGAGGCCGGCAACCCGCTGGAGAAGGCGATCCGCCGGCTGCTCGGCGTGGACGTCAAGATGCGCCAGTACGCCGAGGGCCGCAAGTTCGTGCACGGTGTGGTCGAGCGGGTCGGCATGGAGAGCTTCAACCGGATCTTCGCCTCGCCGCTCACCCTGCCCCGGCTGGAGGAGCTCGGCGACCCGGACGCCTGGGTGGCCCGGGTGCACGGGCCGGCCGGCCCGCTCCCGGCCGCCGGCTGACCGGCCGCCGGTGGCCGCACTCGCCCCGCCGGTGGCCGCGATCCGGGTGTCGGTCCGCCGCGCGTTGGCCGACCTGCCGCCCGAGGGTCCGGTGCTGGTCGCCTGCTCGGGTGGTGCCGATTCGCTCGCGCTGGCCGCCGCTGTCGCGTTCGTCGCGCCCCGGCTGGGTCGTCCCGCCG
>NZ_JAMOKF010000056.1 GCF_023656545.1 Micromonospora phytophila | reverse complement strand
CCTCGGTGTGGAGGCGGTCCCACTCGTCGGCGGCGGCTTCCAGAGCCGCTACGACCTGCTCGGCGGTGCGGGCCGGGTCGTCGTTCCACGAGTAGGGGGAGGTGTGTTCGTCGAGGAGGTAGCCGTCCTCGTCGATGAAGAAGACCGGGGCGTGGGCGTCGAGGTAGTCGACGAAGACGCCGATGGTGGCGAGGTAGTCGGCGAGGGTGCCGCCGTCGAGTTGGGAGAAGTGCTCGACCCGGTGGCCGGCGCAGGCGATGCCGATGGCCCCGGCGGCGCAGGCCGGCGGGGTCAGGGTGTCGGTGGTGGTGGCGTAGTAGGTGCCCTGGTGCCAGCCGTGCCGGCGCAGGTAGAGGGCAGCGCACCGGAGCAGGTCAGCGGGTGTGACCAGTGCTGCGGTGGGTGGTTGGTGGGTAGCCTTCATGGCAGCCACGTCCTTTCGGTAAGGGCTTGGTGGAGGTCGGCAGGACCGGCTGTTGCTGGCAGGCGGTGTCCGGTCCTGTCGGCCGTTTCTCGGGTGTCAGCAGCCGGGGCAGTGCCGTTTGCCGCTTCCGGTGGTGCCGCGCAGGGCGCCGAGGATGAGCGCGGTGATGGCCAGGAGGCCGGCGATGATGGCGGCGTGCTCGACCAGGAACGTGACGAGCTGCCCGACGAGGTAGGCGACGATCGCGCCCAGGGCGATGACGGCGGTAGCGACCGAGGCCGCGATGGCGACGCGGCGTCGGATGCGGCGGGGCTGCACCCTGCCGGTGATGTGAGCCCGCAGGGACGTGACCCGGACCGGGCGGATGGTCGGGGTGGTGGTGTCGACCAGGCGCACGGCGACCCGGATACGCGGGTCGGTGGCCGAGATGGTCCGGGGTGCGGTCATTGAGATGAGCGTTCCGGCGCTCTGGTGGTTGGCGATGACGTTGGCGACCTGATCCGGTAGGCCGATCAGGTTGTGGTCGCGGTAGCCGAGGGTGCTCATGCGGCGATCTCCCATTCCGTGCGGTTTCCTGTGGCGGGGCGGCGGATCCAGGCGGCGTAGTCGGCGATGCCGGCGATCTGCGCGTCGGTCAGGTAGGCGACCTTGATGCGGCGGGGAACGCCGCCTTCGGCGATGAGGTAGGCCGCGCCCTGGTTGGTGGGCTGGATGTCAGTAGCGGAGTAGCCCTGCTCGGCCCACCCGTGTCCCAGGACGATGTTCGATGAGTTGGGTGTGGTGCAGCGGAACGCGGCCCGGTAGCCGAACAGGTCCCGCAGCGAGGTCGGGATGATGTCGAACGACGGCCGCTGGGTCGCGGCGACCACGGGGATGCCAGCGGCGCGGCCCCGTGCGACCAGGTCGCGCAGGAGCGCGACGAACTCTTCCTGCTCCTGTTTGCTGCCGATGGTGGCGGAGTAGAAGGCGATTTCGTCGACGAGGACGGTGATGACCGAGAGCCCGTCGGCGGCGGTGAGCTTGCGGCGCCCATGAGCCCGCAGCCAGGCATAGCGGTTGTTCATCACGACCTGAAGCCGCCGCAGGACGGCCAGGGCTTCGGTGATGTCGGGGCCGATGAATGCGTCGGCACAGTCTTCCCACTGGCCGAGCTCGACGAGCTTCCCGTCCAGCAGGACCAGGCGGCTGTCGACGGAGAGGGCGGCGTGGGCGGCGATGCAGTTGAGCAGGCCGGACTTACCTCCGCCGGGTTCACCGCCCGCGAGGAGGTTGCGGTAGGCGAGGGTGATGTAGACGGGCTGACCGAACTCGTCGATGCCGACGAAGATGGGGTCGAACATCGACAGGCCAGGCCCCACCGGAACCCCAGACGTCGGGGCGGTAGCGGTGGTCATGGTTGCCCTCCCTGGGCGTTGATGGGCGCGGAGAGCCACACGAACGAGCCGAAGAGGCTCCCCGCGTCCGAGGTGATGTGGGGGTCAGATCCAGTCGGAGACGTCATCGACGTCGGCCGACGAAGCCGCGGGCTTGCTGCCGTTGGCGGTCGTGGCCGGCTTCTTCTGCACCGGCAGGGTGATGACGGGGGCGTCGACGTCGGGCAGGTCCAGAGCAGTCGGCACGACCGGCGTCGGCCGGTCGGTGGCCGGCGTGGCGGGGTCGATGACGTCGACCAGCGGGGAACCCACCGTCGCGGTGAGGACTTCCCGGCGCTTGATGTCGAACCGCAGATACGCGGCGTTGCCGTCCGAGGCCCGTTCGACCAGAGCGGTGGCGGCGTGGCAGGCGACCGCGATGCGGTCGAGACGGCCTTCCAGATCGGCCAGGGACAGGCCGGGCCGGAGGTAGACCCAGACCCGCTCACCGACCGGGGTCGGTCGGGCCCACAGGATCAGTGGCAGCGAGCCGGACTGGTTGGCGATGATGAACCGCGCGAAACACACGCGCAGCCGGTGCCGCACCACCAGGCACCAGGTCCAGGCGACCAGGGCGCGGCGGGCGACAGGGACGGCGGCGGGGACGCCGATGACCAGGGCGACCACCACGAGCGTCACAGGGAACGGCGTGTGGTTGGCGAGCTGCACCCAGCCGATGCCGAGAACCGTGGTGATCCCGATTTCCGGGGTCCACCACCACAGCAGCCGCAGGACCGGCCAGATGCGGACCAGCACCCAGGTGATGCCGCCGGACAGTGCGCCGATCAGCGCGCCAACGAACAGGGCCAGGATCGGGTGCATGTAGGAAGCGGCCACCACGGCCGACAGAAGGCCGACGATGACCGCCGTCAGGACGAACGCCAACCGGGCGTTGCGGGCCGAGGAACGGTGGACCTTGGCCTCGATGACCGTCACCGTTCCGGTGTTCCGCCCGAAGGGACGGCGGGGGCTAGACTTGGACACGACGAGTCCTCCCTTGCACGAGGGTGGATGAGTGGAGGGCACGGGGTCGGCAGGTTTGGACGCCAGTACCGACCCCGCGCCAGCTCTTACGGGGCGTGACCACCGGTCGTGGTCACCAGGCCGGGAACGTTGGACGCCAGAGCCGTCCCCGGACTGCCTGTTCAGTTGGACTTGTCAGCGGACCTCAGCCGCTTCGGTTGCCACGGACACCAGTGGCAGACACAGCACGGTGATCGAGGACCTACTTAGCCGCCGAGTTACCAGCCTTCGGCTTTAGCGAGATGGCGCGGAACGCGACGCCGTTACGCCCGTTGGTCGCCCACGGAATGGCCTCCAACTGCTCGACAGCGACGAGCTGTCCCACCGTCACGCCCGGCTTCTCACCCGCCGTGGTGACCGTGATGATCTCGCCGCCGGTCTCGTCGAGAACGAAGACCTGGGTCGACCACATGAGCCGGCCAGTGTTCTTCTCCGACCGCTGATTGCCGTTCTGGTCGTTCTTCGGCTCCGGGTCCTTCGTCACCTGGACCTGCTTGCTCTGGGTGTCCACGTACAGCTTCACAACAGACCTCCTGTGTCTAGGCGCATCCCTTGTTGGATGACTGCCTGAACTCAAAGTACCAACTGAGTTGGTACTGCGCCAGGCTCATGCCGGAACTTTGTTCGGCGATTCGCTGGCACCCACAACGATGACCTTGACTGCATTACAACGACAGGTGTCACTGGGGTGACAGGTCTAAGTCCCCTCGCCATGTCCCCCCAGCGCGGGCGATACTGGCGGCATGGGTGACGAGGCAGCGGATCTCGAACGACCGGTTTGGGCAATCAGGTTGAGGGCCGAGCGGACGGCTCGGGGTTGGTCGCAGGGCGAAGCTGTGCGAGCGATGAGAGCGCATGCTGCCGAGCCCCTGCCGGCGGACAGCACCCTCTTGCGTAACTGGAAGCGATGGGAGGCGGGAGGCTCTGAGCCCGACGGCTTCTACAAGGCCCTGATAGCGAAGACCTTCGGCAACGTCACCGCAGCCTTCTTTCCGCCGGCGACAACTCATGAAGCCGACGCGGAGCTACTTGCAGGCACAGGGATGGAGACCGTAGAAATCCTCGCCCGGCTGCGCACTTCTGATGTCTCTACCGCCACCCTGGAGGCGCTGCGCATCACCGCCGACCGGCTGTGTTGCGAGTACCCCTACATGGCTTCGGACCAGCTGCGAGTAGAAGGCCGTGCCTGGCTGCGTCGTATCACTGCTTTGATGGATCGACGGCTGACCCTCGCCCAACACCAGGAGGTGCTGACCCTCGCGGGATGGGTCGCGCTTCTCGTCGGGTGCGTGGAGTACGACATGGGACTTCGTCGTATCGCCGAGGGAACGCGTAAGGCTGCATTGACGCTCGGTGAGGAGGCGGGCGACGCCGCTATCGCCGGATGGGCCTATGAGATGCGGGCTTGGTACGCGCTGACTCAGGGCGACTATCGAGGCGTCATCGCTGCTGCCGAGGCTGGGGAAGCGGTCGCCACCAACAACGGAGCCGCTGTGCAGCTTGCAGCCCAGCGAGCCAAGGCATGGGCAAGGTTGCGCGATAGGCGACAGGTGGAAACGGCCCTGGACCGGGGGAGGGCATTGCTTGAATCCCTT
The DNA here is from genome assembly GCF_023656545.1 of Micromonospora phytophila. Taxonomy (GTDB): domain Bacteria; phylum Actinomycetota; class Actinomycetes; order Mycobacteriales; family Micromonosporaceae; genus Micromonospora; species Micromonospora phytophila. Next base: position 17,944 of record NZ_JAMOKF010000056.1, on the reverse strand, counting down.
CCGTACCCGGAGGACACCGATCACCACTTCGTGGTGGACCCGGCGAAGTTCGACTTCTACGCCATGGACTGCTACCGCATCGCAGGGGAGGACCGCCTCGCAGAGATGTACGCGCGGGAGGTCATCCGTTCTTCGACCGACCCGGACGGCACGGAACGTAAGCCGATGCGTAACGCGGAAGCCCGGATCACCCTGGGCGTTGTGGCGGCGCGATCCGGCGACGTAGAGCGTGCAGTTTCGTACGGACGCCGCGCACTAGAGGGCGATCGGAAGTCGCTTCCGTCGCTGCTGATGTGCTCCAAGGAGCTGGCGACCCTCTTGCGAGAGAGGTACCCCCACGAGCCGGAGGCCGTCTCCTACCTGGACGAGGTGCGAGCGCTCACTGCGAGCTGACACCGTCCGCGCTGGCGTCTGTGTCTGCTCGGCTTGGCCGACCACCGACACCAGGACGAGGCCGGCTCTCATGCCACGAGATCACCCGATTTGGGCGCCACATGTGGGTACGTCCGACGGTCGCGTCAGGCTCCGGCATCTGGCCCCGCTTCCGGTAGTTGCTCACGGTCGCCACCTTTACCCCCAGGTAGGAGGCTACGTCGGAGGTTGTCCACCACTCCGCGGTCGGATCTGGGCCGGTTCCCACCGCACCATTCTGGCAGAAACCGCCTTATGGCAGTTCACGTAAAGAGCCGGGGTGAGTCCAAGCCGCTCAACTGCGGGCATAGTTAGAACGCTTGTACGATCATCCGGTGGTGAACGAGCTGGCCGGACGCTGGTGGAACGGCACGTGGGGACGGCTGACCCGGCGTGACGGGTGGCTTGCCCGCGAGGTCCGCTGGCACGTCGTCGCCAAGGCAGGCGACTCCGAGACCGGCAAGGTGCTGCGGTGGGAGTTCGACAACGAAGGCGAGGCACGACAGATGGTGCGGCGTCTCGTGCAGGCCGACGGCGGCCAGTGGCGGGAGCAGGCCGGCGATGCGGCGACGCAGTCCCCGAGGTGAGGCCTCCTTTGGCGGCGTCATCATTCATTTTGTACGTCGCGGGATGTCCGCCTTTACCCTGACACCGGAAGTCGCGGGATCGTCCACAGTTGAATGACCAACCGTGACCCGCGGAGGGAATAATGGCATGCGGCCCAGTAGGTGCCTCCCACCACCAGGCAGCCGCCAAATATCAAGAAGTGTGGGCTGAGCGTCTCGAAGAGGCTAACAAATCCCTCAGTGCCGCTAACCATAAGGCCGAACGCGCCCAAAATCACTAGAATCAGCAGAAGGAGGGCGACGACAACAGCGCCAAAAGCTCCGATAAGAGCACCCGGCCCACCCATGAGCAGAGACATCCACGGCAATCCGCCGCCGTACGGCGATCTGGCGGAATAGACGTACGACAGCACAATCAGGCCCGCTGATATCGCCATATACCAGGGCACAAACCCATCCCATCGGAGGTACCAGGGAGTTTCTAGTGCTAAGAGCGACCAAGGGTCATTTCGCACCCCTGTCGTGAACGGCTCCCACCACGGCCCTCCGTTGGTATTGGCGAGAAACATCAGATTTCCGCCTACCAGGCACAACCGAAGAGCCAGCAGTTGGGACAGGACTACTAGCGTCGACGCACTGATCGCGATTGCGCGCTGCCCGCCACGGACCTTCGATGTAGCGACGTATGCGCCGCGCACAGTGTCAGCTGCAATTCCCGCGCCTTTCGCGGCAAGTTTGAGGGGGCCAGCCCATGACTGGAGGAAGAACAGGAGAGCGATCACGGCCAGAATGATCGAACTGAGGCCAAGTGTCGATGCGACGGCAACAACAGTTTGGTCAAAGTCGGGAAAGTCCGGGACGGCGGCCATTCCTGAGGGTAGCCCTAAGACCCATCCCCAGCCGTATCGGCTTTTCGGCTGCTGTCACCCTCCCCTCGGACCTCTGTTTCAGCCAGAGCACCGATGACCCTCCTCAATGCCATCTACCTGGCAACCGCATGTCGTGGGTTGTGGTCGTTGAGATCAACTTAGGGCACCACGTGGAAGAGTTCCCGGGTCGCCGGTCGGCCGGCTTGTCGGTCGGCCGGCTGCCGGTCGGCCGGCTACCGGTTCAAAGTTTCTGTACGTCTTCAAGGCGGCCCGAGACGGGCCGCACGCGCCGCCGCCTGGGCGCGCGTCCGTCGCTCCGCTGGCGCTCCGACTCCGGCCACGCAGCACGCCCGGCGTGCTGGCGCGGACAGCCGGAAGCCCGGGGCCGCCGCAGACGGTAGCGGCGAGTGTTGGTTGATGTCCGTGGGCCGGCAGCCGGCCGGGGCGCGGCGGCGGTCGCACCGCCGCGCCGTGGGGGGCAAGTCACCGCCGGCCGTGGTGGGGATGCGGCGCGAGGATGCGGGGCCGCCCCTCCGACCTCAAGGGTGCTTCGCATCGCTGCGCGACGGCCCTGCGGGCCGCCCTTGACCTCGGAGCCTCTGCGACCCCTCGGGCCGGCGTTGCCGGCAGGCGGGGGCCTGCCCGTGATGCGCGCGCCGCATCCCCACCACGACCTCATCGCGCCGCTCGCGGTCGCCATCAAGCAAGGCAGTGCAACGGCGGCAGAGGTCGGCCACTCCTGGCAAAACAGCCGGTAGGGTCGTGACTCGGGAGGTACCGCAGAAGCCGAGAGCAGGGTGAATCAGTATGGATCGGCCTGTCCTGTTCGATATTGACGGGACGTTGGTGGACTCGACTCAGGCGGTCACCACCATCTGGCGGGAAGTTGCATCCCGCTACGGGGTCGATGCCGAGCCCATCTTGAAGGTCTGCCACGGCCGGCGTGACGAAGATGTCGTTCCAGAATTCTTTTCGCCCGATCTTGTAGCGTCGGTCGTGAGGGAGATAGCTGACCTTGAGCTTCTCCACGCCGACCTTGTGGAGCCCATCCGCGGGGCCGCTTCTGTCCTGAACAGCATCACCGAGGACCGATGGGCCGTCGTCACCTCCGGATCCCGAGCGCTCATGACCGCACGGATGCGTGGTGCTGGACTAAAGATCCCGACCGTCTTCGTGGCCGCCGATGACGTGAGCCAAGGGAAGCCACACCCGGAGGGATACCTGCTAGCGGCGAGTCAACTGGGCGTTGACGCAATGTCCTGTGTTGTCGTCGAGGATTCCCCTGCCGGAGTCGCCGCAGGCAAAGCCGCAGGGGCCGCTGTCGTAGCTCTTGCCGGTACCCACACCCCTGAATCGCTGACGACCGCAGACGTCGTAATCGAAAATCTCAACGAGCTGGCCCGAGCGATCAAGTCCTTGCCTGCCTGAGCGCGCAGGGTGTGGCTTGACGGACCCCAGCAGTAGCCCGCTTCCCTGGCCTTCCAACACGTTGAGAATGAGTCCACCGCGCTTGAAGATCGTTTGGCACAGATCCGGCACAGCTGACAGCGAGAACGCGTGCGAAACATCGAGAGCTGCCGAGGGTTGCAAGCCAGGTCAGAAGGACAATGCGTCCGTCTTGGCCCGCTTTATCGCCACGCCCCGGGTTAGGGGTTCGAGTCCCCTCCGCCCCACCGGTATGGAATGCCCTGGTGAGGGACATGATCCCCCACCAGGGCGTTTATTGTTTCTGCTCGCCTCGGGCCGAAGCGATGCTGTAAGCAGGTCTTTATCGCCCAATCAGCTGCCTAACGAAATTGTGCGCCGTCGCAGATCCCTTGTGAAGTCGTTCGGATAGAACGGCATTTACCCACTTTGGTCCGTGTCCTCCCACGCTCTTAACGAATGACTCCAACTCCCCGTGGGGTGAAACGAATACACCGATCTCCGTAAGCTTCGTCAGTAGTTGCTCGCAAGAGCGATACGCGTCTCCGTGTGGCACTGACTCGAGTCCGGTGTCTTTCGCCTCTTCCCATCCGTCCTTGAATGAAAAGAGTGCCGTAACCGCCTTGCTGGTTTCTCTATCCAAATCCGCTTCATCACCGGGCAAGATCTCGTCCAGCTTCTTGCGAAGCCCGGAAATTGGTTTAGCCACTCTCTTCGCGCTGATAGATCCCGCGAAGCGGGTCCTAAGCTGCGCAAAACCGGCCCAGTCGCCTCCGGACGCCTCAACTAGACGTCGGAATCCGCGCTCGTCGCGTAGCATGTCGAAGTCGACAGCAGCCGCAACATCGACACCTACGCTCCGCAAGGCGGAGACGGCAACGTGTATGCGATCCTTGCCGCCGGCAGGTACGAAGAGCACATCAGGTTGCGGGGCGCCCTGGTCGTCGACTAAATGGTCTACGACTGCGGCAAAGAATCGACAGTCTGCGTCGCTTTCCGCCACAATAACCCGACCGTAGAAGAGGCCGTCAAAGATTCTGGAGTATCTAAGGAGAGGGTCGGTCCATAGCACCTTCGCCTGCTCGGCACTGATTTGCTTGGCATGGTTGATACCGCCGTCCCGAGTGAGCCGAACGACAGTTACATCCGCCGGGCCGTCGAGTAGTCCCCAGAGAAAGTCCGTGTCGTGTGTTGCAATGAACAGCTGAGAGCCGTTACTGGTTGCCAGCTCGCTGAGCAGCCGCCCGAGCGCGCGGCGTTGAGGAGGGTGAAGGAAAGCCTCCGGCTCGTCGACGGTTATAACGAAGTAGCTCTGCACTAGCATTGTCAGTGCCAAGCCCATGAAACTTCTTATGCCATGACCCTGACTCGCTAGTGTGGGGAGCGCGTTCTCCGCATCGGCGTATGCCTTGGTGGGGCGGTTAACGGGAGGGACTTCGGCATCAGGAGTGCCCACCCTCAACGACGATGAAGAGCTAAGTCGTTGGAGGGTGATCGGCATTCCGAAAGCCGATTCGCAGATCCTTGAGAACCTCTCCTCGAGGTCGCCGTCTTGATAGAGGAAGGCGATGGGAGAACTCGGAACCTCATCCATGAAGCCGGAACTGACCTGAGTGCTCACTATCCCGGCCCGCGAATCGACGTCAGCGTATAGAGTTAGGAAGTTCGTCAGCTCGGGTCCAAGATAGCCCGTCGATCCGTTCTCCCAGTTGGCCTTCAGTAATTGCCATCGGCCTTGAGAGCCCATTCGGCGGTAAACTTCCTCATACATGCCGCGTTCTTTGTGTGCATGCGTCTGAAGCCAACCATGCAGTTCGTCCGATGTGCCCGATAGGTCGAAGGTGACGTCCCGGACGACCACTGCTTCACCCTTGCCATGGTCTGAAACTAGACAATTGATCAGGTCGCGAAGAGACGCCGTCTTTCCGCTGTTGTTCGGCCCGACTATGACCGTGATGCCATGGGTGGGGGTGGCGACGCGGGTTCCGTCGCTGAACGTCAGTGAAGAGATCGAGAAGCCAATGCTCACAAGGCAATCCTGCCGGAGAGGCCATCTCACCGCGACCCCAGAGTTCCGCGAGACGCTCGGTGAAGTCACCCTGGTCACTCCTGTCGCCCGACGGGGTCTGAACTTGACACGTCGGTGACACCTACACCGGAACCCCGGGTCGCGGTGGGATGCTTGTCGTGCCGGAACTATTGCAGGCGGACAGGCGGGATCGAGGACGGCTCGCGATGGCAGCCAGGCTGGCGGTGTCAAGGTGAGTGTCTAACTGAGTGACTACGGGTGCGAACACTGCCGTACAACCACGGACGTCAGCGCACCGTTCGCGCAGGTCAGAGGCTCAGAAACGCCAGCTCAACGAAGCGGAATCGTTGCCTGGGGGTCAAGGAGTCTCCCGGGGCACAAACGGGGCACAAGACATCGTGAAACGTCGGTAAGCAGCCACCAATGACGTAAGCCCAAGACGCGGCGCGACCAGCGTGCCGACCAGGTCGCCGCAGGTCACGGGACGGGCCGCCCTGAGTTCCGCTTCAACGTCTGGCTCCGCCCGTTCCCCCAGGCTAAGAGGTTGTGGAAATGCGGCGAGTAGACCGCGAAGACGGTGCCTCAACCGGCTGGCGGCCGTCTGCGGATGTGTCGCCGCAACCGTATCGCCACGATGACGGCGATGATGCCGATGGCTGTCAAGCCGCCGATTCTGATGATCGGCCGGTACCGGTGAATCGCCGGCCCGAGGTCCGGCGGTCCGGGCTGACGAGCGGTCCATCGCACCCCGCTGGTGGCGATACGCACCTGCCGGGTGTCTCGGGGAGTACGCAGCAGGATCTCCGGCGTCTCGGACAGATGCACCACGTCCCTGCCCGCGTTGATGATCAGGTCGTCGCCGTCCCAGCCGAGCACCTCCGGTCCGCCGTAGAACTGCACCCCGGCGCGCATTCCCAACAGCTGGGGCTTCCACTGGACGCACTTGCCCTGCTCGCCGCTGTCCGTAGCCAGCATGCACAGGCCGTGGTCAGCTAGCGCGACGCTTCTGCCGTCCGGCTTCCAGGAGACCTGGCCGACCAGACCGTCGATGTTCGTCGAGCGCTTCCAGACGACGCCGTGATCACGTCGGTAGGCGTAGAGGTCGCCGTGCCGTTGCACCAGCATCGTCGAACCGTCCGGAGAAAGAACGGCATCCACGGTACGAGGGAGCGGCCCCGGATCGAGCGGAACGGTCCACCGGATGTCGCCGGATGGCATGTCCACGACGCGGATCTGGCCGCTCACCGGATAGGCGTCCTGGTCGCCGTCGAAATGCGCCAGCACGGCCTGTCGGCCGTCGGGTGACCATGCGAGCGGTGCGCCCGCAGCCAGCATGCGGGTCTGACCTGTCGTCACATCGAGAAGTTGAGTTCGCTGATTGTGGCCGGTCATCAGGTATCTGCCGTCGGGAGACAGCTCCACGGTGCCAGTCCACGGCCCGCCGGATTCGGACGGATCGAACGTCCGGTAGGTGTCCCGGGGTCCGACCAGGGTCAGTGGCGCGAACGTCGGGTGAAATACGAGCTCCCCCTTGTCCTCGTCATCCGTGTACGTTCCGTCATGCGTGTTGATGTCGAAGGCCACCAAGGCTCGTTCCAGCGGAGCGTCCTGGATATCGGCTGTCCATTTCGGGGCTTCGAGGACATAGGCGGGAAGCTCATCAACGGCTTCGTCGGCCAGGGCTGGGTGTGGCGGCGGAGTAACCTGCGTAACCACCCCTGCTACGCCCAGTGTGGCGACCACGACGATCAAGCCGGCCAGCCATCCGTGGAGCCCGACGACCGCTGCGATGGTCCTGAGGATGCCTACGGTCCGGCCAGAGGTCGTTGCCACGCCGGCACTCTACGGGTCGGCTACAAACTGATCTACCCGTTGAGACGCGACGTCAACAACGCCAAACAGGCGAGCCGCCCGGCGTGCCCGTCCCGTGCCCGTAGCGGCGGTCAACACCGGCCAACAGGGGGTGCAGCAGACTGCCGTGATATGACGATACGTGCTGCACCGCCAGGCCACACAGCTACCGAAGGTGCGGATCAAGACGATTCCCAAGCTGAGAGCTGGTCACCCGAGCATGACAACGGCCGTGAGCTAAGCAAGTATTGCCGGGTGGCCGCGACCGAAGTAGCTCTCTGGGTACCTCTCGCCTCCGGCGCTCTCGGCATCTTGGGGGCCCTGGCTGGCACTGGGATTACTCAACGGGCCACCAGGAAGCGCGAGGATCGCCGCTGGGAGCGCGAGCGCGAGCTGGACCAGGTCCGGCACGACCGCGAGCGCCTTGCGCGGCAGCGCGAACGTCGGGCTGCCCTTTACGTGGACCTGGCCGAGTACACGCAGAGCGAGCAGTCCACCCTGGAGTCCGCGACTGATGAGTACAGCGACAGCCCAGTCGACGTGCCAGACCTTCAGCATCCGGATCGCCTGACAGCGCGGGTGAGGTTGTACGCCGCGCCTCAAGTGGGCGAGGGTTGGGTCGCGTTAGTTCGGGCCATGGAACGCGTCCGCTGGGAGTGGCTCGAAGGGGACGTCAACGAGAACGAACACCACAGGTGGCTTGATCCGGACAACCCCGCCGTAGTGGAGCTGGACAAGGCCATCAAGGAGTTGCAGTCGGCGCTGAGGACAGCCGTTGACGAGGATTCCTGAGCTACACCGAGCTGGGTGACCAACTAATTGAGTGACGACGGGCGCGAGCAAGGCCGGACGTCAGTGGACGCTGATGGACCGTTCGGGCAGCTCAACCCCAGGACGCAGGCAGCTCATCCATCACTGACGGTTCCTTCACGACGAAGAGGTCAAGCTCAGCCAAGTAGGACTTTGGCGGAGCTTGACATCCATAGGAGCATCGGGATGTTGGATGCCAGCCAGGGCCTTAGGTGAAAAGGGTCCCCACGATAAAAAGCACATCAAGCAACAGGAACAGGGCAAGGACCACCAGCGCCAGCAGCCACCGCCGCCCCTTGGTCTTCGACAGGTTCCGCACTTCATTCCATCCCGGTAGGGAGGACGCGGGTAACGCATCGAAGACGGGCGCTAAGAAGGCGGTGACGATGGCAGCGATCAAGACGTACGTCCATGTGTTGAGGAAATCGTCACCTGCAACAACGGCGAGTGCCTTCATCTCAACAAACGTCAACACCAACAGGGCGACTGAGAGGTTGAGCAGCAGCCCTCGACGCCAGACTGAGGCATCACCAGTAGCACGGATGCGATCCGCCATCGATCGGATTTCAAGCCCCAGCGCTATCGCCACGACAGGCACCACCTGAGCAAGAAGTTCGGCGTAGTTCACGGGCACGGGGCGATGGTAGGTGCCACGTACAAGGGCGAGGTATGCGAGGGTGGTCAGCCGCACGACAGGCTACCCACAGCCGCTTCGGACCGCCGCCACCCGTACAGCACGGAAGTACAGCAACGCACCGGACCGCTGGAGCCCCAGAGCGACAGACCCAGGCTCCGCGACCTCCATACCGGGCGCTCAGCAACCGACTCGCCGGCAATCCATACGTTCAGGACGTGCCTCAGGGCCAGGGCTACGAGCTCCCGGCCTGCCCGTGCCCGTTGCGTGCCCGACGTGACGGCGACAGAAGGGCAACCACGGCCAACGGCGGCGCCGCGCTGGAGCGGAGTCGCCGCCGGCCGCGGTGGGGATGAGGCGCGGAGCGTGCGGGGCCGCCCCTCTAGCGTCAACGGTGCTTCGCGTCGCCAACGCCGCGGTCCTCTACGGGCCGCCCATTACCCCGGAGCCTCTGCGACCCCTCTAGCCGCTCTTGCTCGCAGGCCAAGACCTGCCCTGGGTACACGGCGCCGCATCCCCACCAAGGCCTGGCTTTGTTCGCCAAACAGTGTCAGGTCGGGCTGCTCTTGCTAGCGCTGCTACTTGCTCCATGCTTAAGGCTCATCCGTCGAAGCTATTCTTCGGCAGGCTCTGGCGGCAGAACGTCGAGCACCAGAGGGGGTACACCCATACGGCCCGTCAGGTTCTGGAAGAGCTCCCGGGCATAAGGATGAGCTACCGAGATAGCGCCGATAGCACCAAAGGCCGAGAGGTCCTCGTCGCTAACCTTCTCATCGAGGATTTGAAAAACGAGGGAAAAAGTCGCGTGGAGCTCTATTGCATCCCGCTTCTTGGCGTCGACGACTCGAATGTTGTAGGAGATGTCAAAGAAGACATACTCTCCATAACGTCCAACTTCGGGGTTAACTGAGGGCCATATTTCCAGCTCCGGCTCTGGAGATGGAATCAGTAGGTCGGCCTTGACATGCCTGGTCCGAAGGTCCACGAGAGAAAGTTGTGCCGTGACACGATCGGACCGCTTCGTACGATCCCTAGAGTTAGTCACAACCAACCGCGCCAAGATACTCTTCCATGACGTTGAGCGGATGAACATCCTGTACCTGCGGATTTCGCACCCGCGAAGGCGGCTTCCAGCTCTCAACTTCAGAGCTAGCCAACCACCAATCGTCCACCTCCGTTAGCCCTAAGGCTGGCACCTGTTCGGCAAGATGTCCGTAGGGTATGGAGCGATTCCGCCAGGACTGGAAATGGACGAAAGCTAGCCAGGCGGCATTCTCGCCGTCGCCACCTTCTCGCACTTCAAAGTCGAGACGGCAGCGCAACGCGCGAGCATACCTTTGAAGGGTTGAAAGTCGAGGATCGGTGAGGCCCTTTTCTAGGTCCGACACGGCAGACTGGGTGGTTCCCATCCGCTGCGCCACTTTCCTCTGACTAATGCGAAGATCTGTGCGAAGCTTAATTAGAGCACGCACAAGAAGAGCCTTAGCATTTGCGTCGTGCCGAGCAGCCTCTACTTCGTAGTCGTCAAGCTCAGACTCACGGAGCCGATCGTGGTCGTCAGCGACATTGCTGGCTGGCACGATCCTTCGACGTCTGGCGTCCATGATCGTGGTTCCCTCCGCTTCCGCTGGGTTTGCCCCCGGCAGGGCATCGGTCTAAACCGATCGTCTCATCAACGAGCCGCCAACGCTAGGGTGATGCGACATTGTTAACATCCCCCTAAAGGTGGAGTACACTCCCGCCCCTCGGACCACCTGCGGAGGCGTCCCTCGGCGATGACCCTGCTGGTGATCGCGGGCTCTCTGTGGATGGCCCGGAAGACGCACAGCGCTAGGTAGCGTTCTTCCCCCAGGCGCGCGTAGATAACCCCATGCTTCCGCTCCGGCGGTGGCGTGATCAAGAACCGCAGACGGGGGCCTAGTGATCGGTCCTCGGCGGCCAGGAGCTGGCCAGCCTTGTGCCGATCGATAAGGTCGATCAGGCGACCTCGCATCAATTTATCAATATTTCGCAGTTCCTGAGCGAAGATGTCTGGCTTGTCGGCTGTATGGTAATAAAGCCACTCCGTCACGTGGCGCACCTCTCGGGTGACAATCCGTGCGCAGACCAAGGACCCTAGTCGGCCGGTCCGATATTGGAAAGGCTCCCGCCTCGTTTGAGGGCTTACCGGAGTTGACATGGGCAGCTCAGGCCCGGCGGTTCCATGCCGTGACCTCTGTCAATGCGATGGCCGCCCCGAGACTTGTCATGAATGTGACAGTCTCGGGGCGGCCACCCGTCTACCCTGTTAGGAGCAGGCCGTAAGCAGGGCGGCGATCGCGCTGGTCAGCATGGCGATCGCGGTGAGATACCTGATCAAAGTGACGTGACGATCAGGTGGGTTAGGCTGTACAGTCAACACAACTCTCCTGTAAAGAGTTCTCTGAGCGGCGTCCGGTTGCACCCGGGCGCCGTTCTCGTTTGGTAGCCCCGCCAACCGATCTCGCTCTCGCGGCATAGAGGGCTTGCGTGTTCTCCTGGACCTCGCCGTCCCGGCGGGCTCATCCTCCTCGGCAATCGGTGATCGGTCGGAACCGATCGTACCAGCCCTGGGGGGGTGCCCCGGCATGAGCAACACGCCCGGGCGTCGATCTGAGACGGCACTCACAGGGAGTGAGGCATAGATGGAGTCTTTGTCCTAATTGTTCAGTATCCTAGAACAAAATCAGCGTGTCGTAACGCGTTGATCAAGGTGCAACTACGGCCGGTGACGATAGCTCGCCTGGAATCGCGTCGATAACTCTATGGATTGACCCAACTGCGCTATGTTGTCAGGCCGGCAGTCACGAGGGGCGAGCACAGCCCACGAGTCAGCAGAGAGTCAGCGAACGCGGTGATACGTGACCGACCTCAATGGTCACAGCCGGCGAGGCGCCGAGGGCAGGACCACAGGGAACGACACCCGCCGACGCTGGCCGACAACACTGACCAGGCTCCCCCCGACGGGGGTCGGGCTTAGCTGGACGTGCCTGCGGCGGCGCTGTCGACAGCAACGCTGACAGCAACCGCCCCGGACGCCGACGCACGAACGAGCCCAGGGACGGACGCTGCTCCGAGCTGACGGACGCTCCCAGACGGGGACGGATGGGCTGCACACAGCTTGTAAGCGAGATGTCGCCGGTTCGATCCCGGCCGGGGGCTCCAATTCCACCCGAGGCATTTCCCACCGGGCACTGCCGCGCGGCGATGCTCCTCTTCCCGTCAGGCGCTCGGTTTCTGTGCTTTCGGTGGGATCTGAGTGACGGCGGCGTAGGCAACGCTCCCGGGCAGGGCACCGAGTACGGAGTACAGGATGCCGTCCCAGGGCTGCGGCAACCACCCCTTCAACATCACCTCAGCAATGAGGGCCGCAGGCGCCGCAATCAGTAGCGCTGCGACAAGCGCCCACCGCGACCGGCGATCATCCTGCTTGTGCAGGAACATCAGCGCAGCCAACAACGCCAGTAGCCCGTCCGAGTAGAACCATGAGGTGGCCAGGACGTAAAGAGCCCCGAAGGCCAGGCCAATGGCCGATCGCCGCAGAGCAGCGCGGAACGACGCGCCTTCCTGCTGAGAGGCGCCCTCATGCGCGACAGGGCCAGCGGCCGTGCTCGTCACAGGTTCGTCCACCCGTCGATGGTTTCAGCAGTACACGGGGCACAAGACATCGTGAAACCGTGCCTTCGCGATGCCTCACCGTGTCAATGAAGGTCGTAGGGATCCCGAGCAGCCATTGCCTCAGCCTCCGACAACCCGAGGCGGCTGGCAACCCGCCGCCGCATCCGGACCTGGGCGCGCGTTCGTGGCCGGAGCTTGGGCTCCCGCGAGCACCCGCAGACCTGGAAACCCTCGTAGCGCAGGCCCGCCCCGAGAACTGCCGCAACCGCGGTCCACCCGGAGTCATTCCGCCGACGGGGGGCCGCGAAGTCGTGCCCGGCAACGACCATTGGCTGCCGACACGACGTGCATGGGTGCTTCGCGCCGTCCCAGGCGTACTTGTGACTACGACGGCATGACACGCACACGTAGTGGACCTTGTAAGTGGTCTCGGCGTACCGGCACATGTCCGGATGTTAGCGGCGCGCCGGGCGCGGCGGAGAAGCTGGCGACAGCAAGGGTGACAGTAACCGGCCGGGGCTCCCACTCGACCGATCGCAGGATCCAGGAGGCCGACGGCGTCCCGGTAGCCGCCGGTCCGATTCCGGCCGGGGCCGGTGTCACCGGTCCGGGCGACGGTCGCGTGCCGCCACCCACGCCCACCGATGCCGGTCAGCCCCAGTTCTGCGGGGCCGGCTGGTGGGTGGTGGCGTTGAGCCGGTTGAAGAAGTTGGCGGTGGCCACCCAGAGCACGATGCCGGCGAGCGCCTTCTCGTCGAAGTGTCGGGCCGCCTCGTCCCAGACCGCGTCCGGCACGGCGTCGGGCCGGTCGGCGAGCCGGGTGACGGACTCGGCGAGCGCGAGCGCGGCCCGCTCCGCCTTCGTGAAGTACGGCGTCTCCCGCCACGCGGCGATCGCGAACAGCCGCTCGTCGCTCTCGCCAGCCTTGCGGGCGGCCCGCGCGCCGGAGTCGACGCAGGCGCTGCACCCGTTGATCTGGCTGGCCCGCAGGTGCACCAGTTCCAGCGTGCTGCCCGGTACCCCGGCCGAGTGGGCGGCCTTGTAGAGCAGGTTGATGGCCTTCGTGGCGTCCGGCAGCACCGTGGCGGGGTTCTGCATGCGAGGCTCGATGATCATTTGGTCCGTCCTGTCCTGTTAGGCTGGCCGGCGTTCGTCGCGTGGCGGCGTCCCGGTTGGTTCACCGGGATGTCTGGCCGGCCCGACGACGTGACAGATGTGGTGGCGGTCACATGAGCCTGGTCGGGGTGGGGAGACCATGAGCGACGCCGACCTGCTCGCCCGGCGTTTCGAGGAGAGCCGGCCCCGGCTGCGGGCGGTGGCCCACCGGATGCTGGGCTCCCGGATCGAGGCCGAGGACGCCGTCCAGGACACCTGGCTGCGGCTGAGCCGGGCGGACGCCGACGACATCGACAACCTGCCCGGGTGGCTGACCACCACCGTCGGCCGGGTCTGCCTGGACCGGCTGCGGGCCCGCGTCGCCCGCCCCGAGCAGCCGTGGGACAGCACCGGCCCGGAGCCCGGCCCGGAGCCCGGCCCGGAGCCCGGCCCGGTCGGCGTCGAGCCCGTCGACCCGGAGCGGGAGGCCCTGCTGACCGACTCCGTCGGCCGGGCGCTCCTGGTCGTGCTGGACACCCTCGGCCCCACCGAACGCTTCGTCTTCGTGCTGCACGACATGTTCGCGGTCTCCTTCGAGGAGATCGCCGCCGTGGTCGACCGCAGCCCCGCCGCCGTACGGCAGATCGCCGTTCGGGCCCGTCAGCGGGTGCAGCGCGGCGGGACCAGCCCGGAGACCGACCCGGCTCGGCAGCGGCAGGTCGTGGAGGCTTTCCTCGCCGCCTCCCGGGAGGGCCGCTTCGACGACCTGGTCAGCCTGCTCGACCCGCACGTGGTGATGCGCGCCGACCCGACCGCCGTACGCATGGGTGGGTCGACCGCCGAGGCACGCGGCGCCGCCGCCATCGCCGGCTTCTTCAACGGCCGGGCCCAGGGCGCGCTGCCCGCCTACGTCGACGGGACGGCGGGCGCGGTCGTGGTGATCGGCGGGCGCACCCGGATCGTGCTCAGCATCACCGTCACCGACCGGATCATCGGCATCGAGGTGGTGGCCGACCCGGAGCGGCTCGCCACCCTCGACCTGGTCGTCGGGGAACCGCGGTGAGCCGGGCGGCCGAGGAGTCGAACCGGGCCATGCTGCGCGCCCGGGACGCCATGGACCGCGCGTACGCCGAGCCGCTGGACATTCCGGCGCTGGCCCGCATCGCGCACGTCTCCGAGGCCCACTTCATCCGCACCTTCCGGGCCACCTTCGGCGAGACCCCGCACCGCTACCTGCAACGGCGGCGGGTGGAACGGGCGATGTACCTGCTGCTGCACAGCGAGAAGGACGTCACCGACATCTGCTACGCGGTCGGGTTCGCCAGCCTGGGCACCTTCAGCCGCACGTTCCGGCAGATCGTCGGCGAGTCGCCCACCGTCTACCGCCGGCGCAAGCCCCCGGCCGGCTTCGTGCCGAGCTGCTTCACCAAGGCCTGGACCAGGCCCAGCAGTTTTGGATAAGCAGCAGGTCAGCGCCGCCCACTAGCGTTTCGGGCATGACGATGATGACCGCGCTGACCCGCTCCTCGATCTACGTCCTCGACCAGGACGAGGCCCTCGACTTCTACGTCGGCAAGCTCGGCCTGGAGGTCAACACCGACGCCGATCTCGGCTTCATGCGCTGGCTGACGGTCAACGTCCCCGGTGACCCGGACCGCGAGATCCTGCTGGAGAAGCCGGGCCCGCCCGCGCTGGACCCGAAGACCGCCGAGCAGGTGCGGGAGCTGCTCACCAAGGGCGCGATGGGCGGCTCGCTCTACCTGACCACCGACGACGCGCACAAGACGTACGCGGACCTGGTCGCCAAGGGCGTGGACATCACCGACGAGCCGACCGACCGCCCGTACGGGATCGACTTCGGCATCCGGGACCCGTTCGGCAACCGGATCCGCATCGGCCAGATGCACCCGCGGGGCTGAGCGGAACGGGGTGACCGGCGATCACGACCGGGAGGCGCGAGCCGTTCGCGCCTCCCGGTTCTGTCGGAAGACGGGATGGGCGCCCGCCTGCTCGAACCACGGATCAGCGGAGGTCCGGCACCTGGGTGACGGTGAAGGGTGGGGTCGGCGTGGCGGCACCAAGCTGGCTGTTCACCCAGAGCAGCCGGTCACCGTCGCGGGCGATGGTGGTGGGGAACTGGTCCTGCGGGACCGGGGCCGACCGGCACACCACGTGCGCCGCCGTCAGGTCGGGGCTGAGCACCGCGAGGTTGACCGCGAACGAGGTGCCGCCCGCGCCGTCCGGGAAGTTGACCACCCCGTAGAGCCGGTTCCCCTGGAGCAGCAGGCCGTCGGCGCCCATCCGCCCGCCGGTCACCTCGACCACGCTCGCCGTACGCCGGAGCAGGTCCACCCGGTAGAGCAGCTCGGTGCCCTGGTCGGCGACGAGCGCGAGCCGGCCCCCGTCGGTGGCGACGATGCCGTTCAGGAACCCCGGGGCGCCGGGGAAGTCGGCCGGCGTGAGCCAGGGGGTCAGCTCGCCGATCTCCGGTCCGTCAATGGCGGCGCGCCAGAGGGTGCCGGTGGCCGAGTCGGTGACGTAGACGGCGTCGTCGGTGATCGCCAGATCGTTGAGGGCGGCCCCGGCGAGGGGCGCCACCCGCCTGGCGACCAGCGACCCGTCCGCGTCGTGCACGAAGAGCGCACCGGTGTCCCACCCGGCGACGAAGAGCCGGCCCCGCCCGTCCACGTGGATCCCGGCCGCGGCGGTCCGACCGTCGGAACCGGCCGGGAGGAAGGGCGCCAGTTCGGCCGAGCGGGTGTGTCCCCGGTAGACGGCCCCGGTGCCGACGCTGGTCACGTACATCGTGCCGCCGTCGGTCACCGCGATGCCCTCCGGCAGCACGCCGGGTTCGCGGGAGACGACGTAGGTGCTCGGGCGGGCCTCGCCGGCGGAGGCGGAGGCGGGAAGCGCCACGGTGAGTGTCGAGGCAAGGACGGCCGCGCTGGTCGCGGCGATCATTCTTCTCATGAGGTGAGGGTCGTCGACCGCCTGGCGGGCCTCCACGCCTTTCGGGCGGGGCTGAAAGGTGGCTACGGTCGGCGACATGCTGACCCTGCACCTGAACGCGACGGACCTCAGCCGCACGGTGGTGCGCTCCGTGCCGTCGGTGGGGCTGGAGCTGGCGGCGGCGGGGCAGCGGTTGTTCCTGCCCTCCGCTCCGCAACACCTCGAAGCGTGGCGGGCCCGGACCCGGGCCGCCCTGCGCCCGGTCATGCGCCCCTACCTGGACCTCTGCCGGCTGGCGTGGTGGCTGCCGGACTTCCTCACCCCCATCGGCGCCGGAGGCGATTTCGCCGCCGTCCTCGACCGGGTGCTCGCCACCCCGTCCGCGACCCTGCACGCCGAGCTCCGGCCCCGGGTCGACGCCGGGGACCTGCCGCCCCGGGTGGGTGAACTCGCAGCGGACGCTCCCGCCGTACGGCAGCGGCTGCGGGCCGCCATGGTGGCGTTCCACGCCGTCGCGGTCGCCCCGTACCGGGCCGAGATCGACGCTGCTGTGCACGCCGACCGGGCCGCCCGGGGGCACACCCTGGTCGACGCCGGGATCGACCGGGTGCTGCGCACGCTCAGCCCGTACCTGCACTGGTCGTCGTCGGGCGGGTCGTACCGGCTGTCCTACGAGTGCGCGTACGGCACCGACCTCGACGTGGCGCCCACCGGCCGGGGCGTCACGCTGGTACCGTCGTACTTCCTGCCACAGCCGTGCGTCCTCGACGACCCGGACGGCCCCATGATCCTGGCCTACCCGATCGAACGGACGCGGCGTGAGCTGACCACCGGCGCGCCCCTGGCCGACCTGCTGGGGCGTACCCGGGCGGCGGTGCTGGGCGCGGTGGCCGACGGGCGGGGCACCACCCAGGTCGCCCGGGACGTCGGCGTCTCCGCCGCCTCGGCCAGCCAGCACACCGCGGTCCTGCGCTCGGCGGGGCTGATCACGACGCACCGGACCGGGTCCGCCGTGCTGCACTCGCTGACCCCGCTGGGGGAGCACCTGCTCCGGGCGGCCCGCCGGCTGTGACCGGCGGGCGGGTCGCTGCCCTCAGCCGACCGGCAGGCCGCCCAGCAGGGTGTCGACCAGGGCGTCGGCGTCGGCCGGCGACAGTGGACGGCCGGTGACCACGGCGCGCAACCAGACCGGCCCGAGCAGCAGGTCGGCCAGGAGCGCGTCGTCCACCGGCCCGGTCAGCTCGCCCCGGTGCCGGGCCCGCCCGGTCACCTCGGCGACGTGCGCGCAGTGCTGGCCGAGCAGCTCGTCGGCGAGCCGGGCCAGTTCGGTGTCGGCGCCGGTGTGGGCCAGCACGTCGGCGGCGAGCCGTCCCGGCCCGTCGGCGAAGAAGGCCGCCTTCGACCGGACCAGCGCGGTCAGGTCGCCCCGCAGCGAGCCGGTGTCGGGCACCGGCAGGTCCCGGGCGATGGCGTGCCGGAAGGTCGCCGCGACCAGCGACGGCTTGGACGGCCACCACCGGTAGAGCGTGGTCTTGTTGACCCCGGAACGCCGGGCGACCCCCTCGATGGTCAGTCCGGCGTACCCGTCGGTCTCCAGCAGGTCCAGCACGGCGGCGTGGATCGCCTCGGCGCCGCGCGGGCCGCGGGCCGCCGGCCCGCTCGCGGCGCT
>NZ_JAMOKF010000515.1 GCF_023656545.1 Micromonospora phytophila | reverse complement strand
CCGCAGGACATCGCCGCGCTGCTGCACATCGCCTCGGCCAGCGGCCGACTCGTCTTCGCCTCCGCGCCAACCCCCATGGGCGGCGACGACACCCGCCACCGCCGCCGCCTCCGGCCCGACCAGCTCCCGCAGCCGGCCACCCCAGCCGAGGTCCGACAGCCGCCCGACCGCGCGGCCCGGCAGCGCCTGCTCCGCCGGGGCGATCCGGCCCTTCAGCGGTACGCCGACCGCGTCCAGCCCGGTGGGCCAGAGCTTCTTCGGGGCGATCTCCACGCCGGGCCGGCCGAGGAAGGTCTGCGCGGCGGTCGACGCGGCGGTCGACACCTCGGCGGTGAAGAGCGGCCCGGCGCAGCGGTCGCACCGGCCGCAGTCGACCGCTCCGGTGTCGTCCAGGCACTCCCGCAGGTAGCGCAGGCGGCAGCCGGGCGTGGTCGCGTACTCCCGCATGGCCTGCTGCTCGGCGGTGCGTGCCTGGGCGACGCGGCGCAACCGGGCCTCGTCGTAGACCCAGGGCTCGCCGGTGGCGAGCCAGCCGCCGCGGACCCGGCGGACCGCGCCGTCGACGTCGAGCACCTTGAGCATCAGCTCCAGCCGGGCCCGGCGCAGGTCGACGATCGGTTCCAGGGCCTGGGTGGAGAGCGGCCGGTCGGTGCGCAGGGCGGCCAGCACGGCCCGGACCTGCTCCTCCGGCGGGAACGCCAGCGATGCGAAGTAGCGCCAGATGGCGGCGTCCTCGGCGCCGGGCAGCAGCAGCACCTCGGCGTGCGCGACGCCGCGGCCGGCGCGCCCGACCTGCTGGTAGTACGCGATCGGCGAGGGCGGCGCGCCGAGGTGCACCACGAAGCCGAGGTCGGGCTTGTCGAAGCCCATCCCCAGCGCGCTCGTGGCGACCAGCGCCTTGACCTTGTTGTCGAGCAGGTCCTGCTCGGCGGCCCGCCGGTCGGCGTCGTCGGCCTGGCCGGTGTAGGAGGCGACCGGGTAGCCACGGGAGCGGAGGAACTCGGCGGTCTCCCCCGCCGCGGCGACGGTGAGCGTGTAGATGATGCCCGAGCCGGGGAGCCGGTCCAGGTGGTCGGCGAGCCAGGCCAGCCGGTGCGCGGGGCTGGGCAGGTCGAGCACGCCCAGCCGCAGCGACTCCCGGTCCAGGCTGCCCCTCAGCACGAGGGCGTCCCCCAGTTGCTCGGCGACGTCGGCGGTGACCCGGGTGTTGGCGGTGGCGGTGGTGGCCAGCACCGGGGTGCGTTCGGGCAGGTTGCCGAGGAAGGTGCGCAGCCGGCGGTAGTCCGGCCGGAAGTCGTGCCCCCAGTCGGAGACGCAGTGCGCCTCGTCGACCACCAGCAGGCCGGTGGTCGCGGCCAGCTTCGGCAGGACGGTGTCCCGGAAGTCCGGGTTGTTGAGCCGTTCCGGGCTGATCAGCAGCACGTCCACCGCGCCGGCGTGGATCTCGGCGGTGATCTCGTCCCACTCGTCCAGGTTGGCCGAGTTGATGGTGCGGGCGCGGATGCCGGCCCGCGCGGCCGACTCGACCTGGTTGCGCATCAGCGCCAGCAGGGGCGAGACGATCACCGTCGGGCCGCGGTCGACCTCGTGCTCCCGCAGCAGGGCGGTGGCCACGAAGTAGACCGCCGACTTGCCCCACCCGGTGCGCTGCACGCAGAGCACCCGGCGCCGGTCGACCACCAGCGCCTCGATGGCCCGCCACTGGTCCTCGCGGAGCCGGGCGTGGTCGCCGGCCAACCGCCGCAGCACCGACTCCGCCCGTTCCCGTACCGCCGCCCGATCCTGACTCATCCGGCATTTCTACCAGCGCGGCGGGTCCGCGCCCCGGGTTCGCGCGGGAGGTTCCGGTCACGATCCGGCCGGTGGCGTCCGCTCCGGGGTGGGGGCCGCGGTCGGGGGCAGGAAGAACAGCAGCTCACGGAGCCGGTCGGTGGCGGTCGGCGGCAGCAGGCAGCGACCGGCGAGTTCCTCCATCGAGGCGTACGGGCCGCGTAGCCAGCGGTCCACCGCGATCTGGCGGCACTGGTCGACGGTCAGCCCGGGCAGGCCGGCGAGCACCTGCTCCGGGACGGCGTTGACGTCGACCAGGCCGCCGTCGTCGAACGTGCGGGGCAGGTCGGGCCGGCCGATGCGCAGCTCGTTCCGGGCCGCCGGGTAGTGGTAGAGCAGGTAACGGGCGTGCTCGCGGCGGATCCGCCGCTCCTCCTCGGCGCGGAACCTGGCACTGCCCTGGCCGCCGGTGAGCGCCGCCCAGACCCCGCGGCTGAGCAGCACCACGTGCGCCGCCCCGACCAACCAGGTGATCACGGCCAGGCCGAGGAAGAGCACCGCCTGCGGCCCGGGCACCTCGGCGTCCGGGTTCTCGATGTCGAGCAGGGCCACCTCGACCACGAGGACGACCAGGTAGCCGAGGCCGACCAGCGCGAGGCGCCAACTGCGCCGCCAGGCGGCGTAGGTGAGGATCACCAGCCAGGTGAAACAGCCGAGGGAGAGCAGGACGAGCGCAGTACCGGCGATGGTGGCGGTCGCGCTCGCCCAGCCGGGCGACGGCGCCCGCTGGCGCTTGCCGGCGGCTGCGGGCGACCACGTGGCGGGCGGGGGCGCAAGGACCGGCGGTGGACCGTACCCCGGCAGGGGCGGCGGGGCGGCGGGCGGT
>NZ_JAMOKF010000514.1 GCF_023656545.1 Micromonospora phytophila | reverse complement strand
TCCCCCGGCCGCGCTTGTGCAGGGTGCGCAGCACCGCGTCGGCGCGGAGCACCCGGCCGGCCACCGCGAGGGCCAGGTACGCCCGCGGCTCACGCGGGTTGCGCCGGATGGTCCGCCCGGCCCAGCGCATCGCGCCCCGCCGGTCGCCGGACGCCGCCCGGGCGAAGGCGATCTGCCCGGTGACCCGCGCCGCGCCGGCCGGCTGGGAGCCGAACTCCGGATAGCGCTCCAGCAGCCACTGCAGCGCCTCGGAGATGGTGTCCCAGCGCTGGGCGAAGTAGGACCGCTTGTGCCAGCGCACCAGCACGTACGGGGTGCGCAGGTTGACCAGCGGCGCGCTGCGCGCGGCGCGCAGCAGGAACTCGTAGTCCTCGGCGTAGCTGCCGGGGATCTCCTCGTCGACCAGCCCGAAGCCGTCCCGCAGCGCGGCGGCGCGGATCAGGAAGGTGGACGGGTGCAACTCGGTCATCCGGTCCCGCAGCAGGTCGGCCAGGGTGACCGAGTCCCGGGACAGCACCCGGTCGACGGTGCGCCCGTCGTAGCTGACCCGGATGCCGCAGCTGACGAACTCCGCGCGCGGGTCGGCGGCGAGGGCCTCGACCTGGGCCCGCAGCTTGCCGGGGAGCCACTCGTCGTCGTCGTCGCAGAACGCGATCAGCTCGCCCGTGGCCGCCAGGGTGCCGCAGTTGCGGGCGCCGGCGAGGCCGGGGACGCGATCGTTGCGGATCACCCGGACCCGGCGGTCCGGGCGGGACAGCTCGGCCAGGGAATCGTCCGGCTCGGACTGGTCGTGGACCACCACCACCTCCACCGGGCCGGGATAGTCCTGGTCGAGGATGGCCCGTACGGCGGCCCGGAGCAGCTCCGGACGGTCCCGGGTGGGCACCACCGCGCTCACGCTCGGGTGTCCGGTCATCGGCGTTCTCCGTTCCGGTCGGTCCGCGTCCACGGCCGCCATCTCGCCCGCTGCCGTCGTCCGGTGGACGCGGCCACCAGGTCCTCCACGATCCGCCCCACCCGCAGCACCGCGGCCCGTTGCGCGTCGGCGGCGTCCGGGTCGGCCGCGACGGTGAACCGGGACGGGTCGGCGAGGCCGGCGGCGAGCGTGTCGAACAGCGCCTCCCGCGTCTCGCAGAGCGCCACCATGCCGGCCGCGCCGAGGCGGCGGGCGAAGAGCTGCTGGTGGTCGTCGACGTGCTCGCCCCGGCCGGGGTCGCGGGGGACCACGATCGGCAGGTGGCCGTGCCGGCGGGCCTCCAGGATGGTGGCCGGGCCGCCGTGGCAGACCACCAGGTCCGCGCCGGCCATGGCGGCCTGGAGCTGGTCGTGCCCGAGGAAGGCCACCGCCCCGGGCACGCGGGGGGCCCGGGTGTGCCCGTGCTGGAGGGTCAGCCCGACCTGCTCGACGGTGCCCTCGTGCCACTGTTCGAGCCAGCCGACCAGGCGGTCGAAGGGGTGCGTGTCGGTGCCGACGGCGACCAGCAGGTGGGCCCGGGTGACGTCGTCGGCGTCCCGCGGGACGGGCACCCGCACGGCCGGCTCCGGGCGGGCGGCCGACCGGGGGCGGCCGGGCACGACGCGGTGCGCCGGGGCCGTCCCGGTGCTCTCCCCGCTCACAGCAGGGTCCCCACGACGGTCGCCTCCGGGTACTGCCGGCGCTGTTCCTCCCACTGCACGAGCATCGCGGAGAGGAACGGGCGGCAGAGCCGGGCCGTCAGGGTTGGGGTGTCGATGCGGTCGTACACCTCGATGTAGACGGTCGGGACGCCCCGCAGCCGGGCCAGCACGACGAACGGGACGGCGACCCCGGCGCCGGTGGTCACCACCGCGGCGACCCGGCGATTGCGCAGCACCCGCCAGGCCAGCAGCGCGTTGCGCAGCAGGTTGGGCACGTTGCGGGTGGTCGGATGGTGCGCCGGGACGAGCTCCTCGCCGGCGAGCAGCGAGACCGCCTCCGGCGTGTCGAAGGTGACCCAGCAGCGATGCCAGCGCTCGTACCAGGGTCTCAGGGCGAGCAGTTGGGCCAGGTGACCGCCGCTGGAGCCGACCAGCAGCAGGACCCCGGGCTCGCCGGGATCATCGGTCTTCGTTTCCACGCGACTCCCCACAAGTTCGCTTGGAGTTCCGTTCGGCGCCACGCGACAGCAGATCACAGGTTTCCCGGTCGTTGAATAGGGCGACCGGTGGACCAGTCGATCTCCACGGGTGGCGAAAGGGTACGCCGTACCGACCCTCTGCCATCGAAGTTCGTCACGACCTGGAGTTTCTTCGTCACTGTCCGACAGGGATGGCAACCGTGCCCCCCGGTGATTTCGGCGGATCAGCCGCTATGTCGTTTCTCGACGACCGCCAACAGCGCGGGATGCAGCGCGGAGTTCCATCCGGCCCCGGCGGCGGCCAGTCGCCAGGTGCGCAGCCACATCTCCAGCAGGTAGCCGTCGGCCACCAGCCGGCGCGCCGCCGGGCCGAGCCCCAGCTCGTCGCCGTGCCGGTCGAGCTGGGCGTCGACCGCCCGGGCCGCCGCGGCGGCCGGCTCACCGCGCAGCACCAGGGCGCGCTGGAACGCGTCGTGCGCCAGGTCGAAGCCGACCGGCACGTCCGGGGCGCTGTGCTCCCAGTCCCAGGCGACCAGCCGGCCCGCGTGCACGCCCAGGTTCCACGGCACCCAGTCGCCGTGCCAGTGT
>NZ_JAMOKF010000513.1 GCF_023656545.1 Micromonospora phytophila | reverse complement strand
GGGCCAGCCAGTCCGGTACGCGCCCTCCGGTCAGCAGCTGCCCCGCCCCGGGGTCGTCGAGCCGGCGGGCGTGCGCGGCGCCGAGCCGGGCGGCCACGTCGCCCAGGTCGGCGGGGGCGCAGGCGATTCCCGGTCGGCCGGTCACCTCGGCCAGCCAGAGCGCCACCGAGCCGTCCGGGCGCTCGTCGACCGCCAGCGGCGTCGGCGCGGCGATGCCGTCCTCGGCGTACGCGGCGCCGGCCAGCCCGCTGCGGTACGCCTCGACCTCCCGCCGCCAGTAGTTCCAGTGCCCCGGGTCGTCGCTGCCCGCCCAGTGGATGGGCCCGGGGCGGCCAGGCGGGCTGAGCAGTTTCAGCACCGCCGGCCGCCCGCCCCGGCGGGTACGCCAGATGCCACCGGTCACGCCGTTGAGCGTGTTGTGGGTCAGCACCTCGGCCGGCACGTCGGCGCCGACGAGGTCGGCCGGAGGACGCGTCACGGGCCGACCCCACGGCCCGGGGCCGGCACCTCCCGGGTCATCAGCTCGACGCGATGGCGGTGCGGCCCTCGGTGCCACTGTCCTCGTCGATGTTCACTCTGTTCCCCCGTGGTGGAGCAAGCTGTCCCAGCGACATGGATAGCAGAGCGCCTGCGCGGGCGTGGTCCGCCGAACGGCTACACCCCCACCCGCTGCGGCGGCACGGTCAGCCCGTAGAGCGCCATCAGCTCCGGGGTGTCGACCCGGCTGCCGTCGGCCACCGAGTCGCAGGAGATGTCGACGATCTGGTCCTTGTGCGCCAGCAGGTAGGGCCGCGCACCGACGTCCGCGCTGGCCAGGGTGGCGATGCCGGACCAGTGCCGGCGGCCGAAGAGCATCGGGTAGCCGCGCAGCCCGCCGTAGGTGGCGCAGACCAGCACGTCGGGGTACGGCAGCGCGGTCACCCGCCGGACGGCGGCGGAGGTCAGTCCCGGCATGTCGACGGGGACCACCACGACCGCCTCGATCCCCTCGTCGTCGAGGGCGGCGAGACCGGCCCGGATGGACGAGCCGACGCCGGTCCCCCACGCGCGGTTGATCACCACCGTGGCCCGGGTCAGGTCGGCCGTCTCGCGGACCTGGTCGGCCGCGGCGCCCAGCACGACCACGATCCGCTCGCAGCCCGCCTCGGTCATCGTGTCGATCATCCGGTTCACCAGGGGCTTCTCCCCCTGGTGCAGCAGCGCCTCCGGGCCGCCGATCCGGCGGCCCCCACCTGCGGCGATGATCATTCCTGCGATCCGGTTCAGCTGCGCCCCCTCCACCGTGGGGCGGACCGTGGCGCGATGGCCCGGCCCGTCCCGTCGTACGGACACCGGGAGCAACGAGCACGCCCGGCCGTGGGTAGCGGGGCAAAAGGGAAAATTGTGCGCTATGCCGCGTCGGCGTAACAGTCGACGATGGACAGGTCGAGCGGGAACCGCACCGGGGTGTCGCCGAAGAGCAGCGCGCCGGCCCGCTCCCCGGCCCGGGTGACCGCCCCGGCCACCGCGTCGGCCTGATCCGCCGGACAGTGCACGACCACCTCGTCGTGCTGGAAGAAGACCAGCTCGGCGCCGGTGCCGCCCAGTTCCGCGCGCAGCGTGGCCAACAGCGTGGAGGCCCACTCGGCGGCGGTGGCCTGGATGACGAAGTTGCGGGTGAACCGGCCCCGGGAGCGGGCCGCCCGGGCGCGCGGCGACTGCGGGTCGGCGACCTCGTCGGCAGCCGCCTCGTCGGGGTCGCCGAACCCGGCGGTGCCCGGCGGGCAGGTGCGCCCCAGCCACGAGCGGACCAGCCCGCCAGCCTCCCCCGTGCGGGCGGCCGCCTCGACGTAGCCGAAGGCGATCGGGTAGCTGCGCCGCAGCACCGCCAGCGCCGGCACCGCCATCCCGCCGGTCTGCCCGTACATCGCGCCGAGCAGGGCCACCTTGGCCCGGGCCCGGTCACCGCCGAAGGCGTCCTGGGCGAGGGCGGCGTAGAGGTCACCGGCGCCACCGGCGGCGGCGAGGCGGGCGTCGCCGGAGACCGCGGCGAGCACCCTCGGCTCCAGCTGGCCGGCGTCGGCGACCACGAACCGCCAGCCCGGGTCGGCCACCACCGCCCGCCGGATCACCTTGGGGATCTGCAACGCGCCGCCGCCCCGGCTGGCCCAGCGGCCGGAGACCACCCCGGCCGGGACGTACTCCGGCTGGAACCGGCCGTCGCGGACCCAGGCGTCGCGCCAGGCCCAGCTGTGCGCCGTCCAGATCCGGTAGAGCTCCTTGTATTCCAGGACCAGCGGCACCGCCGGGTGGTCCACCCCGCGCAGCACCCAGGCCCGGGTGTTGGGTAGCTCCACACCGGCCCGGGCGAACGCCCGCAACAGCTCCGCCGGGGAGTCGGTGTGCAGCTGGCGTACGCCGAACGCGTCGGCGATCCGGGCCGCGAGCTCCGCCAGCCGGCGGGGCGGGCCACCGACCGGGGACGCCTCGCCGAGCAGCTCGGCGAGGATCTCGTCGTGCACCTCGGCGCGCCAGGGCAGTCCGGCGGCGCCCATCTCCACGGCGATCAGCGCGCCGGCCGACTCGGCGGCGACCAGCAGCCGGAACCGGCCGGGATGCCCGGTCGCGGCGATCCGGGCATGCTGGTCGGCGTACACCCGGGTCAGGGCCTCGATGCCCGGGCCCGGCGGACCGGGCAGGGCGTCGAAGAG
>NZ_JAMOKF010000512.1 GCF_023656545.1 Micromonospora phytophila | reverse complement strand
TGGCGGTGAGCACGGCGGCGAGCGGGTTGCGGCCGGCCAGCAGGCTGTGCACCAGCAGCGGCGCGGCGCCGAGCACGGTGGCCAGCCCGAGCAGCGCGCCGGCCGGGCCCCGCAGCTCCCGCCAGCGGAACGCCGCCAGCACCGCCCCGGCGGCCGCGACGTACGGCAGCACCAGGGGGTCCACCCAGATCATCAGGCCGGCAAGGAACCCCCAGGCCGCCCAGCGCGGCAGCCGGCGACCCGGCCGACCGGCCGCCAGGTCGTACGCCAGCAGGGCCAGCGCCACCCCGGCCGCGTTCATCTCCGGGTAGCCGCCACCGGCGATCAGCTGGTTCTTGACGATCCGGTCGGAGCCGAGCGCGAGCAGCGCCACGACCAGCAGGGCGAACCACCCGTCCCCGGTCAGCCGCAGCGTCAACCGCCAGGCCAGCAGCACGAAGAGGGCGTACAGCGCGAGGGTCGGCAGGCGCAGCCCCAGCGTCGACGGCCCGGCCAGCGCGAACACCGGCGCGGCCAGCCACGCCTCCAACGTGCCCATGTACGCCTGGCCGTAGAACCAGACGGGGAACTCCTGCCCGCGGGAGATGTGCAGCGCGGCCAGCCCCATGGTGGCCTCGTCGCTGTTCGTCGGCGGCGCGTCGTGCAGCAGCAGACCGAGGCGGTACGCCACCCCGGCGACGATCGCGAGCACGGCCAGGACCGTCGGCAGTCGGGGCCGCCGGGCGGCCGGCCGCGGGGGCGACGCGTCGCGTCGCTCCTGGCGTACCCCCGTGGTCATGGGCTGATCATGGCACTCGGCCGCCGGCCCGCGACGCCAGCGGTGCCGGCGCGTCGGCCGGGGTGTCAGACGGCGGTGACCGTGGCGCCCTCGCGGGCCTCCAGGGCCTGCTTGTAGAGCCGGCCGGCGCGGTACGACGAGCGCACCAGCGGCCCGCTCATCACGCCGGCGAAGCCGATCTCCTCGGCCTCCTCGCGCAGCTCGACGAACTCCTCCGGCTTGACCCAGCGGGTCACCGGGTGGTGCCGGGGCGTCGGCCGCAGGTACTGCGTGATGGTGATCAGTTCGCAGCCCGCCTCGTGCAGGTCGCGCAGCGCCTGGGAGATCTCGGCGCGCTCCTCGCCCATGCCCAGGATCAGGTTGGACTTGGTGACCAGGCCGTCGGCGCGGGCCTGCCGGATCACGTCGAGGGAGCGCTCGTAGCGGAACGCCGGCCGGATCCGCTTGAAGATCCGCGGCACGGTCTCGACGTTGTGCGCGAGCACCTCGGGCCGGGAGCCGAAGACCTCGGCGAGCTGCTCGGGGACGGCGTTGAAGTCGGGGATCAGCAGCTCGACGCCGCAGCCGGGCTGCAGGGCGTGGATCTGCCGGACCGTCTCGGCGTAGAGCCAGGCGCCGCCGTCGGGCAGGTCGTCGCGGGCCACACCGGTGATGGTGGCGTAACGCAGGCCCATGGAGACCACCGACTCCGCGACCCGGCGGGGCTCGTCGGCGTCGAACTCGGCCGGCTTGCCGGTGTCGATCTGGCAGAAGTCGCAGCGCCGGGTGCACTGGTCGCCACCGATGAGGAAGGTGGCCTCCCGGTCCTCCCAGCACTCGTAGATGTTGGGGCAGCCGGCCTCCTGGCAGACGGTGTGCAGCCCCTCGCGCGAGACCAGCCCGCGCAGTTGGGTGTACTCCGGGCCCATCTTGGCCTTGACCTTGATCCACGGCGGTTTGCGCTCGATCGGCGTCTCGGCGTTGCGCGCCTCGATCCGCAACATGCGCCGCCCCTCGGGGGCGGGCGTCGCGGTGCGCTCTGCCTGCTGGGTCGTCGGCGCGGAGTGCTCGATCGTCACAAAACCGAGCCTACGCCCGTCGGTGGCCGTCGATGCACGTCGGGCGACCGCCGTCACGCCGGAAATCTTGTGACGCCGGACACCGGGGTCGGCAATAATCCCGTCACACGACAGCGCGCCCGGGTGCTAGCGTGCCCGGCAAAGCTGTGACGGAGCCGAGTAGCGCCCGGACCCGCCAGCGCAGAGAGCCGCCGGTTGCTGAGAGGCGGTCTGGCGCCGGCGCGCGAAGACCCTCCCGAGCTGCGGGAAGAACGGCGTCCGCGCCCAGTAGAGCCCGCCCGGCTGGCCCCGGTCATCAGGCGACGAATGAGGCCCCCGCCCGCGGGGGCGAAGTGTGGTGGCACCGCGAGGTTCCCGCTCGCCCACACCTCCCTGGGATCGCGTTGCGATGATCAAGGAGGTACCGCCGTGCAACGCATCCTTTCCACCCAACTTCCCACCCAGGTCGGCGAGACCGTCCGGATCGCCGGCTGGGTGCACCGCCGCCGGCTGCTCAAGTCGGTGGCCTTCCTGATCGTCCGGGACGCCGCCGGCCTCGCCCAGGTGGTGGTCACGGACCCGGCCGTGCGCGCGGCCGTCGACGCGCTCACCGAGGAGACCGTCGTCGAGGTCACCGGCACGGTGGTCGCCAACCCGACGGCGCCCGCCGGGGTCGAGCTGACCGACCCGGCGGTACGACCGCTCGGCCCGCCCGCCGTGCCGCCGCCCTTCGACCTCTACCGGCCGGCGCTCACCGCCAGCCTGCCCACCCAGCTGGACCACGCGCCCGTCGCGCTGCGCCACCCGACCCGCTCGGCGGCGCTGCGCGTCTCGGCGGCGGCGGTGGCCGGCTTCCGGGCCGCCCTCGACGCCCG
>NZ_JAMOKF010000511.1 GCF_023656545.1 Micromonospora phytophila | reverse complement strand
ATCGGGGCGCCCGGCCCCATCGGAGCCGGGCCGGGGCCGCCCGGGCCGCGCGGCGGTTCGTAGCCGCCCCGGGGGGCGTCGTAGCCACCGGCGTAGGCGCCGGTCGGCTCGTCGTAGCGGCCGTAGCGGTCGGCGGGCGGGCCGGCCTGCGCCGGCATCACCCGGGGCGGCATCGGCTGCGGTACCGGCGACATGCCGCGGTCGTCCCGCATCGGGGGGCCCATCCGGTCCGGCGGGCCGAGCCGGTCGGACATCCGGGGGTCGCCGCCGCGGCCGGCGACGCCACCGCGCTCCTCCAGCTCGGCCAGCTGCCGCTCGACCCGGTCCAGGTGCAGGTCGACCTGCCACTCGTCGTAGCCGTTGAAGCGGACCCGGAAGACGACGTCGTGGACCTCCTGGGAGGCGACGGGCGCGCCGACCGGCTGACCGGCGAGCGTCGCCTCGACCCGGTCCAGGAAGGCGTCCACCTCGTCGACCTTGTATCCCCGGCGGAGCGCCTTGCGCCGGAAACGCTGACCCTGACTCGCCACTATGTCTCCTGGTCTCGTTCGCTACGCCCGGTCACGCGGTGGTCTCCCCGGCCCGGTCGGTGTCCCTGTCCTCGGCGGCGGCGAGCTGCCCACATGCTCCGTCGATCTCGCGCCCCCGGGTGTCCCGCACCGTGGTGGACACCCCGGCGTCGCGCAACCGCCGGACGAACTCCCGCTCGACCGGCTTCGGGCTGGCGTCCCAGCGGCTGCCCGGAGTCGGGTTGAGCGGGATGAGGTTCACGTGGGCCAACTTGCCGGCCAACAGCCGACCGAGCAGGTCAGCTCGCCACGGCTGGTCGTTCACGTTCTTGATCATCGCGTATTCGATCGACACGCGGCGCCCTGTGCGGTCGGCGTAGTCCCACGCCGCGTCCAGCACCTCGGACACCTTCCAGCGCTGGTTGACCGGCACGAGTTCGTCGCGCAGATCATCATCGGGGGCGTGCAACGACAGCGCAAGGGTCACTGAGAGGTCTTCGCTGGCCAGTCGGCGGATGGCCGGAACCAGCCCGACCGTGGAAACGGTGATGTGCCGCTGGGACAGACCGAGCCCCTCCGGGGCCGGCTCGACCAGCCGGCGGATCGCGCCGACCACCCGGGAGTAGTTGGCCAGTGGCTCGCCCATGCCCATGAAGACCACGTGGGACAACCGCGGGGGCGACCCGGCCACCGCGCCGGAGGCGGCCACGCCGGCGAGGTAGACCGCCTGGTCGACGATCTCCGCGGTGGAGAGGTTGCGGGTCAGCCCCGCCTGGCCGGTGGCGCAGAACGGGCAGGCCATGCCGCAGCCGGCCTGGCTGGAGATGCAGACGGTCACCCGGTCGGGGTAGCCCATCAGCACGCTCTCCACCAGCGAGCCGTCGTGCAGCCGCCAGAGCGCCTTGCGGGTCGCGCCGTCGTCGCAGGCCAGCTCGCGCACCGGCGTCAGCAGCCGGGGCAGGAGCTGGTCGGCGAGCTTCTCCCGGGTCGCCGCCGGCAGGTCGGTCATCTGCTCCGGGTCGCGCACGAGGCGGCCGAAGTAGTGGGTGGAGACCTGCTTGGCGCGGAACGCCGGCTCCCCCAGCTCGGTGACCAGGGCGCGGCGGCCGGCCAGGTCGAGGTCGGCGAGGTGTCGGGGTGGCATGGCGGCCCGGCGGGTGCCTTGGGCGTCCGGGTCGACAGGAATCAGGGGCAGGCTCGTCATGGCGTGTCCAGTCTGTCACGCCCGCCGTGGGACGCACCCGTCCGGAGGTGCCGAATCGGCCCCCGCCGCCCGGACGGGACCGGCAGAACCCGGTGATTCATGCCTCAGTTCACCACCGGGGCGAAGACCGCCAGCAGCAGGTACGCGGTCGGCACCGCGAACAGGATCGAGTCGAGCCGGTCCATCAGGCCACCGTGCCCGGGGAGCAGGTTGCTCATGTCCTTCACCCCGAGATCGCGCTTGATCATGGATTCGGCCAGGTCACCGAGGACGGCGGCACAGGAGACCGCCAGCCCGAAGAGCGCACCCCACCAGGGGGCCACGTCGAAGAGCACCCAGATCAGCAGGGCGCTGCCCGCCGCCGCGGCGGTGACCGAGCCGGCGAAGCCCTCCCAGGACTTCTTCGGGCTCACCGAGGGCGCCATCGGATGCTTGCCGAAGGAGACGCCGGCCGCGTACCCGCCGGTGTCGGAGAGCACCACCGCGACGATGGTCACCAGCACCCGCAGGTGGCCGTCGTCGGGCACCGCCGCGAGGAGCGCGGCGAACCCGCCGAGGAACGGCACGTACACGGCGATCAGGGTGGCCGCGGTCAGGTCCCGTTGGAAGCCGCCCGGCCCGTCGCCGAGCCGCCAGACCATCGTCCCCAGCACCGTCACCAGCAGGCCGAGGCTGAGCGCGTCGGGACCGGCGAACCACGCCAGCCCGACGGTGAGCACCCCGCCGGCGATCAACGGCACCAGCGGCGGGTGGGCGCCGCTGCGCCGTACCGCCCGGGCCATCTCCCAGATACCGACCCCCACCGCGGCGGCCACCACCAGCAGGAAGGCGGGTCGGTAGAGGAAGAGCGGCACCACGATCAGGGCGCCGAGGCCGAGGCCGACCGCGATGGCGGCCGGCAGGTTGCGCCCGGCCCGGCTCGCCGCCGGCTGGTGGGTGGCGGGCCGGTCGGCGCCGGCCCGGCGTCGTCCCGGCCTCCGCCG
>NZ_JAMOKF010000510.1 GCF_023656545.1 Micromonospora phytophila | reverse complement strand
CGGGCGACCAGCGGGCCACCCAGGGCAGGTCGTCGGCCGGGGTGATCACGCCCTCCTCCAGGCCGGCGTAGCGCCCGGCGAGGATCCGCTTCGCGGCGGCCGTGTCGACCGAGTCGGTGTTCTCCCAGAGCGCGGTGAAGAGCGCGTCGACCCGGACCCGGGCCTGCCGGCAGAACAGGTCGGCCAGTTCGACGTTCTCCGGCCGGGTGTCGCGCTCGGCGTAGGCGCGGACGCAGACCGCGGACATCGCGAACAGCTCCGCGCCGATGTCGACGATCCGGCCGAGGAACGCCTGCTTGCGCTCCATCTTTCCCTGCCAGCGGGACATCGCGTAGAACGTGGAGCGGGCCAGCTTGCGACAGGAGCGCTCGACCTGGCGCAGGTGGCCGGCGAGGGGACCGAACTCGGCGTACGCCGAGGGGCTCTGCCCCCGGCCGACGGCGAGCGTCGGCAGCCACCTCGCGTAGAAAGCGCCGGCCCGGGCGCCGGCGCGGGCCTTGCGGCCGAGCCCGGCGTCCGGGTCGATGATGTCCCCCGCGACCGACAGGTGCGCGTCGACCGCCTCCCGGGCGATCAGCAGGTGCATGATCTCGGTCGATCCCTCGAAGATCCGGTTGATCCGCAGGTCGCGCAGCAACTGCTCGACGGCGGCGGGGCGTTCGCCCCGCGCGGCCAGCGAGTCGGCCGTCTCGTAGCCGCGACCGCCCCGGATCTGGATCAGCTCGTCGGCGATCCGCCACGCCATCTCGCTGGCGTAGAGCTTGACCAGGGCCGCCTCGATCCGGATGTCGTTGTGGTCGTCGTCGGCGAGCAGGCAGCAGAGGTCGAGCATGGTCTCCATGCCGTACGTCGTCGCGGCGATGAAGGAGAGCTTCTGGGCCACCGCCTCATGCTCGCCGACGGGCCGGCCCCACTGCACCCGGTCCGCGGCCCACTCCCGGGCCACGTTCAACGCCCACTTGCCGGCGCCGACGCACATGGCCGGCAGCGACAGCCGCCCGGTGTTCAGGGTGGTCAGGGCGATCTTGAGGCCCTTGCCCTCGCCGCCGATGACGTTCTCCCGGGGCACGAACACGTCGTGGAAGCGGGTGAGGCTGTTCTCCAGGCCGCGCAGGCCGACGAAGGCGTTGCGCCGTTCGACGGTGATGCCCTCGGCGTCGCCCTCGACCACGAAGGCGGTGATCCCGCCGC
The DNA here is from genome assembly GCF_023656545.1 of Micromonospora phytophila. Classification (GTDB taxonomy): domain Bacteria; phylum Actinomycetota; class Actinomycetes; order Mycobacteriales; family Micromonosporaceae; genus Micromonospora; species Micromonospora phytophila. Next base: position 1,519 of record NZ_JAMOKF010000510.1, on the reverse strand, counting down.
GGCGCCCCTCGGCGGCCGGGACGCGGGCCATCACCACGAGCAGGGTGGCGACGGTGCCGTTGGTGGCCCAGAGCTTGACGCCGTTGAGCCGGTAGCCGGTGCCGTCGGGCGTCGGCTCGGCGGTGGTGGCCAGCCGGGCCGGGTCGGAGCCGACGTCGGGCTCGGTGAGCAGGAACGCGGAGACCTCGCCGGCGGCGAGCCGGGGCAGGAACCGCTGCTTCTGCTCGGCGGTGCCGAACATCTTCAGCGGCTGCGGCACGCCGATGGACTGGTGTGCGGAGAGCAGCGCGCCGATGGCCGGGCTGACCGAGCCGGCCAGCATCAGCGCCCGGCAGTAGTGCAGGTTGCTCAACCCGAGCCCGCCGTACGACCGGTCGATCTTCATGCCGAAGGCGCCGAGCCGGGCCAGCCCCTGGAAGGTCTCGTCCGGGATGGAGGCGTCGCGCTCGATCGCCGCACCGTCCACCTCGGAGGCGAGGAACTCCCGGAGCCGGCCGAGGAAGTCGTCGGCCCGGTCGCCGTCCGCCGAGTCGGAGCGGGGCCAGGGGTTGATCAGGTCGAGCCGGAACCGGCCGAGGAAGAGCTCCTTGCCGAAGCTGGGTCGGTCCCAGGAGGACTCCCGGGCGGCCTCGGCGACCTGGCGGGCCTCCTTCTCGGAGACCTGACCCGCCTCCTTCGGCAGCGGCCCGGCCGTGCCGGCCGTGCTGCCGCCGCCGCTCGTCGCGGCCTGCTCGGGGCCGTCGCCGGACTCGTCCGGCACGGATCGGCTGTTCTGCGTCGTGGTCACGGCTGCCCCCTCGAACCTCGGTCCGGCTGCGTCAACGTGCTCGACAAACGCCACGCTACCCCCGGGTGTTACCCAGGGGTAGCGTGGCGGAACGATCGATCTTGGTCTTTTGCTCGGCGCGGCGCGGCTCAGTCTCCGGAGGGGGCCCGAGGCTCGTCCTCCTCCTCGTTCACGTCGTCCTCGCCCCAGCTGCGGCGGGCCATCGGCAGGAACACCCAGAAGGTGAGGAACCAGAGCGCGGTGAGGGCGCTGAGTAGGAAGGCGATCGGCCGGTCGAGCACGAAGTCGGTGATCAGCAGCACCGCCGAGACCATCGAGATCAGCATGAAGGCGAGGCCGCCGCTGGCCATCCGGTGGGCGAACCGGACCAGCTCCGGCTTGCGGCCCTGCCGGAACAACGCCCGGTGGAACGCCACCGGAGAAATGATCATCGCGGTGGCGGCGGCCGCCGACAGCAGCGAGACGATGTAGACGTCCTTCTGGAAACCGCTCGTCCGAGTGAAGCCGTTGCTGAACGGCAGGGTGAGCAGGAAGGCGAAGAGGATCTGCACACCGGTCTGGGCGACCCGCAGCTCCTGCAGCAGATCGGCGAAGTTGCGCTGCCAGCGCTGCTTCTCGGTTTCCTTCGACACGCGCTACCTCCGGATCAGACGGTACTGCCGGCGGGGTCCACCCGCCGGCAGCAACGCTGATGCCCCACCGCGTCAGCCACGAAACCGACTCACGACACCG
>NZ_JAMOKF010000509.1 GCF_023656545.1 Micromonospora phytophila | reverse complement strand
CCGATAACCGGCGGCCCGGGCGTCACGGACCTGGCCGCGGCGCCCGGCTCCGGGTCAGGCCAGCGTGCGGAGGTGGCGCTCCAGGGCGGCGTACGACTCGGCGGCCCCCTGGGCCATGCCGGAGTCGATCATGCCGTCACGCTCCTGGGTGGTGTCGAAGCGGGTGGTGCCGGTGACCACGGTGCCACCGTCGCGCTCGGTGAAGACCAGGGTCTCCACGGCCACGTGCCCCGGCATGCCCTCGAACTCGAAGGTCTGCACGATCCGCTCCGGTACGACGATCTCCCGGAACTCGCCGCGGAAGGCGTAGTCGTTGCCGTCCTTGGCGTGCTCGACGAAGCGGTAGCGCCCGCCCTCCCGGAAGTCGATCTCGACGTCGAGCGGGTTGCCGCGCCCCCACCACCGCTTCAGGTGCTCGGCCTGGGTGTGCGCGGCGTAGACCAGCTCGCGCGGCGCGTCGAAGGCGCGGGTGAGGGTGATCTCCCGGTCGGACGGGAGGTCGAGCACGAGGTCACCGATCTGGGTCATCGCTGTTCTCCTTCAGGTCTCGCAGGTAGTCGTCCAAGGTGTCGTAACGCTCGTCCCAGAGCCGGCGGTACTGCTCGAGCCACTCGGCGAGCGTGCGCAGCGGCGCCGGGTCCAACCGGCACCGGCGCCACTGCGCCTCCCGGGTACGGACGATCAGCCCGGCCCGCTCCAGCACGGTGAGGTGCTTGGAGATGGCCTGCACGCTGATCGGGAAGGGCTCCGCCAGCTCGTTGACGGTCGCCTCGCCGGCGGCCAGCCGGGCCAGGATGGCCCGCCGGGTCGGATCGGCGAGGGCGGCGAAAACGGTGCTGACCGGATCTGCTGTCATCGCCCACTCTCAACCATCTGGTTTATAAACCGATAGGTTGAATATACAGCCCAAGCCGACCGCGTCAAGGGTCGTTGGCATTTCCGGACCGGCACCAGGTGTTCCGCCCTGGCCCGGACCGGCGGCCGGGGTCAGCGCCAGCCGTAGCCGGCGCGCAGCGCCTGGCCCACCCGGTCGAAGCGGGGACGGTCCAGCACGGCACCCTCGCGGCGGATGCTGTCCTCACGCATGGTGAGCACCCGGTCCAGCCGGACCCAGCTCGGCCGGTTGTCCCGGTCCCAGTCGCCGGGCCCAAGCGCCAGCCAGTGCCGCTGCCCGTCCCGCTCGCCCTGGCTGGAGAGCATCAGCCCGAACAGGGTGCGGCTGTGCCGGCCGACCACCAGCACCGGCCGGTCCTTGCCCTGACGCGGGTCGTCCTCGTACGGCACCCAGGTCCAGACGATCTCCCCCGGGTCGGCCTGGCCGTCCCGCTCCGGCGCGTAGGTCAGCTCGCGCCGCTGCAACGCGCTCACCTGCCGACGCCGGGCCACCTGGGCCGGGGCGGGCCCGGAACGCCGGGGCGACGGGATCACCGCGCCCACTCGACCGATGCGCGCCGCCACACTCCTCAACAGACCAGCCACGGCGGGCAGCCTACCCGGGCCCGCGCCGACCGGCCGAGCGGGCGGCGGCCCGGGCAGACTGGTGCCGTGGAACCGATCGAGCTGCCCCGGGACCTGCCCATCATCGAGCGGCGCGCGGTGCGGGTGGTGGTCCGCGACGCCGCCGACCGGTTGCTGCTGTTCCACACCCGCGACCCGGACCACCCCCGGCTCGGTACGTGGTGGGAGCTACCCGGCGGCGGCATGGACGTCGGCGAGACGTACCGGGACACGGCGGTACGCGAGCTGCGCGAGGAGACCGGCATCGAGATCACCCCGGACCAGGTCGGCGCGGCGACCTGGCGGCGACGGGCCAGCTTCCTGCACCGCCAGCTCCGCCACCACCAGGATGAGGTGATCGTCGCGGTACGGCTGGACCGGCCGGGACCGGACGTGGACGAGACGCACCGGCTCGACTACGAGCGGGAGGACTACTTCGGCTTCCGCTGGTGGCCGCTGCCCGAGGTGGTGGCCAGCCCGGCCCGCTTCTATCCGGGCCGACTGCCCGACCTGATCCTTCCCTTCCTGGCCGGCGAGGCGATCGATGAGCCGTTCGAGCTGTGGTCGTGAACGACGGCTGATACCGCCGCCATGCCCCGGCGACGCGGGTCAGGCACAGTGGGGGCATGACGACCGACCTGCACGGGCCGCTGTCCGGGTACGCCGAGCGACTGCACGCCGCGATCGGAGCCGAGCACCACGTCGCCTCCCCGCTCGGCGCGTGGCTGCTGCTCGCGCTCTGCGCCCCGGCCGCGAGCGATCGGGCGACGGCCGAGGGGCTGGCGAACGTGCTCGGCACCGACCCGGACACCGCCGCCGAGACGGCCCGGGCGCTGCTGGAGGCGCCCCACCCGCTGGTGCCGTCCGCCACCGCGGTCTGGCACCGGCCCGAGTGGGACACCGGCGGGCTGACCGGGTGGCGCGACGCGCTGCCGACGACGACCGACATGGGCGTGCTGCCGGACCAGGCCGGGCTGGACGCCTGGGCCCGCGAGCACACGCTCGGCCTGATCGAGAGGTTCCCGTTGCGGGTCAGGCCGGACGTGGTGCTGGCCCTGGCCAGCGCGCTGGCCACCCGGATCTCCTGGGCGGACCCGTTCGAGGTCGCCGACGCCGACGCGCTGGGCGCTGGCAGCGCCTGGACGGGCCGGCTGCGCCGGGTGCTGCGTAGTCCGCGCCGGGGCCACCGGTGCGCCATCGTGGCGACCGCACGCGCCGGGGACGTGATCGTGCAC
>NZ_JAMOKF010000508.1 GCF_023656545.1 Micromonospora phytophila | reverse complement strand
CGGCGTCGCGGCCAGCGGGAACGACCGTTCGTCGCCCGGACGGTCGGTCTGGTACGGGTCGGCCCGGTGGGTCTCGCCCGTCCCGGTCCAGGGCTGCCGGTGCTCGCCCGGGTCGACGTCCTCGGGCTGCCAGCGCCCGGTCGGCTCGGCGGCGGGTTCGGGCTGCCAGCGCGCGGTCGGCTGGTCGCGGTGCCACTCGTCGGCGGGCTGGTCCGGGTCGTCTCCGAACAGGTAGGCCGACTTCGGCTCGGGGCGTTCGGTCAGCCAGGCCGGGGGCTCGTCGCCGAGCGGCTGCTCAGGACGCCGGGGGGTGCTGTCGGGGTCGATCGGGTCGGTCCAGCCGTACACGCCTGTCGCCTCCACGGGTCGGTTGCGGGCCGGGGTGACGCTACGTGTCGGGCGTGAGCAGCGGCAACGTGGCTAAGGAAGAGTTAAGGGGAACTCGGGCAGCGGGGTAGGGACTTCCCGGGATTCCGGCGTAGAGTCAAGGTGTCCGGACAGAGAGTGTCCGCGCCCAGGTGGCAGCCCCCCGACAAGTGGACAGGTCGACGTGGAGATGATCTACGGCCTGCGAGAACTTGACGAAGGAGGGGTTATCGGCTCAATATATAGGTGTCGCCAGTCGCGCCCGCTCATGCCCAGAATCGCCTGGGATGACAGCCGCGTACACATGGGCGCGCGTTGGCCGGCCTTTCCGGCAGCGCATATCAAGGAGTCAACATGGCGAAGGCCCTGTACGGCCACGTAGGTGCGGCGCCCGATCGGCGTCTGCTCGACGAGGTCACCCGACTGCGTTCCAGGGTTCAGGCACTGGAGTTCGAGATCACGCGGCTGCGTGCCGAGAACGATCGGCTCGCGGCGGCCGCGGCGGAGGCGGACGATCTGCTCCGTCTGGCCGAGCCCGCGCTGACCTGATCTCCGGGTCGGAAAACTGAATCGCACCACACGAAAAGGCGCGCCGACACTTATGTGCCGGCGCGCAGTTCTGTTCGCAGCCTTCCGCCGACGACAATTCGTGATCTTGCCGAATCGGCTGCGGAACCGCGTCCGCCGGACGCGGGGAAACGTCGTCGCGGCACCGCCGCAGGAGCACCGGTCCGCCGTCGCGCGACCCCCGCGAACCCTCCGGCCCGCCGTTCACCAGGCGGGTCGCGTACCGGCTGGATCCCGGCACCGGGTTAGTCTGCGGGTCCACCAGGTCCGCGCAGCCGGCGACGGTACGGCGGCCACTGGACGAGGATCGAGAAGGTGCATCTCAAGAGCCTGACGGTGAAGGGCTTCAAATCCTTCGCCTCCGCGACGACGCTCAAGCTGGAGCCGGGGATCACCTGCGTGGTGGGCCCGAACGGCTCCGGCAAGTCCAACGTCGTCGACGCCATCGCCTGGGTGCTGGGCGAGCAGGGCGCCAAGGCGCTGCGCGGCGGCAAGATGGAGGACGTCATCTTCGCCGGCACCGCCGGCCGGGCCCCGCTGGGCCGCGCGGAGGTCACCCTCACCATCGACAACACCGACGGCGCGCTGCCGATCGAGTACACCGAGGTCTCCATCACCCGCCGGATGTTCCGCTCCGGCGAGAGCGAGTACGAGATCAACGGCGACTCCTGCCGTCTGCTCGACATCCAGGAGCTGCTGTCGGACTCCGGCATCGGCCGGGAGATGCACATCATCGTCGGGCAGGGCCGGCTCGACGGCATGCTGCACGCCAAGCCGGAGGACCGGCGGGCGTTCATCGAGGAGGCGGCCGGCGTCCTCAAGCACCGCAAGCGCAAGGAAAAGGCGCTGCGGAAGCTCGACGCGATGCAGACCAACCTCAACCGGCTCACCGACCTCACCGCCGAGCTGCGCCGTCAACTCAAGCCGCTGGGCCGGCAGGCCGAGGTGGCCCGCCGGGCCGCGGCCATCCAGGCCAACCTGCGCGACGCCCGGCTGCGGCTGCTCGCCGACGACCTGGCCACCCTGCGCGCCACCCTGGACAAGGAGATTGCCGACGAGACCGCGCTGCGCGAGCGCCGCGAGCAGGTCGAGGCCGAGCACACCGAGGTCCAGGCCCGCCTCGGCGAGCTGGAGGCGGCGCTCGCCGAGGACGCGCCGCTGCTCGCCGCCGCCCAGGACACCTGGTACAAGCTCTCCGCCCTCTCCGAGCGGTTCCGATCCATCGAGCAGCTCGCCCGGGAGCGGCTGCGCCACCTCAGCACGACCGCCGACGACGAGCGCCCGGGCCGCGACCCCGACCAGTTGGAGGCGGAGGCGGAGCGGGTCCGTGAGCAGGAGGAGGAGCTGCGCGCCGCGCTCACCGACGACCAGATCCGGCTCGCCGAGGCGGTGGAGCACCGGCAGGAGCTGGAACGGCAGCTCGCCGCCGCCGAGCGCGAGCTGGTCGCCGCGGCCAAGGCCATCGCCGACCGCCGCGAGGGGCTGGCCCGGCTGACCGGCCAGGTCAACTCCGCCCGCGCCCGGACCACCAGCGCCGGCGAGGAGATCGAGCGACTCGCCGCCGCGCACACCGACGCCCGGACCCGGGCCGAGAAGGCGCAGGCCGACCTGGACGCCGTGGCCGAGCAGTCTACCGAGGCGGACCGGGACAACGCCGACCTGGACGCCCGGCACGCCGGGGCGGTCGCCGCCCAGGAGAAGGCGCAGGCCACCGTGCGGTCGCTGGCCGACGCCGAGCGGGCGGCGGAGAGGGACTCCGCCACGTGGAAGGCCCGGGAGGAGGCGCTCGCCCTCGGGCTG
>NZ_JAMOKF010000055.1 GCF_023656545.1 Micromonospora phytophila | reverse complement strand
CGCCGACCCGACGCTGGTGCTCCCCTGGTGGACGGGGCTCACCCCGGCACAGCGCCGCTGGCTGGTGGTGCACGAGCCGGAGCTGGTCGGTCGCCTCGACGGGGTGCCGGTGACCGCCCGGGACCAGGCCAACCGGCTGCTGCTCGGGGCGCGCCGCGACGATCTGCTCGCCGAGCGACGTCGGCTGCTCGACCGGGTGCCGCCCGGGCCGGCCGAGCTGGCCGGGCTGCTCCGGGTCGAGGGAGCCCTCGCCGGGCTGGACGGGTTGACCGCGCGGCTGGCCACCCCCGACGGGCCGCGGGCGTACCTGCTGGGGCTCGATCCGGGCGGCGAGGGTCGGGCGGTGGTGGCGCTGGGCAACCCCGACCGGGCGGGCCGGGTGCTGACGTACGTGCCGGGGATGACGGCCGGTCTCGACGACGTCCCCGGCGAGCTGGGCCGGGCGGGGCGGGTGCTGTCCCGCTGCGCCGCCCTCGCCCCCGGCGAGGAGACCGCGGCGGTGCTCTGGCTGGACTACGACGCCCCGGACTTCCTGCACGAGGCGGCCCGGTCCGGGCAGGCCCACGACGCCGGCCCGGCGCTGCACCGGTTCCAGGAGGGGCTGCGCGCCACCCACGACGGGCCGCCGGGCCGGCAGACCGTGCTGGGGCACAGCTACGGGTCGCTGGTGGTCGGCACCGCCGCCCGCGACCACGGGCTGGCCGCCGACGCGCTGGTCTTCGTCGGCTCACCGGGGGTCGGCGTGACGCACGCCGCCGAGCTGGGCCTGCCGCCCGGGCAGGTGTGGGCGAGCACCGCGCCCGACGACGTGATCCGATTCGTCCGGCCTCCCGACGAACTGGCCCGGCGCACGCTGCTGAACGCGTCACCGCTCGGCGCGGCGGCGGGGCTGCTCGGCGGGAGCGGGAGCGAGCTGTGGTTCGGGCCCGACCCGGCCCGTCCGGGCTTCGGCGGGCGGACGTTCCCCAGCGGCCGGCACGGGCACACCGGCTACTGGGAGGCCGACAACCCGGCGCTGGACGGCATGGCCCGGGTGGTGCTGGGCGGGTGAGAGCCCGCCGAGCCGTCGCACCTCGCCCGACCGCGCGGGCACCAGCCCGCGCACCGCCATCCCGTAGCGACCACGCCCCGGAAACGAGCCTGGCCACGCCCCGGAACAGGCCGGGCTACGCCCCGGAGACGAGCCGGGCCACGGCCCGGAACAGGCCGGGCCACGGCCCGGAAACGAGCCGGGCCCCCCCTCCGCGCTGGCGCGGTGGACGGGGCCCGGTCGGGCGTGCGGGTGGGGCTACTCGACGGTGACGGACTTCGCGAGGTTGCGGGGCTGGTCGACGTCGTGCCCACGGGCGGCGGCGATCTCGGCCGCGAGCACCTGCAACGGCACGGTGGTGACCAGCGGCGCGAGCAGCGTCGGCGTACGCGGCACGTAGATCAGGTGGTCGGCGTAGCGGACCACCGCCTCGTCGCCCTCCTCCGCGATCACGATGGTCCGGGCGCCGCGCGCCCGCACCTCCTGGATGTTGGAGACGACCTTGTCGTGCAGCATGCCCCGGCCGACCGGGGACGGCACCACGCAGATCACCGGGGTGCCCTTGTCGATCAGCGAGATCGGGCCGTGCTTCAGCTCACCCGCGGCGAAGCCCTCGGCGTGCATGTACGCCAGTTCCTTCAGCTTGAGCGCGCCCTCCAGGGCCACCGGGTACCCGACGTGCCGGCCGATGAAGAGCACGGTGGGCTCGGACTTCAGGTCGCGGGCCAGCTCGCGGACCGGCTCGATGCGCTCCAGCAGCTCGCGCAGCTTGCCCGGCATCTCCTGGAGCTGGGCCACCACCGCGCCCACCTCGTCGGCGAACTTGATCCCGCGTACCTGGGCCAGGTGCAGGCCGATCAGGTAGCACGCGACGACCTGGGTGAGGAACGCCTTGGTCGACGCGACGGCGATCTCCGGGCCGCCGTGCGTGTACAGCACCGCGTCGGACTCGCGCGGGATGGTGGAGCCGTTGGTGTTGCAGATGGCCAGCACGCGGGCCTTCTGCTCCTTGGCGTGGCGCAGCGCCATCAGGGTGTCCATGGTCTCGCCGGACTGCGAGATGACCACGATGAGCGTGGACCGGTCGAGGACCGGGTCGCGGTAGCGGAACTCGCTGGCCAGCTCCACCTCGCAGGGGATGCGGGTCCAGTGCTCGATGGCGTACTTGGCGACGAGGCCGGCGTGGTACGAGGTGCCGCAGGCCACGATGAAGATCTTGTCGACGTCGCGCAGGTCCTGGTCGCTGAGGCGGACCTCGTCGAGCATGATCTCGCCGCTGTCGGTGAGGCGGCCGAGCAGCGTGTCCGCGATGGCCTGCGGCTGCTCCTCGATCTCCTTGAGCATGAACCAGTCGTAGCCGCCCTTCTCCGCGGCCGAGGAGTCCCAGTCGATGTGGAAGTCCTTGCCGCTGGCGGGCTGGCCGTCGAAGTCGGTGATCTCGATGGAGTCGCCGGTGATCAGGACGATCTGGTCCTGGCCGAGCTCCACCGCGTCGCGGGTGTGCTCGATGAACGCGGCGACGTCGCTGGCGAGGTAGTTCTCCCCGTCGCCCCGGCCGACCACCAGCGGCGAGTTGCGCCGGGCACCGACCACCGCGCCGGGGATGCCGGCGTCGACGGCCAGCAGGGTGAAGGCGCCCTCCAGCCGCCGGCAGACGACGCGCATGGCCGAGGCCAGCAGCTGCGGGCTGTCGGTCTCGCCGGCCCCGCGCAGGTCGGCCAGCGCCGCCGACAGCAGGTGGGCGGCGCACTCGGTGTCGGTGTCGCTGGTGAACTGGACGCCGTCCGCCTCCAACTCGGCGCGGAGCTTCGCGAAGTTCTCGATGATGCCGTTGTGGATCACGGCGACGCGGCCGTCGGGGGCCAGGTGCGGATGCGCGTTGCGGTCGGTCGGACCGCCGTGGGTGGCCCAGCGGGTGTGCCCGATGCCGGTGGTGCCGTCGCCGATGCCGATGGGGCTGGCCGCGCAGGAGGTCGGGTCCTCGGCGGCCCGCTCCGAGAGGACCTTCTCCAGGTTGGCCAGCTTGCCGGCCTTCTTCTCGGTCAGCAGCTGACCGTCGCAGACGATGGCGACGCCGGCCGAGTCGTAGCCGCGGTATTCCAACCGCCGCAGTCCGTCGAGCACGATGCCGAGCGCCGGGCGCGCGCCGGCGTAACCCACGATTCCACACATGGCCCACAGCCTAACCCAGCTTCGCTCATCGTGCGTGCGCGAAAGCCCGGCAAACGATCAGTTGACTTGAGCGAAGCGTTAGCATCCCGCACTGTCGGTGACATATCTCCGCTCGACAAGGGCGACAAGCCCGGCGAAACCGGGCGGACCGCGTGCCCCGGTGGAGGGTGGCGGGCCGGCGGGCGACCGACCGGGCCACTACATTGAGGCCGCCACCGGCGCCCGCGCCCCGCCCGCCGACGGTCGGCACCCACCTCCCCGTCGCGGCGACAACCCGCGCTCGCATACCCGGAGCAGAGCAGATGTCCGGGCACCGCCTCCGGGCAGCCTGCGGGCGGCCCGTGGCGTCAGAAGAGCACCGTGGCTAGGGTGCCGACGGGGCGGAAGCCGCACCGCTCGTAGACCCGGCGGGCGGGCCGGTTGAAGTCGTTGACGTAGAGGCTGACCGTCGGGGCCACCCGGAGCAGCGCGTCCCGCACCACGGCCGCCATCGCCGCCGTCGCGATGCCCCGACCCCGCCACTCGGGAGCCACCCAGACCCCCTGCACCTGGGCGGTCCGGCGGGTCACCACCGCCAGTTCCGCCTTGAACACCACCCGGCCGTCGACGAACCGGGCGTACGCCCGGCCGGACCGGACCAGGTCGGTGACCCGCCGCCGGTAGCCGCGCCCGCCGTCGTCGGCCAGCGGGGAGACGCCGACCTCCTCGGTGTACATCGCCACGGCCGCCGGAAAGAGCCGGTCGATCTCGCCGCTGCGCACCCGCCGCACCTCCGGGTCCGCAGCAACCGCCGGCAGCGCGTCGGTGGCCAGCAACGGCTGGTTCGGGCGTACGTCCCGGGCCGGCCCCCACGTCGCGGAGAGCCGGTCCCATAGCCCGAGCACGGCGTCCGCCCGACCCACGATCGACGAGCAGAGCCGCTCCTCGCCGGCGAGCAGGTCGGCGAAGGCGGCGACGGCCGGCTCGGAGGCGAGCACCGGGGTGAGGTTGCCGCCGAGCCAGCAGATCGACTCCAGGTTGCGGCGGGTGCCGTAGCCCAGGACGCGGCCCTCGGCACGCCACCAGGCGAGGCCGCGCGCAGCGACCCGTTCAGCGACCTGCGCGCCCGCGAACGGGTCCAGGTCCAGCAGTCGCTCGACCGCGCGGCGCTCCGATTCCCCGAGTTGGCGTACCGGCACCGTCAGCACGGTTATCAGCCTGCCAGATCCGCCCCCCGGTGCGCCGGCCGAGTGACGAGCCGGACCAGGTGTACCGCCCAGGGGGGTTGGTAGGGGGTGTGACGACACGACGTGGAGGGGCTACCGACGACGGCGTCCGGTCGTGAAGTGGAGCCGCGCGGGAACCGCTCCGGCAAGCAGGAGGTCGACCGCGCCACCAAGAGCCGATCCGCCGCTACGCGGGCGATGCACCGACCGCCGGATCGTGCGCGGCGCCGGGAGATCCGCATTGTCCCGGCATCCGCAGCCGCCCCCTATGCCATCGACAACTGCGATAGGCTCTCGCCCCCAAGCACATCGACACGGGGAGATGTTCACATGCGATTCACGCAATCCATCCGTCAAAAGAGCTGGCGCTTCCTAGCTGCCGGAGTCGCGACCCTACTGACCGCCGCGCTACTCAGCCCCGCGCCGGCGCAGGCCGGCGAAGCCGTGGGCGACGTCGGCCCCCTGTCGGTCTCCCAGGGGTACATCGCTGGTTCAAGCACCGTCACCGACGACTTCGGCGATGAGGGCACCCTGCGCCGTGGCAACTCGTACGCCTACACCACCGCTGTCGCGCTGTGGCAGTCGATCCTGTACGCCGAGGGATACATCAGCGAGAGTGGCATCGACTGCTCGTTCGGGTCGGGCACCGAAGCCGCGACCAAGAAGTTTCAGACGCGCTACGGTCTCGGCGCCGACGGCGTCGTCGGCACGAACACCTGGAGCAGGGCGGACAACAGGCTGTCCCTGGTTCCTGGGGATTCCACCCAGGATCTCGTCTACTACACCGCGCTCGACGGTACCCAGGTGCCCTTCCTCCGCGACAAGAGCGGCGGCATCTACTGGGTGCGCGTGAGCCCCTACAAGTGGGCCAGTGCCGCGTACTTCAAGGCGGACAGCACCTGCGGAAGCTGATTCTGAATTCTCATGGTGCCCGGGCCGAATTCGGCGCGGGCACCCTGGGTCATGAAGACTGACTCCACGGCCCGAGGCGCGCTGTTTCCGCAAATGCACTGTCTTGCAGCGCCCGCCAGGACATCTCCCGCCCACGACCGAGGCCTTCGTGGGCACGCCCGCCCATGTCGTGTCGTCGACCGACCTTGCCTGGGCGGCACTCCTAGCCCACGGTGACCTTCGGGGCCGTGGGGGCGGCGTCCCGGCTGCGAGCGGCCCACCGCACCACCCCGGGCACCAGGGCCCCGAGCAGCAGGAACAGCCCACCGAGCAGCAACCACCCCGGTACGCCCCAACCCACCGCCAACGTGGTGACCACCACCGGCGCGACCATCTTCCCCAGCTCGTAGCCCATGCTGTAGGCCCCCTGGTACTGCCCGTGCGCGTGCTCGGGCGCCAGCCCGAAGGAGATGCCCCAACCGGCGGCGGACTGCCACAACTCCCCGACGACGTGCGCGAGGGCGCCGCAGACCAGCAGGGCGACGGCGGCGACGGTGGGCAGGCCCGCGCTGGCGGCGAAGAGCACGCAGGCCACGGCGATGGCGAGGCCGGCCCGCCGGGACGCCCGGGCGGCCCCGACGAGGCTCTCGGTGCCGCGCGCGGCCCGCACCTGGAACAGCACCACCATCACGGTGTTGACCAGCATCAGTCCGGCGTACACCCAGGCCGGCGCCCGGGTGTGCGCGGCGATCCAGAGCGGCAGGGCGATGTTGAGCAGGCCGAAGTGCATCGACATCAGCCCGTCGAGCACGGTGAACGCCAGGAAGGGGCGGTCCCGCAGCGCGACGAGCCGGGGCCCGTGTTCCGGGGCGGCCACCGGTGCGATGACCGGCAGGCGGGTGAAGACGGCCGCGGCCAGCAGGTACGTCGTCGCGGCGGTCAGGATCAGGGCCACGTAGGCCGCCCGGGTGTCCGCCGCGAGGGCGAAGCCCGCGAGCACGGCGCCGAGCGAGATCCCGACGTTGGTGGTGGCGCGCAGGTAGGCCCGGGTGCGGACCCGCTGGTCGGCGGGGACGGAGCCGGCGATGAGCGCACCCCGGGCACCCCGGTCGGCGGCGTCGGCGAGGGCGGTGGCCGCGCCGACGGCCAGGAACGCCGGGAAGGACCGGACGGTGACCAGGGCGGCGGTGAGCCCGCCGGCGGCGATCAGCGCGGCGACCTGGGTGCCCCGCGGGCCGAGCCGGTCGGCCAGGTAGCCGGTCGGCGCGCTGGCCACCAGGCCGACGAGGGCGGAGAGGGTCAGCCCGAGCCCGACCTGGGTGGCGGTGAGGCCGACCGACCGGGTGAGGAAGAGGGCGCTGGCGACCAGCCAGAGACCGCGCCCGACGGTGCGGACCAGGGTGCCGAGGGCGAGGGTCCGGGCGGGGCCCGGTTCAGGAAGAAGCCGCACCCCGGAAGAGTAGCAAGACGTACGTACGGTTTGGGTTCCCGTCCCGGGGTGCGGACGCGCCGTACCCCCGGAAATGCGCACCGGCCCCGACCGCCGGGGGCGGTGGGGCCGGTACGCGACGGCGCGGTGGGTCAGTGCACGGTGACGGTGGCGCCGGGAAGCAGGCCGCGCAGCTCCTCCGGGAGCTCGGCGCCCATCTCGTCGGCGATCCGCAGCGCCTCCTCGATCAGCGTCTCCACGATCTGCGCCTCGGGGACGGTCTTCACGACCTGGCCCTTGACGAAGATCTGGCCCTTGCCGTTGCCGGAGGCGACGCCGAGGTCGGCCTCCCGGGCCTCGCCGGGGCCGTTGACGACGCAGCCCATCACGGCGACCCGCAGCGGCACCGGCAGCCCCTCCAGGCCGGCGGTGACCTCCTCGGCGAGCTTGTAGACGTCGACCTGGGCCCGGCCGCAGGACGGGCACGAGACGATTTCCAGGCCGCGCTCGCGCAGCCCGAGCGACTCCAGGATCTGGTTGCCGACCTTGATCTCCTCCACCGGCGGGGCGGAGAGCGAGACCCGGATGGTGTCGCCGATCCCCTCGGCCAGCAGCGCGCCGAAGGCGACCGCCGACTTGATGGTGCCCTGGAACGCCGGGCCGGCCTCGGTGACACCCAGGTGCAGCGGGTAGTCGCACTTCTCGGCGAGCAGGCGGTAGGCCCGGATCATCACCACCGGGTCGTTGTGCTTCACCGAGATCTTGATGTCCCGGAAGCCGTGCTCCTCGAAGAGCGAGCACTCCCAGAGCGCCGACTCGACCAGCGCCTCCGCGGTGGCCTTGCCGTACTTGGCGAGCAGCCGCTTGTCCAGCGAGCCGGCGTTGACGCCGATCCGGATCGGCACGCCCGCGTCACCGGCCGCCCGGGCGATCTCCTTGACCTTGTCGTCGAACTGCCGGATGTTGCCCGGGTTGACCCGGACGGCGGCGCAGCCGGCGTCGATCGCGGCGAAGACGTACTTCGGCTGGAAGTGGATGTCGGCGATCACCGGGATCTGCGACTTCTTCGCGATGGCCGGCAGCGCCTCCACGTCGTCCTGGCTCGGCACGGCGACCCGGACGATCTGGCAACCGGACGCGGTCAGCTCGGCGATCTGCTGGAGCGTGGCGTTGACGTCGGAGGTGAGGGTGGTGGTCATCGACTGCACGGAGACCGGCGCGCCACCGCCGACCGGCACCGAGCCGACCATGATCCGACGGCTGGCCCGGCGCGGCGCGAGCGGCGGGGGCGGTACGGCGGGAATACCGAGACTGACAGCGGTCACTGAAGCACTCACCTTGAGAAGAGCGTGATGGGGTTGACGACGTCCGCCGTGATGGTCAGCAGCGTGAACGCGCCACCGACCAGGATCACCGCGTACGTGAAGGGCATGAGCTTGAGGTAGTCGACGCGGCCGGGGTCGGCGCGCCCGATCCGGGCGTAGAGCCAGGAGCGGGCCCGTTCGAACCAGGCGATGGCGATGTGCCCGCCGTCGAGCGGGAGCAGCGGCAGCAGGTTGAACACGCCGATGAAGAAGTTCAGTGAGATGAAGAGCATGAAGAACACGAACCAGGCGTTGTTCGCCACCGCCTCGCCGCCGAGCCGGCTGGCGCCGACCACGCTGATCGGGGTGTCGATGTCCCGCTCGCCGCCGGTGATCGCCGTCCAGAGCGCGGGGACCTTCTGCGGGATCCGCTTCATCGCCTCGTACGTGCCGACGGCCAGTTCGCCGGTGTAGTCGGCGGTGGCGCCGAACGCGTCGACCGGCCCGTACGTCAGCCGGGTCGGGGTGCTGGGGATGAGCCCGACGCCGAGCGCGGCGACCGGGCGGGCCTCGCCCTTCGGGTCGTCCAGCGGCGGTCGCTGGGTCTGCGCGAGCACCGTGCTGGTGGTGCCCGGCTGACCGTCGCGGACGTAGCCGATCTGCGCCGTCTCGCCCGGCTTCAGGGCCCGCAGGCCGGTGAGCAGCTCGCCGTAGCTGTTGATTGGGGCGCCGTTGAGGGAGGTGATCCGGTCACCGTCGCGCAGCTGGGCCTGGGCGGCCGGGCTGGGCGCGTCGCCCGGGGCGCACTCCCGGGCGGTGCTCTCCGGCACCACGCACTTGGCCAGCGCGATGACGGCCGGCTCCTGGCGGATCTGCTCCTCGGTGCTCGGGAAGGAGGGGTTGGGCAGGCCGGAGGAGACCGCCATGATCCAGATGGCGACCAGGGCGAGCGCGAAGTGGGTGGCCGACCCGGCGGACATCACGACCGTCCGCTTCCAGAGCGGGAAGCGCCACATCGCGCGCGGCTCGTCGGCCGGGTCCACGTCGTCGTCCTGCGGGGTCATCCCGACGATCTTGCAGAAACCGCCGAGCGGGATGCCCTTGACGCCGTACTCCGTCTCGCCCCGCCGGAACGACCACAGGGTGGGGCCGAAGCCGACGAAGTAGCGGGTGACCTTCATGCCGAACGCCTTGGCGGTGGCCATGTGCCCCGCCTCGTGCAGGCTCACCGAGATGAGGATCGCGAGGGCGAAGAGCACCACCCCGAGCAGGTTAGCCATCAAGCTCCTTCCACCGAACCCGCGATGATCTCCTGAGCGTGCCGACGCGCCCACGACTCCGCCGCGAGCACGTCCTCGACGGTACCTGGTTCGTCGAAGTCGGGAGCGCCCTCCAACACCCGCTGAAGGGTGTCGACGATGCCGAGGAAGGGCAGCCGGCCGGCCACGAACGCCGCGACGCACTCCTCGTTCGCCGCGTTGTAGATCGCCGGGCGGCAGCGCCCCGCCCCACCGGCGGCCTTGGCCAGCGCCACCGCCGGGAACGCCTCGTCGTCCAGCGGCGCGAACTCCCAGGTGTGGGCCCTGGTCCAGTCGACCGCGGCGGCGGCGTCACCCACCCGGTCCGGCCAGCCGATGCCCAGCGCGATGGGCAGCCGCATGTCCGGCGGGCTGGCCTGGGCGAGGGTGGAGCCGTCGACGAACTCGACCATCGAGTGGATCACCGACTGCGGGTGCACCATCACCGTGATGTCGGCGTACGGCACGTCGAACAGCTCGTGCGCCTCGATCACCTCCAGCGCCTTGTTGACCATGGTCGCGGAGTTGATCGTGACGACCGGCCCCATGTTCCAGGTCGGGTGCGCGAGCGCCTGGTCGGGTGTGACCTGCGTCAACTCCTCTCGCCGCTTCCCCCGGAACGGGCCGCCGCTGGCGGTGACGACCAGCCGCCGCACCTCGCCCCGCGCGCCGCCGCGCAGGCACTGCGCGAGCGCCGAGTGCTCGGAGTCCACCGGGACGATCTGCCCCGGCCGCGTCACCGCGGCCTTCACCAGCGGGCCGCCGGCCACCAGCGACTCCTTGTTGGCCAGCGCGAGGGTACGCCCGGCGCGCAGCGCGGCCAGGGTCGGCGCGAGGCCCAGCGAGCCCACCACCCCGTTGAGTACGACGTCGCAGGGCCACTGCGCCAGCTCGGTCATCGCGTCCGGGCCGGCCACGATCTTGGGCAGCTTGAAGTCGCCGGTGGCCCAGCCCCGCCGGCTCGCCTCGGCGTAGAACGCGAGCTGGAGGTCCTGCGCGGCGGAGGCCTTCGCCACACCGACCGCCTCGACGGCGAACTCCAGCGCCTGGGCGGCGAGCAGCTCGACGTTGCCGCCACCGGCGCCGAGCGCGACCACCCGGAACCGGTCCGGGTTGCGCCGCACGATGTCGAGGGCCTGGGTGCCGATCGAGCCGGTGGAACCGAGCAGGACGAGGTCCCGGGGAGAAGTCACGCGGCCATTCTTCCCCAGCGCCGCTGAGCGCCCACTGGGAGCCTCAGCCCTCGTCGTCCGGCTCCTCTGGCGGCGCCTCCTCGCCGAGCAGGTCGGCCGGATCGATGGAGAACTCGAAGGGTGCCCGCATGAGGAACCGGGTGCCGGCCGCAGCGGCTGCCACCGGCCGATACTCCCCCTCGGTCAGCTCGAACAACGCGATGGTGGGCACCCGGTTGCGCAGGTCGACGCGGAGGAAGAAGGGCACACCGACGGCCGCGTACTCGCGCGGGCGGTCGATGATGTCCTTACGCCGGTTCCCGGGGGACACGATCTCGCCGAGAAGCACAGCGTGTCCGATGTCCATCGTCGTCCGACCGCCGCCGGGTGTGTCGAGGATGACGATGTCCGGAATGAAGAGGTCGTCGCCCGAGACGACGTTCGCTTCAAGGTAGAGCCACAGCTTGGCGCGGCGCGCTGCCTGCTTGAGGAGGTAGGCGAGATCCAGCTCCGCGTCCTGATGGTCGTACCCGGCATGTGGTGTCACGATCACGCTTCCGCTCAGGACCTCAACCTTGGGGCCGTTGGTCTCCGGCAACAGGTCGAGGGCGAGCTGGGCGGTCCACGGCTCGTCGTGCCACCGCAGCACGTCGAACGACGGTTCGGTGGGCTGCGGCGCCGGCTCGGGCGCGAACGCTGCCTGGGCCATCCGGGCTCACCCCCTCGGCGGACAGTCTGCTGGCACCCAGCCTAGTCGCGCTGCCCCCTGCCGGTCGCCGACGCACAGCCGATGCGTCATCGGGCGGCCTACGGGGTGGGACGGCGCATTTTCGGGCCCGTCGTGGTCGTGCTCAGAGGTGCCTCGACCTCCGGCGTGGCGGTGTGCGGGCGAGCGTCGCCCCCCGCTTCCGCGGGCGCCCGGCCGACGTGCGCGGCGAACAGGGCCGCCAGGTCACGGTCCTGCTCCGGGGTGAGCGCCGCGCGCGGGATGTCCCACATGCCAAGCCCGCCGGGCTGCCACAGCAGGTACGCGAACGGCTCCGTGGTCACCCGGCCCACCACCGCCCAGCCGATCCAGGTCCGGGCGGCCGGCGAACTCCATTCCACCCCGTCGGCGGCGACCCGGTAGTGGCGCGGCTGGAACCAGCTCGCCGGCAGTCGCCGCACCAGCTGCCAGGGCATGATGAAGAACTTGATCATCCAGCAGATGCCGATTGCCATGGCGGCCGTTCCGCAGATCGTGCGCCAGCCCGGCTCGCCGGAGGAGGCGGCCAACCCGGCGAGGGTCAACAGCAGCCCGACACCGACCATCAGGATCCGGTTGTGTCGACTGGTGACGGCGAGGATCTGACGGGCGTACCGGCGGTCCCGGGCGTGCGCGAACTCGATGGGCATGGCCGCCGACCCTACCGTCCGGATGATCTCACGGTGCCCCTACCGCCCGCCCCGGCGGACCTCAGCGTCGGCGCGGCGGACGAAGGTCTCCAGTTCCTCGCCGCCGTACCAGTCGCTGCGGCGGCCGACGTGGGTCATGCCGAGGCGGGGGCAGACCGCCATCGACGCCTCGTTGCCGGGGAAGACGACCGCGTGGACCACCCGGGTGCCGGTGGCGAACTCCCGGGCCACCACCGCCCGGGCGGCCTCGGTGGCGTAGCCGTGGCCCCAGGAGTCCGGGTGCAGGTGCCAGCCCACCTCGATGTCCTCGGTCGGCACGCCCTCGTCCCGGCCCGGCAGCGGCTTGAGCAGCACCGAGCCGGCCACCACCCCGGTGTCGCGCGCCTCGATCGCCCAGGTGCCGTAGCGGCCGGCGTGGCCGGCGTGCCGGTCCCGCCAGATCCGCAGCCGGTCGGAGGCCTACGCCGGGTCGGTCAGCGGCAGCCCGGGGGCGGCCAGCCAGCGGGTGACCTCGGGCCGGGAGTAGATGTCGTAGATCCGGCCCAGGTCCGTCGGCGAGTCGGTCCAGTCGCGCAGGACGAGTCGTTCCGTGGTGAGAACGGTCATGGGCGGCGATCTTAATGAGTGGCGGCTCGCGGGAGGGGGAAAGAAAGCCCGATGGGCGGTGGATGGCAGCGGGCCAAGCGGATCACCAGTGGTGCCTTCCGCCCGGTACGCGGTCGGGACCTGTCCCTGCACGCCGCCGCCATCACCTTCTACGGGGCGATCGCCGTGGTGCCGGTGGCGCTGCTCGCGATCTGGATGACCGCGCTGGTGGCGGGGGCGGACCGGGTCCGCCGCCTCACCTCGTACGCCGTGCGGACGCTGCCGGACGCGATCGGCGCGCCCCACGCGGTGGCCGCGCTGGTCGAGGCCGGGGTGGGGTTGACCCCGTGGCTGGCGCTGGCCTCGCTGCTGCCGGCGTCGCTGTACGGCGAGGGGCTGCGCCGGGCGTTCGTCTCGGTCGCCACGCCACCGCACCCGGACGAGTCGCTGATCGGCTGGCGGGGTCGGCTGCTGCTGCTGCCGCTGCTCGCGCCGGCCCCGGCCCTGCTGCTGTCGATCCTGCTGGCGTTGCCGACGACCACCCGGCTGGTCCGCCAGGGCGGCCTCGTCGGCGCGCTGGGGGTGGTGTTGTCGTTCCTGGCGGTGTGGCTGGTGCTCACCCCGGTGCTGCTCTGGGTGTTCCGGGTGGTCGGCCCGGCGTCACCGGACTGGCTCTCCGCGCTGGGGGTGGGGTCGTTCACCGCGGCGAACCTCTCCGGCTTCCTGCACGGCTTCGTGCTCTTCGCCTCGCTCCCGATCGACCTGGGCGTGCCGTTCGGCGGCTTCGACGAGATCGGCGCCGGGGTGGCCGTCCTGCTCTGGCTCTACCTCTTCCACGTGATCGTCCTCGCCGGCTACTCCGCCACCCTCGCCCTCTCCCGCTGGCGCGCCAACCGCGCCAGCCGCCTCCACGCCGCCGTCCCGACGAGTTGACCAAGAGGTTTGCGTCACGGGGAGCGCTTCCGCCGGACGCAAACCTCTTGATCACCGAGCTGTGGGGTCCTATCCGGTGAACGCCGGGTGCCGCGGCTGGGGGGTGGCCGGCTCCTGGTCGTCGGGGGTTTCGCGGATGCCGTAGCGGCGCCAGGCGCGGGCGAGCGGGCCTGGCGCCCACCAGTTCCAGCGGCCGAGCAGCCGCATGGTCGCCGGCACCAGCAGCGCCCGGACCAGGGTCGCGTCCACCACGATCGCCACGATCATGCCGATCCCGATGAGCTTGATGTACGACATCCCGCCGGTGGCGAAGCCGGCCACCACGACGATCAGCAGCAGCGCGGCGGCGGTGATGATCCGGCCGGTGTGCTGGAGCCCGGTCGCCACGGCGGTGGTGTTGTCACCGGTGCGGTCCCACTCCTCGCGCACCCGGGAGAGCAGGAACACCTCGTAGTCGGTGGCCAGCCCGAAGAGCACGGCGAGCATGAGGATCGGGTTGCTCGGCTCGATGAACCCGGTCGGGGTGAAGCCGAGCAGGTCGGCCAGGTGCCCGTCCTGGAAGATCCAGACCACCACGCCGAACGACGCGCCGATCGACACCAGGTTCATCAGCACCGCCTTGACCGGCAGCACCACCGAACCGAAGGCGAGGAAGAGCAGCAGCAGGGTCGCGCCGGCCATCAGCAGGGCCATCCAGGGCAGCCGGTCGCCGAGGCTGTCCAGCAGGTCGAGGTCGGCGCCCGGCCGGCCGCCGACGAGCACCTCCGCCCCGGCCGGTGGCGGCAGGTCGCGCACCGCCCGGACCACGTCCTGGGCGACGTCGCCGGTCGGTTCGCCCGGGTAGGTCACGGTCAGCAGGGTCGACGTGCCCCGACCCGCCGCCACCTGCACCCCGGTCACGCCGGGCACCGCCGCCACCTGGTCGGCGAACGGCCGCGCCGCGTCGGTCGGCACACCGGAGACCAGCACGTCGACGGGCGCGATCGTGCCGCCGGGGAACTCCGCGGCGATCCGCTCGGAGACCACCCGGGGCGCGGCGTCCGCGGGCAGCACCCGCTCGTCGAACCCGCCGAACTCCATCCGCAGGACCGGGGCGGCGAGCACGCCGAGCAGCACGGTCACCCCGGCCAGGTAGATCACCGGGCGGCGCATCACGCTGCGCGCGATCCGGGCCCAGGCGCCGCCGGACTCCCCCGCCGCCGGCCGCCCACCGCGCGTGGAACGCCGCCACGGCAGCGGTACGCGCAGCGCGTCGATCCGGTGGCCGAGCACCGCGAGCAGGGCCGGCAGCACGGTCAGCGCCGCGAGCATGGCGACCAGCACGGCGGCCATCCCGCCGAGGCCCATCGAGCGCAGGAACGCCTGCGGGAAGATCAGCAGGCTGGCCATGGCGAGCGCGACGGTGAGCCCGGAGACCAGCACGGTGCGGCCCGCCGTGGCCATGGTGCGCCGGATCGCGGTGGAGGTGTCGTGGCCGGCGGCCAGTTCCTCCCGGAACCGGCTGACCACGAAGAGGGCGTAGTCGACCGCCAGGCCGAGGCCGATCAGGGTGATGATGTTGATGGCGAAGATCGACACGTCGGTGACCAGGTTGACCAGCCGCACGGCGATGAACGCGCCGAGGATGGCCAGCCCACCGATGAGCAGCGGGGTGGAGGCCGCCACCAGTCCCCCGAAGATCAGCACGAGCAGGACCAGCAGCACCGGCATGGAGAGCAGCTCCGCGCGGGTGATGTCCTCGGTGGTCCGGGTGTTCGCCTCGTGCAGGAAGGCCACCGTCCCGCCCGCCTCGGTCCGTACGCCCGGCGCGGCCAGGGCCGGCCGCAGCGCCTCGTACGCCGCGGTCTTGCCGTCCTCGTCGGCGGCGCGGAGCTGGACCAGGGCGTAGGTGGCCCGCCGGTCGGTGCTGAGCAGCGCCGGCGCGCCGGTGTCGTACCAGGTGGCGACGCTGGTGACCTCGGGGCGCTCGCGCAGCCGGGCGACGGTCTCGGTGACCGGGTCGCGGAAGGCCGGCTGGTCGACGGCCGCCGCGTCGCTGGACCAGAGCACGATCAGGTCGGCGCCCTGCGGCCCCAGTTCCTCGGCGATCCGCGCGGCGGCGCGGCTGGACTCGCTCGCCGGGTCGTCGAAGCCACCTCCGGTCAGTTGGCCGAAGACCCCGGCGCCCCAGGTCGCGCCGACCGCGACCAGCACCAGGGCGGCGGCCAGCACCGCCCAGCGCAGTCGCACCACCACCCGTCCCCACCAGGCGAACATTCGCTTCCCCCTCCACCGACGGCTAAGCTGTAACCATCGCTCATTTGAGTGAACGCCGTTAACTATTGCAACGGCGTTCGCTCCGGTCAAGGGGGTTTACCGATGACCGCACCGACCCGGCGGGAACGCCTGCGCGAGGCGACCGTGTCCGAGATCAAGACGGGCGCCCGCAAGCTGCTGGTCACCGGTGGGGTGGAAGCGGTGTCGCTGCGCGCGATCGCCCGGGACATGGGTATGACCGCGCCCGCCATCTACCGCTACTTCCCCAGCCTGGAGGCGCTGGTCACGGCGCTGGCCGGGGACCTCTACGACGAGCTGCGGATGCGGCTGGAGGCGGCGCGGGACGGCACGGGCGACGATCCGGTCGCCCAGCTGTCCGCCATGTCCCGCGCGTTCCGCGCCTGGTCCGTGGCGCATCCGGCCGAGTTCGGGCTGATCTTCGGAGCCCCGGCCCCCGGCCTGGACGGATTCGTCGACGACTGCACCGACCCCGACCACCCGGGAGCCCGGTTCGGCGCGGTCTTCGTGCAACCGCTGATCGACCTCTGGCACCGCTCCCCGTTCCCCACCCCACCCAGGGAGCTGATCGAACGGCACCTCGGCGGCCGGCTGGAACCGCTGCGGCAGAGCCACGGCGAGGTCCCCATCGAGGTGGCCTGGGCCTTCCTCTCCGGCTGGACCCGCCTGTGGGGGCTCGTCGCCATGGAGGTCTTCCACCAGATGGACTGGGCCGTCACCGACCCCGAGGCCCTCTTCGAACTGGAGTTGACCACCTTCGCCGCCCAACTCGCCCCGCGCCCTTGACGGGTTGACGGCGATGTCGAGTTCCCCGACCGTCACCAACCTCATGATCGACCTGTCGCCGGCGGGGGCTGACCGGGAGAGGGTCGGGGGCTAGGGTGCGGGGATGAGTGAGCTGCCTGCGCGCGCCGACGTGGTGATCGTCGGTGCGGGACACAACGGCCTGGTCTCCGCCGTGCTGCTGGCCCGCGCCGGCCTGGATGTGCTGGTGCTGGAGGCGGCCGAGGTGATCGGCGGGGCCACCCGCACCGAGGCCCCCTTCCCGAAGGTGCCGGGGCTGCGCCACTCCACCGGGTCGTACCTGCTCGGACTGATGCCGCCGGAGCTGCTCGAAACGCTCGACGTCCGCATCCCGGTGCTGCGCCGCGACCCGCACTACTTCCTGCCCACCCCGGGTGGCGCGGGTTCGCCGTACCTGCTCTTCGGCAGTGACACCGCGGCCACCCGCAAGCAGCTCGCCGAGTTCTTCTCCCCCGCCGACGTGGCCGCCGACGACGCCCTCCAGGCCGAGCTGGCCGCCCTGCGCGAGGACCTCGCGCCGGCCTGGCTGGCCGAGCCGCTGCCGGTCGAGGAGACCGCCGACCGGTACGTCCGCCCGGCCCTGCGACAGGTCTTCGTCGACCTGGTCCGCGGCTCGGTCGCCGACCACCTGGCCCGCTTCGACTTCCGCTCCGAGCTGCTGGTCAGCATGTACGCGGTCACCGACGGCCTCTCCGGGCTGAACGCCGGCCCGGACGACCCCGGCACCGGGCACAACTTCCTGGTGCACAACATGTGCCGGCTGCCCGGCTCCGACGGCACCTGGATGATCGCCGAGGGCGGGATGGGCACGGTGTCGCGGACCTTCGCCGAGGCCGCCCGCGCCGCCGGCGCTCGTATCCTCACCGGCACCCCGGTCAGCGCGGTCACTCTGGACGGTGGCGCGGCGAGTGGCGTGGTGCTGGCCGACGGCCGGGAGGTCGCCGCCCGGGTGGTGCTCGGCGCCTGCGACCCGTACCGGCTGATGGACCTGCTGCCCGACGGCGCGCTCCCGGCGCCGCTCACCGAGCGGATGGCGGCGGTCCGCCGCCCCGGCACCACGCTGAAGCTCAACCTGGCGCTGACCGGGCTGCCCCGCTTCTCCTGCCTGCCCGAGGGCGCGCCCAGCCCGTTCGGCTCCACCATCCACCTGCTCCCCGGCTCGGCGTCGCTGGTCGGCGGGGACGCGACCTCGCCGATGACCGCGCTGCGCGCGATGTGGGCCGACGTGCAGGCGGGTCGGTTGCCGGAGGAGCCGACCATCGAGTGGTACCTGCACACCACGGTCGACCCGTCGCTGTCCGACGGGGCCGGCCACCACTCCTCGGCGCTCTTCGTCCAGTCGGTCCCCTACGAGCTCGCCGGCACGAGCTGGGACGAGGCGCTGCCCGGGTACGTGGCGAAGCTGGTCGCGATCTGCGAGCGGTACGCCCCGGGTGCCGGTGACCTGATCGCCGACGCGGTGCCGCTGCCGCCGCCCGGCATCGAGGCGCACTTCGGCATCACCGGCGGGCACATCCACCACGTGGACAACACCGTCTCGTTCACCGACCGGATGCCCTACGCGACCGGCGTGGACGGCGTCTACGCCGGCAGCGCCGGCTGCCATCCCGCCGGCAGCGTCATCGGCGCCGCCGGCCACAACGCCGCGCGGCGCATCCTCACCGACCTCGGTCGCTGACCGCGGTCCGGGTCTCGGTGGGGGGCAGGTCGCCGGGGCGGCGGATGAGGGAGAGGCCGACGAGCAGCATGTAGAGGAAGAGGCTGAGGATCGGGTCGACGAAGACGAAGGCGAAGGCGATCAGGTAGAGCAGTGGGCGCAGCAGCAATCGCCGCGCGACCGCCCGGGCCAGCCGGGGATCCAGGTCGGGGTGGAGCAGCCGGTGCCGCCGAGCCCACCACCAGCTCAGGTTGAAGAAGAGCGACTCACCGAGCACGGTGCCGACGTAGAGGGCGCCGGTCAGCCGCTGCTCGGTCGCGCTACCGCGCAGGTTGTCCGAGAGCAGGTCGGCGGTGAACGGGATCGCGGCCACGAAGAGCAGCACGAGCAGGTTGAACACCAGCAGCATCTGATCCACCCGGACCACGTACCGCCACATGTTGTGGTGGCCGAGCCAGATCTGGCCGGCGATCCCGAAGGTGATCACGTACGCCAGGTACGACGGCCACGCGTGGGCGAGGGCGTCAGGGAGCTCCCTTCCGCCCGCCCTGGCCGGGCCGTACTGGAGCAGCTCGACGGCCATCACCGTCAGCACGACCGCGAAGACCCCGTCGCTGAACGTCTCCACCCGTGACGCGTCCCGGGCCATCTCCCGGTCCCGCCGGTACCGGTACTCCTTCTCCTCCGCGTCGGTTCCCGCCAATCCCCGCCCCGCTTCCTGGATCACGCAGTGGCGGGTGTCCGGTCGGTACCGGTCTGCGGCTTTCGCCGCCCACCACCACTGCATGGTCCCCCAAGGAGGGGCCGTGCGGGCGCGGATCGAAGGTGCGGCCGGCGCAACCGGCACGCCGGCCCGGTCGTCAGCTGAGCGCCTCACCGGCGGGAGCGGGGGTCTGCTCGTCGGCGCGGTGGGCGCGGATCTTGTGCCCGACGCTGGTCAGGCAGCGCCCGCTGGCCAGGTCGAACCGCCAGCCGTGCAGCTGGCAGGTGAGCTGGTCGCCGTCGATGATGCCGAACCGGGTCAGGTCGGCCTTCAGGTGCGGGCAGCGCCGCTGCACGACCCAGCCGTCCAGCGTGATGTCCTCGGCGTCGCTGCTGCGTTCGTGCTCGTCGTACCAGCCCTCGGCATACTGCTGGCGCTCGCGGGAGAGGCACTTGAAGAACGCGTAGACGAACTCGTTGTACTGGCCGATCCGGGCGGCCGAGAAACGGCAGGAGAGGAAGAGCGAGTTGACCCAGTCCACCTCGCCGATGTGCAGCAGGTGCTCGACCAGCGCCCGCTCGGTGCGGAACCGGTAACGGACCTTCTCGTCGGCGTACGGCCGGACCTGCTTGCCCGGGAAGTCCACCACGATGGATTCGACGCTCTCGCCGTCGTAGCCCACCAGGTCGAACCGGACCGGCCCGCCGACGCCCTTGGCCAGGTAGACCGACTCCTCCAGCAGCGGCTCGATCCGCCGCTGCATCTCCTTGAGCACGTCGATCTCGGGGTGCCGCCAGGACGCCTTCTCGGCCTCGATGACGCCGCGCTTGCGCTCGCGCATCTCCTCCAGGTGGGCGACCTTGTCGGCGAAGAACTCCTCCACCGGCACCGGGTGGGTGGTCTCGCAGCTGTTGGTGGTGATCTCCGCGACGCTGCCGGGCAGCAGCACGACGCCGTTGTTCCCGCCCACCTTGGCGTACTCGGCGAGGAACACCGACTGGTCGGGGAAGATGTTGCCCTCGTCGCCGTGGATGTCGTTGAACTGCCACAGCTCGTCGTCGAGGAAGCAGGGCGGGCCGGCGATGGGGAAGACGTGCGAGGCCTTCAGGTCGTCGATGTAGCGCCAGGTGCGGTCGAACTGGCGGTCCCGCTTCTGCTTGCCGAAGGCGGTCTTCGCCGCCTGCGGCAGCTCGTAGACCATCGGGTACCAGATCGCCCCGGAGAACTGCAGCATGTGCGCGTGCACGTGGCCCAGCTCGGCGAAGGCGCTCAGGTCGGTGGGGCGGGCGTCGTTCTGGTTGAGCAGCCGGACGCCGTCGTACTCCACCCAGAGCGAGGAGTCGCCGATCGGCCCGTCGGTCGGGCTGGTCAGCGCCTGGATCATGATCTTCAGGCCGCCGTCGAGCTCCACGACCTGCTCGTTCGGGGCCTTGAGGAACTTCGTGAAGCCCAGCTCGCGGAGCTCGTCCTCCATCTCGGAGGTGGGGAACGCGGGCAGCAGCACGGTGGCCTTCTTCGACACGTAGCGCTTCAGGTGCGCGGCGTCGAAGTGGTCCCGGTGCAGGTGGGAGACGTACAGGTAGTCGACGTCGCCGAGGGTCTCCCAGTCGAGCAGGGAATTGTCCGGGAACGGGAACCACGAGGCGAAATAGGCCGGGTTGACCCACGGGTCGCACAGGATGCTGCCCGCGGCCGTGTCGATCCGCATGCTGGCGTGCCCCGTACCGGTCACTCGCACCGCAGTTCCCCCTCAAAAAGACAAACAAGGTGTACGTCAGAACGCTACCGGAGCCACTCTGGCCACCGACCCGCGACGCCGGTAGTGCCGCCCGGCACGCCCGGTACGGGACCTCGGCCCTACCCGGCGCTCCAGCTCCTGCGGCCCGGGAACGCTGAGCGCCAGCGGTCCAGCAGCCCGGGCACCTTCTCCGCCGGGGCGGCGAGGCTCACCCGCTGCTCCCCGCCCACCGCGTGGTCCGGGTTCTGGCTCACGCTGCCCTCGCTGCAACAGCCGCAGATCATCCGCAGCCCGCTCGCCGGTTCGACGCCGTACCCCCGATCCGCGAAGAGCGCCACCAGGTCGTGCACGTCGGCGGGTCGGGGGCGGTGATCCGCACCGTGCAGGTGGGCAGCGGCGACTCGCGCCACAGCAGCAGCTCGTCGAAGACCGGGTAGGACTGGCCGTCGACCTCGCGTTCCCCGTTCGGCGCGCCGTCGTGCACGACGATCTCGCCGAACCGGCGGCCGGACTCCGGCGTGGGCACGTTGAGCACCCGGGCGCGGGTGGGGCAGATCCGCTCCGCCCAGACCACCTCCGCCGTGCCCTGCGGGTCCACCCGGACCGGGGTGACGCCGAAGTCGACCAGGACCTCGCCCTCCCCGTCTGGCACCGGTAGCCCGTACCCCTGCCAGGCGCCCCGGGCAGTGTCCCAGTCCCCCACGATCGTCGCCGCGATGCCGAGGTTCCAGTACGCCGGCTCCTGCCGGCCGCGCCTGACCCGGGCGGCGGCCTCCCGGCCCAGCTCGTACGCCCGGGGCCAGTTGCGCAGGGAACTTCTGCGCCAACGCCGCGTCGTACCACCAGCCCGCCGACCGGCGGTGGTTCGGCCGGCGCTGGAGCAACCGCTCCAGCGCCTCCCCGGCCACCGCCCAGTTCCCGGCGTCCCACGCCTGGTAGGCCGCATCGACCAGTACGCGATCGTCGCCGCGGATCATGTCGTCGTCCTCATCCGAACGGACCCAGCGCCGGGCCCGGCACGGGGCGTGCCAGACTAACCGGAGATCCGATCGCGAGGGAAGGACCGACAGTGGCAGGAAGCGAGCCGGTAACGTCGCCAGACCAGCACAGGCCCGGGCACCGCAAGTCCGGGCGGATCGGCGCGGTCCTCACCGCGCTGGCGCTGCTGGCGATGCTCTGCGGCAACCACGAGGGCAGGGTCGAGAACATCTGGCTGATCGGCCTGGCCGTGCTGCTGCTGGTCATCGTCATCGGCGACGCCGTGCTGCGGCGCAACGGCCTGCGGTCCTGACCGCACCGCCGTCCGCCGGCTGAGAGCCGGCCCACGCGCCGGACGTGACACGCACGAGGGCCCGCCCCCGACCGGGGAGCGGGCCCTCGTTGTATCTGGTTCAGCGGCCGAAGAGGATGTCCTGCACGTCCTTGAGCGCGGCGTCGACCTCGGCCTCGAAGTAGCCGCCCTGCACCAGCCCGAAGCGCAGGGTGTCGAGGTCCTTCGGGTTGACCGGCATCTGGTTGCGCCCCTGCATGCCGCCGAGCAGCGTCTCGAAGAACCGGTCGACCTGGTCCGGGTCGTACCCGCTGCCGAACCGGCGCACCTGGAAGCTGCGACGGATCTGGTCGACGCGGTAGAGGTCGCTGCCGGGCGGGCCGGCCATCGGCGGGCCGCCCATCGGAGGGCCGGGCAGGGCCGGCGGGCCGCCCATCGGGGGGCCGCCGAAGCCCTGCTGGGGCTGCGGGGGCGGACCGCCCGGGCCACGGCCGCGCATGTCGCGCAGTTCCCGCTCGGGCATCCGGATCTCGGCCGTCATGTCGGTGCGGCCGTGCCGGCCGGCCTCGAAGCCGTCGAAGCGCTGCTCGTCCTGGCCGTAGCCGCCCTGACCGGCGGGCAGGCCGCGGGGCGGCGGCGGAGCGCCGTGGCCCATCG
>NZ_JAMOKF010000507.1 GCF_023656545.1 Micromonospora phytophila | reverse complement strand
AGGACGCGCCGGGCGCCGCGGCGGTGGTCGCCGCCCGCGACGGCGCGCCCGCCGGGGTGGGCAGCAACGCGTACGGGCTGGGCGCGCAGGCCACCACGCACGGCGGCGGGATGGTGCTGGCCAACCCGCACTTCCCGTGGGAGGGCGCGGAGCGCTTCTACCGGATGCACCTGAAGGTTCCCGGCCGCTACGACGTGGAGGGCGCCGCGCTGATCGGCGACCCGATCGTGGAGATCGGTCACAACCGCACCCTCGCCTGGAGCCACACCGTCTCCACCGCCCGGCGCTTCGTCTGGCACCGGCTCGCCCTGGTCCCCGGCGACCCGACCTCGTACTACGTCGACGGCCAGCCCCGGAAGATGACCACCCGCACGGTCACCGTCCAGGTGCCCAACCCGGCCGGCGGCACGGTGCCGGTCAGCCGCACCTTCCACGACACCCACTTCGGCCCGGTGGTGGTCGTCCCCGGCACCTTCGACTGGACCGCCGCCAGCGCATTCGCGATCACCGACGCCAACGCCACGAACAACCGCGCCTTCGACGGCTGGCTGCAGATGGGGCGGGCGACGACGGTCCGCGAGTTGAAGTCGGTGCTGGACCGGTACCAGTTCCTGCCATGGGTGAACGTGATCGCCGCCGACTCCCGGGGCGAGGCTCTCTACGCCGACCACTCGGTGGTGCCCCGGGTGACCCACGCCCTCGCCGCCGCCTGCATCCCGGCGCCGTTCCAGCCGCTCTACGCCGCCAGCGGCCAGGCCGTGCTGGACGGCTCCCGGTCGGCGTGCGCGCTGGGCCGGGACCCGGACGCGGCGGTGCCCGGCATCCTCGGCCCGGCCAACCTGCCGCAGCGTTTCCGCGCCGACTACGTGACGAACTCCAACGACAGTCACTGGCTGGCCAACCCGCAGGCGCCGCTGGAGGGCTACCCGCGGATCGTCGGCGACGAGCGCACCCCGCGCAGCCTGCGCACCCGGCTGGGGCTGGACCAGGTGCGCCAGCGTCTCGCCGGCACCGACGAGCTGCCCGGCCGGGGGTTCACCACCGGGCGGCTCTGGCAGACCGTCTTCGGCAACCGGGCGTACGGCGGTGAGCTGGTCCGCGACGACCTGGTGGCGCTCTGCACCGCGCAGCCCACCGCGACCGCCTCGGACGGGTCGAGTGTCGACCTGCGGGACGCCTGCGCGGCGTTGCGGCGCTGGGACCTGCGCGTCGACACCGGGAGCCGGGGCGCGCACCTGTTCACCGAGTTCGCCCTGGCCGGCGGCATCCGGTTCGCCGACTCCTTCGACGCCGCCGCCCCGGTCGACACCCCGAGCCGGCTGAACACCGCCGACCCGCGGGTGCGCACCGCGCTCGCCGACGCGGTGCGCCGGCTCGCCGGCATCCCGCTCGACGCGCGGCTGGGTGACATCCAGACCGAGCCGCGCGGTGACCAGCGCATCCCGATCCACGGCGGACGCAGCGAGGCCGGCGTCTTCAACATGATCATCAGTCCGTTGGTGCCTGGCGTCGGCTACCCGAAGGTGGTGCACGGCTCGTCCTTCGTGATGGCCGTCGAGTTGGGCCCGGACGGCCCGTCGGGGCGGCAGATCCTCACCTACTCGCAGTCGAGCAACCCGAACTCCCCCTGGTACGCCGACCAGACCCGGCTCTACTCGGGCAAGGGCTTCGACACGATCAAGTACACCGAGGCCCAGATCAAGGCCGACCCGAACCTGCGCACCTACCGGGTGGGGGAGGGCCGCCGCCACTGAGCCCGTCGCCCGTTCGTGCCGTCGCGCCCGCCGGATCGTCCCGACCCGGCGGGCGCGACGCGTTTGTCGCCGATGCGACACACACCCGAGAACGTGAGTTGACTCGGTGGAATCCTCCGATCGGTCCGGGTTGGACCGTCGATCGGCCAGTTCGTCCGTTGCGGCGTGTCCCCGTCGCGCGCCGCCGGAGTTAACCGGGTGACACCCCGGTTGGTGGCCTGCACGGCGAAGGAGTCGGCATGGCAAGGACTGATTCGACGGGTTCCACGTGGCGGTACCGGTGGGTGCACCGGCAGAACGAACGGCGACGGCGGGTGTTCCGCAGCGCCGACGAGGCATGGCGGCGGCGTGACGAGGAGCTGCGCCGCCTGCGTACCCTCGCCGAGGAGTTCCAGGGGTCCGCGGCGGCGGGCGCCGGCCTGCCCCTGGAGCTGGCCCCCGACGAGGTGGTCTTCTGGGCGCTGCCGGCCGCGCAGCTGGTGGAGGTCCGGCACACCACCGTGCTGCCCGCGCCGGACCTGGCCGTCGCACCCCAGGGCACCGCGCTGCGACCCCGCCGCCCCGACGGCGTCCGCGTCGCCGACGCCGGGATGGCGGTGATCACCAACCGCCGGCTGGTGCTGCTCGGCGGGCGCGGCCGGCGCGACTGGGCGTACGGGAAGATGACCGGCCTGGCGCACGACCCGCACGCGCCGGTCACCCTGATGCAGGTGCTGGACCGGCGGCGCACCTCCGGGCTGATGCTCCCCACCGACGCCGCCGCCGACTTCCGGTTCAAGCTGACCCTGGCCTTCGCCGACGCGATCGAGCAGCGCGACGCGGTACTCGCCCAGCTCGACGAGGCGATCACCGAGCACGCGCAGCTCAAGCCGTTCCGCCCGGGGATCGCCACCCCGGCGCAGGCCCGGCTGTCGGCGTTCGTGCCCGGCGGCCGGCGCACCGTGGCGGTCGCCGCGGGCATCGCCCTGCTGGTGCCCGCCGCGCTGCTGGACTC
>NZ_JAMOKF010000506.1 GCF_023656545.1 Micromonospora phytophila | reverse complement strand
CGGGGCCGGGGCCGGGGCCGCCGACGGCGCGGCGCAAACCGGCGAGCGGCCCGCGCCGCCGGCCGCGGTCGACCCGGGCAAGTCGGAGCGCTCGCCCAAGGACATGGCGATCTCGCTGCTGGTGCTGCTGGTGCCGATCGCTCTGCTGCTCGCCTTCTACCGGGGCTTCCTGGGCGGCGACCAGCCGACCACGGTCGACCCGGCGCCCGCGGTCGAGTCGGCCCGGGCGGCCAACGCGTTCCCGGTCAGCCAGCCCGCCGACCTGGGCGAGGGGTGGCGCACGGTGAACGCGAACTTCCAGTCGGTCGAGGGCGGGTCGACCCTGCGGATCGGCTACCTCACCGGGGAGGGTCGGGGCGCCCAGCTGGTGCAGAGCAGCGTGCCGCCGGAGCGGCTGCTGCCGACCGAGCTGACCGCGGAGGGGCAGCCGCAGGGTCAGGCGGACCTGGGCGGGCGCACGTGGCAGCGGTACACGGCCCGGGGCAACGAGCAGGCGCTGGTACTGCTCGAACCGAACCGCACGGTGATCGTGGTCGGCGACGCCCGCGACAACGAGCTGCGGCACCTGGCTCTGGCGCTCCGCTAGGCATTTGCGGTCAGGGCCGCTGCCGTCCCCCCCGGACGTCGGTGGCATCGGTTAGGCTGCCCCGGCTCGCTGCCCGGCGACCCTGCTCGACCGGGTGATTCCCGTTCTGTGAAGAGAGATGACTGTGAACATTCGACGGTGGAGCGTCGGCGTTCTCGCCGCCACCCTGTTCGTCCCCGGTCTGGCCGCCTGCAAGACGGACACCGCCGAGCCGGGTGCCGCCGCCGGTTCGTCCGCGGCCATTCCGGCCGACCCGAAGGAGGCGCTGCTCGCCTCCACCAAGGAGATCGAGAAGGGCAACTTCACCTTCTCGCTCGCCGGCGCCGGCCTGACCGGTCAGGGTCTGGTGCACAAGCCCAGCAACAGCGCCCAGTTCTCCATGAAGTTCGACGACGGCTCCGGCGTGTCGATGGGCATGGAGATGGTCTACATCCAGCCGGACAGCTGGGTGAAGCTCGACCTCGGCGAGATGGGTGACGTCATCCCCGGCATGGCCAAGATGAAGGACAAGTACCAGCACCTCGACCAGTCCAAGGTCAAGGACGCCGACGCCCTCAGCCTCAACATGGAGGACGTGGACCCGGCCGGCACCGCCGCGCTCACCAAGAGCATGACCGACGTGCAGAAGACCGGCGAGGGCGCCTACGCCGGCAAGCTCGACGTCTCCGGCGTGTCCGACTCGGCGGCCATCGACGCCGACCTGGTCAAGGCTCTCGGCGCGCAGGCCAAGTCGCTGCCCTTCACCGCCAAGCTGGACCCGCAGGGCCGCCTCACCGAGCTGGTCATCTCGGTCCCCGCCGCCGGCGACACCAAGGCGCACGACATCAAGGTCGCCTACGCCGACTACGGCAACGCCACCACCGCCCAGAAGCCGCCGGCGGACAAGGTGGTCGAGGCCTCCGAGCAGACGTACGAGATGTTCAAGTAGGACCGGCACACGGCGAACGGGGCGGCTCCGGCCGCCCCGTTCGGCGTTTGCGGGAGTGTCACCCGGTGGGGGTAACCGGACAGGCGGGTGATTGTGCGACGCGGTGGCAGGGAACAGGAGAAGGAGCGACCCGCGCGGACCGCCCCCGGCGGCCGGCCCGGTTCGCGCGACGCAGCCGACAGTAGTGCTGCGCCGCCCGGTTTCCGGCCGCCGCCAGGTGCGTCGGGTGACCCACATGGGAGACACACATGACTGTTCGACGCTTGAGCGCCGGCCTGGTGGCCGCCGCGCTGTTCACTCCCGGTCTCGCCGCCTGCAACGCCACCGGGACCCCCCAGGCGGGCTCGTCCGCCTCCCCGACCGTCTCGGCGTCCGGCGCGGCCACGGCCTCCGCCGCGCCCGGCGTGCCCGGCGACGCCAAGCAGGCCCTGCTGGCCTCCACCAGGGAGATCAGCAACGGCAACTTCCGGTTCACCATGTCCGGCGGTGGCTCGACCGCCGAAGGGCAGGTGCACGAGCCGAGCCAGAGCGCGGAGATGCGGATGACCATCGGCGCGCCCACCGACGACCTGTTCATGAAGCTCGACCTGGTCCACTTCAAGCCGGACAGCTGGGTGAAGGTGGAGCTGGGCGGGACGACCGCCAGCAGCGTGCCGGGCGTGCAGAAGCTCAACCTCGGCAAGTACCAGCACCTCGACCAGACCCGGATCAAGGGCAACCGGAACCTCGGCTTCGACTTCGACAAGGTCGACCCGGCCGGCAGCGAGGTGCTGACCCAGGGCATCACGGAGGTGCGCCAGACCGGCGACGGCGCGTACGCCGGCACCCTGGACGTGTCGAAGGCCGCGCAGGCCGGCTCGGTGGACCCGAGCGTGATCACCGCGCTCGGGCCGCAGGCCAAGTCGGTGCCGTTCACCGCGAAGCTCGACCCGCAGGGGCGGCTCAGCGAGATGGTCGTGCAGATCCCGGCCGCCGGCCAGACCAAGGCGCAGGAGATCCGGGTCGCCTACTCGGACTACGGCAACGCCACCGCCGCGCAGAAGCCGCCGGCGGACCAGGTGGTCGAGGCGCCGGCCGAGTTCTACAACCTGTTCAACTGAGGCGGTCGCGACGGGTGCGGGGCGGCTCCGGCCGCCCCGTTCCGCGTACCGGCTCCCGCGGGTCGCGGCGGGCGTGGCCGGCGAGGGCCGCCGGGGCCGGGGCGTGGCGGCCTCAGGAGTCGGCGCCGTCCTGTCGGGCGGC
>NZ_JAMOKF010000505.1 GCF_023656545.1 Micromonospora phytophila | reverse complement strand
CTTCGTCGTCGGCGAGCCCGAGCAGCGGGCCGACGGCGGTGATCCGCAGGACCCGGGCCACCAGCGGCTGCGGGTCGGCCACCCGCAGCGCGGCCCCGCGCTCGCGCGCCGCCCCGGCGGCCTTCACCAGCACGCGGATGCCGCTGGAGTCGAGGAACCGGACGTCGGCCAGGTCGACCACGACCTCCCGGAGGCCGGGGCGGTCCAGCGCGGCCGCGAGCGCGTCGTCGAGCACGTCGGCGGTGGCCATGTCCACCTCGCCGCTGGGGCGCAGCACCACCTGCCCCGAA
This sequence comes from Micromonospora phytophila, assembly GCF_023656545.1. Classification (GTDB taxonomy): domain Bacteria; phylum Actinomycetota; class Actinomycetes; order Mycobacteriales; family Micromonosporaceae; genus Micromonospora; species Micromonospora phytophila. Next base: position 2,499 of record NZ_JAMOKF010000505.1, on the reverse strand, counting down.
TCCGTGTCCCGTGCCCGCCCGTCCATCGGGACCGCCTCACCGTCGAAAGTCGCTGACCTGCGTCTGGCCGGAGCCGGCGCGAGTCGACCATACCGGCCCCGGTCGGCGGCGGCCACGGGGCGGAGACCCGACACATCACTTGAACATGTTCAACAACTGTCCTACGCTCAGGCCGAGCTTATTTGAACGCGTTCAAGAAGGGCGTCGGAGCATGGACATCAAGGTCTGGATGTACCTCGTCTACCTGACCGTCAGCATCGGGCTGACCGTCTGGGTGGCCCGGGCGCTGACCCGCAACGGACTGGTCTTCCTCGAGGAGGTGTTCGCCGACGAACGCCTCGCCAGGGCGGTGAACAACCTCCTGGTGGTCGGCTTCTACCTGCTCAACCTGGGCTACGTCACGGTGGCGATGAAGCACCCCGACCCGGTCGGGTCCACCGCCCAGGCCATGGAGGAGCTCTCCCTCAAGATCGGCCTGGTGCTGCTGGTGCTGGGCGCGCTGCACTTCTTCAACGTCTTCGCCCTCGGCCGGTACCGCCGGGGCCGGCTGCGCCAGCTCGCCACCCACCCCCCGCTCGCCCCGGCCGGCCGGCTCCCGGCGCCGCCCGCGCCCCGCGGCCCGTACCCGCCGGCCGCCGGCCCGCAGCTCGGCTCCACCGCCGCGCACGGTGCGCAGCCGGGGGCCGGCCCGAGCGCCCCGCCGGCCCGATGACCGTCCCACCCAGCGGCGGGACCGACGGACTCCCGGATGCCACCGCGCACGGGGGCGGTGGCATCCGGGGGTTCACCGTGCTCTACGACGCGCACTGCCCGCTCTGCCGGACCGCGCGCCGCTGGCTGGCGTCCCGCGCCCAGCTCGTACCTCTGGAGTTCGTGCCGGCCGGCTCCGCGGAGGCCCGGCAGCGCTTCCCCGGCCTCGACCACGACGCGACGCTGCGGGACCTCACCGTGGTCGCGGACACCGGCGAGGTGTACGCCGGCGACGGCGCCTGGTTCGCCTGCCTCTGGGCCCTGGCGGACCACCGGGCCACGGCCGAGCGGCTGGCCCGCCCGCACCTGCTCCCGCTGGCCCGCCGGGTGGTCGCCACCGCCTCGTCGGTACGCGAGCGCGTCCGTGACCCGTGGTCGGAGCCGGCCGACGAGGCGGCGGGATACGGTGGCCCCGATGACCGAGCAGACTGCGCCGACGACCGCTGCGGGTGAGCCGGCGACCCCGCGCGGCGAGCAGACCCGGCAGCTCATCCTGGACACCGCGATGCGGCTGTTCCGCGAGCGCGGGTACGCCCGGACCACCATGCGCGCCATCGCCCAGGAGGCCGGCGTCGCGGTCGGCAACGCCTACTACTACTTCGGCTCCAAGGACCACCTGATCCAGGAGTTCTACGCCCGCTCGCAGGTCGAGCACCGGGCGGCCGCCCAGCCGGTGCTGGACCGGGAGTCGGACTTCGGCCCCCGGCTGGCCGGGGTGCTGCACGCCGGGGTGGACGTGCTGACGCCGTCGCACGGCTTCGCCGCCAGCTTCTTCAAGACGGCGGCGGAGCCGACCTCACCGCTGAGCCCCTTCTCGGAGGAGTCCTCCGCGCCCCGGCAGGCGGCGATCGACCTCTTCGCCGAGGTGGTGGCGGGCTCGACCGCCAAGGTCGACGCCGAACTGCGCCCGCAGCTGCCCGAGCTGCTCTGGCTGGCGTACATGGGGGTGATCCTCTACTGGGTCCACGACCGCTCCCCGGGGCAGGCCAAGACCCGGCAGCTCATCGACGGCGCGGTGCCTCTGATCGACCGGCTGGTGGCGCTGTCCCGACTGCGGGTCCTCCGCCCGGTCACCCGGCAGGTCTTGGACCTCATTCGTACGCTGCGTCACTGACCGGGGGTCCTCCCCGCATTCGCTCCGTTCCAGGTCAAGTCCGCTTCTGGACAGTCGCGAACGACCGGTGGCACCTTGCCGATCACGTCGCAGATACGTAGCGTAATCAGCACGGTCAGCGACCGGCCCCGCGCCGCCGTCGCGCCCGCACGGGGACCTGGGGAGAGGGCGCGGACCGTGGATCCGGCCCGGGATCCACGGTCCGCGCCCCTGCCGCGACGTCAGACCGGCCCCCCGCTCAGGCCGGGTAGACCCCGTAGGACCGCCAGCCCCGGTCCGGGAAGCCGGCCGCCTCGGCGACCCGCGCCGACGCGGTGTTGGCACGGTCGTGCAGGTAGGTCGGCACGGCACCGTCGGCGAGCACCCGGCGGGCGGCCTGCGCGACCAGCCGCCGGGCCAGACCCCGGCCCCGGGCCGCCGGCGCCGTCCCCACCGCCAGCTCGTGGCCGTACGCGTCGTGTCGCTTGACGCCGACCCCGGCGAGGTAACGGCCGCGCTCGTCGCGGACCACCAGCACCGGCCGGTCGAACAGCCGCAGCCAGGACGGCAGCCCCGGCGCCGCCGGCGGGATCCACTCCCCCACGTCTGGCAGCGGGGCCGGGTCGGCGCACCACCGGAAGACGTCGTCGTGGACC
>NZ_JAMOKF010000504.1 GCF_023656545.1 Micromonospora phytophila | reverse complement strand
GCCAGAGCAGCGGGAGCCGGCGGTCGCCGCGGCGGGGCCGGCGCAGCAGCCGCGCCAGCAGCGCGAGGAACTCCAGGCCGCCGGCCGGGAACCGGTCGCGGCCCGGCGGTGACTGCTGCTGGCCGGTCGGCTCCCGCATGTGGACCTCCGAATATGTCGCGCGCTGTGTGCGGTCGATCCACCCAGTGTGGTCGGTGCCGGCAAGCGCGCCGGCCGACGGCCCCGAGGGATCGCCGGCCGGCCGCTGGCCGGGGCGGGTCAGCCGGTGACCGCGTTGAGCGCCGGCAGGTAGCCGTAGCGGTAGCCGTCGGCGTCCGTGTGGTACGCCTCGATGACCCCGCTGACGTCGCGGATCCACGGGTCGCCGGCGCAGACGCCGTGCCCGGCGAAGTAAGGGCGGGTGTCGGCGAAGGTGGCGCCGGCCGCGGCGGCCCGTCCGGCGGTGACCGTGGCGAGCAGGTCGGCGGCCTCGTTGAGGATGGTCCGCTTGTAGGTGCTCATGGCCAGCAGCCCGCAGTAGCCGGTCTCGAACAGTCGCGGGTAGCCGAGCACGATCAGCCGGGCGTTCGGCGCCCGGGTGCGGATGGCGGCGTAGGTGGCGTCGAGGCGCCCGGGCAGCGTGGCGGTGGCGAACGCCTTGGCGCTGTTGACGGCGTTGGTGCAGGTCGAGGTGCTGCCGAACCGGCAACTGGTGATCACGTCGGCGAACCCGGCGTCGTTGCCGCCGATGGTGACGGTCACCAGGGTGGTGCTGGCGCTCAGCGAGTCGACCTGACTGTTGATCACGTCGGAGGTGACGGCGCCGCCACAGGCGGGGAAGCGGAAGCTGGTGACCGCGTTGGCGGCGGCCCAGATCGGTGCGTACGACTTCTGGCTGCGCAGGCAGCCGGACCAGTCGTACGGGCCGGCGCCGACGCCGGAGGAGTAGGAGTCGCCGAGGGCGACGTAGTTGACGGTGGCGGCGGCCTGGGCGGTGCCGGGGGCGAGCACCGCGCCGAGGGCGGCGGTGAGCAGGGCGACCAGCGCGGCGAGGGCGCGGGCCAGCGGGCGGTGGGGCATGACGGACCTCCACTGGACTCAGGTGGTGGGATCCTGTGACCGCGCGCGTGGCCAGGGGTGGGGGGCTTGTTACTAGTCGGTAATACTATCGAAACATTGACATGAATGGAATAGACGCGGGCGGCGGGGCGGGCCGACGCGTTCACAAACGTCGATTAGGTTGATCGGTGCGTACACCCCGATGGAGGGAGTCCACCTCGTGCGACGCGCTCTGACGGCGGCCATCGCCGCCCTGACCGTCACCACCGCCGGCACCCTGGTCGCCGGCACCCCCGGCCACGCCGCCCTACCGGGCTGGGGTCGGCCGGTCGTCCCCGCCGCCGCACCGCAACCCGGCGGCCCGGGACTGGGTGACAGCTACTTTCCCGACTACGGCAACAGCGGCTACGACGTCACGCACTACGACCTGCGGCTGCGCTACGACCCGCAGACCGACCGGCTCACCGGCACCACCACCATCCTGGCCCGGGCCACCCAGGACCTGTCCCGGTTCAACCTGGACTTCCTGCTCGACGTGGAGTCGGTGCGGGTCAACGGCTGGCCCGCCACGGCGACCCGGGAGGGCGTGCACGAACTCGTGGTCACCCCCCGCCGCGCGGTGGCCGCCGGCCAGCAGCTCACCATCGTGGTGCGCTACGCGGGCGTGCCGTCGGAGACGCTGGTCGGCGGCTACACCGGCTGGACCCGCACCGACGACGGCGCGCTGGCGGTCAACGAGCCGGAGTCGGCCTGGTGGTGGTTCCCCGCCAACGACCACCCCTCGGACAAGGCCACCTTCGACATCTCCGTCTCGGTGCCAACCGGCGTCGAGGTGATCAGCAACGGGGTGCAGCCGCGCGCCCCGCTGCCCGAGGCGGGCAACCGCACCCGGTGGAGCTGGCGGACCACCTCGCCCACCGCCACCTACCTGGCCTTCCTCGCCATCGGCCAGTACGACGTCGTCACCGACACCGCGCCGAACGGCCAGCCGGTGGTCAACGCGTACAGCACCAGCCTGGGCGAGCTGGAGCCGGCGGCGCGGGGCAGCATCGAGCGCACCGCCGAGGTCGTCGAGTGGGCGAGCGGGATATTCGGGCCGTACCCCTTCGAGGCGCAGGGCGGCGTCGCGGCGCCGCCGGGCGCCCTCGGCTTCGCGCTGGAGACGCAGACCCGCTCGGTGTACAGCTCGGGCTTCTGGCGCCGGGGCGCCAACACCTACGTGGTGGTGCACGAGAACGCACACCAGTGGTTCGGCGACTCGGTCTCGGTGGCCGACTGGCGCGACATCTGGATCAACGAGGGCTTCGCCACGTACGCCGAGTGGCTCTGGTCGCAGGAGCAGGGCGAGGGCACCGCGCAGGAGCTGTTCGACTTCACGTACGCCAGCTACCCGGCCGACGACGAGTTCTGGCAGGTGCTGCCCGGCGACCCCGGCCCGAACCAGGTCTTCGCCGACGCGGTCTACGACCGGGGCGCGATGGCGCTGCACCAGCTCCGGCTCGCCGTCGGCGACGACGCGTTCTTCCGGATCCTGCCGGCCTGGACCGCGGAGCACCGGCACGGCAACGCCACCGTCGCCCAGTTCCAGGCCCTTGCCGAGCGGATCTCCGGGCTGGACCTGGACCAGCTCATCACCACCTGGCTGTTCACGCCCGACCGGCCGAAGCTGGCCACCGCCGCGTCCGTCCGCACGGCGGCGCCGCCGACCCAGCCGAAGTCCTGGGCCGCCATTCGCGAGGCGCACCAGCTCC
>NZ_JAMOKF010000503.1 GCF_023656545.1 Micromonospora phytophila | reverse complement strand
GGCCGTCGTCGGTGCGGCGGTCGCGGACGTCGGTGCGGCGGGTGGGGCGTCGGGCATGCCGACACTGTACGAGCCGAGGCTCCGTACCCTGGCCGGGTGACCCTGCGACTGCTCGAGTTCGTGGTGGCCGGCAACGAGGCCAGCGACCTGCTGCCGGTGCGTTCGGCGGTGCTGCTGCGCGCGTACGGCGCCCGGCGCGGCTTCTGGACGGTGCTGGACGAGGGGCCGGTGGAGCGCTGCCTGGCCCTGTTGCTGGAGCTCGACGACGGCCGCTGGGTCGCCCACCACGTGGTCGCCGACGCCGGGGCGGAGAACGGCCGGACCGAGGACGGCGAGGCGCTGGCCCACCACGACGGCTGGGTGTACGTCTTCGGCTCGCACTTCGGGTCGAAGGCCGGGCCGCTGCGCCCGCGACGCGCCTTCGTGGCCCGGTTCCGGGAGGACGACGTGGCGGCCGGCGCGCTGCCGGTGCACGTGGTGCGCAACCGCTTCCGGCTGCACCGCGCGGTCAACGACGCGCTGCTCAAGGCGGCGTTCACCCCGCTGCCGCCGGGCGAGCGGGTGCGGGCCCGGTTCATCGGTGAGACCCTCGCCCGGGGCACCGCCCGGGCGAAGAGCTGGGTGGCCCGGTTGGTCCCCGACGACCTGCCGCTCAACGTGGAGGCCGCCGCCTTCACCCCGGCCGGCACCGTCCTGCTCGGGTTGCGCTTCCCGGTGACCACCGAGGGGGAGCCGATCCTGGTCGAGCTGACCGGGGTGCCCGACATGTTCGACGCCGCTGCGCGCTGGCCGGAGACGTCGGGGGCGTACGTCCTGACCGGGGTGACCCCGCCCGGCGTGCTCGCCGGCTTCCGGGCCATCGCCGTCACTTCCGACGGCGGCTACGCGGCGGTGATCGGGTCGATCGACGCGCTGGGCAAGGGCTCGGTGCTGCTCGACGACCACCCGGCGGGCGGGGACGTCACCTCGCGCCACGTCCGCTTCCGGCTGCCCGCCGACGGCCATCTGGTCCCCGGTGAGCTGGTGGCGGACCTGGCCCCGTTCCACCACGTGGAGGGGCTGGCCGAGCTGGACGGGCGGATCTTCTACGTCACCGACGAGGACCACCGCGTGGCGCTCTGGGTGGGCTGACCGGGACCGCTGCCGCCGCCGGGTCGGCGACCGGGCGGCACCTCCACGGGCGAGGCCCGCGGACCCTCGTGGTGCCGCTCGATCGCCGGTTTCCCCATCGCCGGTGCGGGCGCGTGGGTGCCGCGCCGGCCCCCGTTCTCGGGCAGTGGAAGCATGCCCAACCCGTCCCGGGGGCGTCGAGGTTTTTCAGCCCACGCTTAAAGACGGAGATAAGTGCCGGCCCGGGTAGAGTTCAAACGGCCTCCGGCATCCCCTCTGCCGGTGGCGCAGGAGCACTCCATGCTGAAAATCTACTTCTCCGCCGAGGACATCCTCCGGACCCGGGTGGCTCCGGCGGCGGATCCGGTCTGGGAACTGGTCCTCAGCCTGCACCTGCTGCCGGGGCGCAGCCGTGACCCGCTGATGGCGGGTTGGCGACGCAACGTGACCCGGGGTCTGCGCCGGGACGGCGGCCGCGAGGGCCTGCGGCTGTTGTTCGCGCTGAACCCGCCCCGCGGCTACTTCCCCGACTTCCTCACCCCCTACGAGAGCCTGACCGGGTTCGAGGCCGGCATGGAGGCCGTGCGGAGCACACCCGTCGCGCTGCTGCGCCGCGATCTGTCGCTGCTCGCCGCCGGCACCGGCCTGCCCGCCGCCGCCTCGGCGCTGGCCCGGGGGGAGCCGTCGGCGCTGCGCCACCTGACCGGCGCCATGGAGCAGTACCGCGACCTGGCGATCGACCCGTACTGGGGCAGGATCCAGGCGGCGGTGGAGGCCGACCGGACCAGACGGGCCCGGGCGCTGCTCGACGGCGGGGTCGAGGGACTGCTCACCAGCCTGCGGCCGGCCGTGCGCTGGGAGTCGGGCGTGCTGGAGATCCATGACTACCCGCACAGCCGGGAGCTGCACCTGGACGGGCGCGGGCTGCTGCTGGTGCCGTCGTTCTTCTGCGCGCGTACCCCGGTGGCGTTGCTGGACCCGACGCTGCCCCCGGTCCTGGTCTACCCGGTGGACCGGTTGGGTGGGCTTGCTCCCGCCGCCGGTGAGGGGGCCGGGCCGGGGTCGCCCGGCGCGGGCCGGGAGGCGCTGGCCGCGCTGCTCGGCCGCACCCGGGCCGCCGTGCTGGAGGCGAGCGACGCCGGCTGCACCACCGGCGAGGTGGCCCGCCGGCTGCACATCTCACCGGCCGCCGCCAGCCAGCACACCACCGTGCTGCGAAACGCCGGCCTGCTGGTCAGCCACCGCGACCGCAACACCGTCCTGCACACCCTGACCCCCCTGGGCCGCGCGATGCTCGACACCTGACCCCCTCAGGCGGGGGCGGAGCGTCAGAGGGCGAGGGCGGCGACGGCGGTGCTGCCCGTGGGCGCAGGGAGCAGGGTCGAGCCGACGCCCTCGGCGGCGAGCGCGGTGCGCAGGCGGTGCACGTCCGCGCCGAAGCGGACCAGGCCGGTCGGGTCGACCGGGGTGGCCGGGGAGCCGAGCACCAGCGTCGTCGCCTCCGCCGGCCAGCCGGGCACGACGGCGACCAGTCCGGCGCGTACCTCCTCGTCGGTGACGTGGGTGAACGTCGTGCCGGGCGCGACCACGTCGGCGACCGCGGCGATCGCCCGGGCGACCGCGGCCGGGTCGGGTGGGGTCGGGCCCGCGCCGTCGGGCAGGGTGGCGGCGGCGGCCAGGCCGG
>NZ_JAMOKF010000502.1 GCF_023656545.1 Micromonospora phytophila | reverse complement strand
TGGGTAACGACCGGCAGGCCACCCACATTCCGGGGGCCCGGGATCGGCCACACCCTCTTACGCGGTGCGCCTTGCTCGATCGTCCGGGGGATGTAACGACCGGCCGGCCACCGTCATTCCGTGGATCGGGGGCCCGGCCACACCACCCGAAGGCGGCGCGCCTTGCTCGGCCGTACCCATGGTGTAACGACCCCCGGCCGGCCACGATTCCGCGCCCACGATGCCCCGGGTCACACCCATAACCGGGACACCCGACCCATCAACCACCCAACGCACCGATCGGCCCGACCCGGGCGGGCACGCCAACGCAACCGCCGCCCCGGTTCACTTCGCGCTACATAGGTGACAGGCCACCCAAAACGCCGCCGGGGTCATCCACGTGAGGCCGGCGTGCGGACGTGACCGCCGCCACATTAAATACGAACCGGTTCCGTATCGTTAATGGCTGACCTACGCTCACCTCAATTACGAGTCTGACCCGTATCGAAACGGAAGCCGGGGGGAATCCGGAACATGGAACCGCACGAGAACACCGGACACCCGAGGAGGTGGGCGATCCTCGGGGTGCTGGTGATCAGCCTGCTCGTGGTCGTCCTCGACAACACCATCCTCAACGTCGCGCTGCGCACCCTCGCCGACCCGGTGCACGGGCTCGGTGCCAGCCAGGGCGAGCTGGAGTGGTCGATCAACTCCTACACGCTGGTCTTCGCCGGCCTGCTCTTCACCTTCGGCGTGCTCGGCGACCGCGCCGGACGTAAGCGCTTCCTGCTGATCGGCCTGGTGATCTTCGGGCTGGCGTCGCTGCTCTCGGCGTACGCCCAGAGCCCGGCGCAACTGATCGCCGCCCGCGCGTTGATGGGGGTCGGCGGCGCGGCCATCATGCCGGTGACCCTCTCGATCATCTCCAGCGTCTTCGACCCCCGGGAGCGGGGCCGGGCCATCGGCGTCTGGGCCGGCGCGGTCGGCCTCGCCGTGGCGATCGGCCCGATCCTCGGCGGCCTGCTGCTGGAGCACTACTGGTGGGGCTCCGTGTTCCTCATCAACGTGCCGGTGGTCGCGCTCGGCGTGGGCCTGGTGGCGCTGCTGGTGCCCGAGTCGCGGGACCCGAAGCCGGGCCGGGTCGACGTGCTCGGCGTCGTGCTGTCGGTGGTCGGCCTGGTCGCCCTCTCCTACGGCATCATCGACGGCGGCGAGCACGGCTTCGGCCGGCCGGTGGTCTGGGCCTCGATCCTCGGCGGTCTGGCGGTGTTGGCCTGGTTCATCGCCCACGAACGGCGCAGCGACCACCCGTCGCTGGACGTGCGGCTGTTCCGGGTGCCCCGCTTCGCCGCCCCGGTGGCGATGGTCGGGCTGGTCTTCTTCGCCGCGATGGGCGTGATGTTCTTCAGCTCGTTCTACCTGCAACTGGTCCGCGGCTACAGCCCGCTGGAGACCGGTCTGCTCTTCCTGCCCTTCGCCGTGGCCCAACTGGTCTTCGCCCCCCGCAGCGCGACGATGGTTCAGCGCTACGGCGGCAAGGTCGTCTCGGCGGTCGGGCTGACGTTGACCACGGTGGGGCTGGGGGCGTTCGCCTTCGTCGACGAGAGCACCCCGATCTGGGTGGTGCTGGTGGCCTTCTTCCTCCAGGGCGTCGGGATGGCCAACATCATGCCGCCGGCCATGGAGTCGATCATGTCGGCGCTGCCCAGGGAGAAGGCCGGCGTCGGCTCGGCGGTCAGCAACACCGTCCGGCAGGTGGCCGGCGCGCTCGGCGTGGCGGTGCTCGGCTCGGTGCTCTCCGCGGTCTACCGCTCGGACGTCGCCACCGCGCTGCCGGAGCTGCCCGCCGGCGCCCGCGAGGCGGCCGGCGAGTCGATCTCCGGTGCGTACGCGGCGGCGGGGCAACTCGGGCCGGCGGCGCCACGGCTGATCGCGGTCGCCAACGACGCCTTCGTCTCGGCGATGCACTGGGCGGCGACCCTCGCCGCGCTGGTCGCCGCGCTCGGCATCCTGATGGTGCTGCGCTGGATGCCCGGTCGTGCCGTCGCCCCGGCGGCGGCCCCGCCGGCGCCGGTCGCCGAACCCGAGTTGGCCGGGACCGCCTAGGTTCGGGGACAATGTCCGACATGACTTCCACCGCCGATGCTCCGCGGTCGCCCGGCCGACCGCGGAGCGTCCGCGCGGACGAGGCGATCATCGAGGCCACGCTCGACCTGCTCGCCGAGGGCAGCACGGTGGAGAGCCTCTCGATCGAGGCGATCGCGACCCGGGCCGGGGTCGGCAAGGCCACCATCTACCGCCGCTGGCCGGGCAAGGACGCGCTGCTGCGCGACGCCCTGCGTACGCTCAAGGGCACCCCGCCGGAGCCCGTGGGCCGCTCGGTCCGCGACGACCTGCTGCTGCTGCTCGGTGCGGTCGGGCGCCACATCGACCCCCGGGCGGCGCGGATCATGCCCTGCCTGGTGCCCGAGGTGAACCGCAGCCCGGAGCAGTACGAGCTCTACCAGAACATCATCGAGCCGCGCCGCGAGGTGATGCGCGAGGTGCTGCGGCGCGGGGTGCGCTCCGGCGAGCTCCGCGCCGACCTCGACATCGAGGTCACCATGGCGATGCTCACCGGCCCGATCCTGTTGCAGCGGATGATGCGCTGGCACCCCGACCTCGACGACGCCACCCTGCCGGAGAAGGTCATCGACGGCGTCCTGACGGGCATCCGCGCCCGCTGACCACCCCGACGCGGCCCGCCGATCGCCCCAACGCCGACCGCCCCGCCGCGGCCCGCCGACCCCACCGACGCGGCCCGCTGACGGCACCAACG
>NZ_JAMOKF010000501.1 GCF_023656545.1 Micromonospora phytophila | reverse complement strand
GTAGATGTGCTGCTCCACCAGCGGTCGGCCGGCGAACGCCGCGGCGATGCCGAGCGCCACCCCCGCGGCGGCCCCGACCGCGCCCAGCACCACGCCGTCGGCCAGCACGATGCGGCGCAGGTGGGCGTCGTCGCCGCCGGCCACCGCCACCAGCGCGAGATCCCGGCGACGCCGCCGTACGCCGACCGCGAAGGCGGGCCCGACCAGCAGCACCACCTCCAGCAGGCCCAGGCCACCGACGAGCACCGAGGTGCTCATGCCCTCGATGTCGGTGGTGGCGAAGCGCTCGGGTGCGGGGAACGTGCCGGCGTCCATGCCGGATTCCGGGACCGGGGTGCGGGCCTGCACCACGAGACCGCGGTCGTTGAGCCGGCGCACCAGGTCGCGGTCGACGGGGCCGGGCAGGTCCACCAGCCAACTGCTCTCCGGCGCCGAGGCCGACCGGTCCGCCGTCGCCGGATGCAGCGCCACGGTCGGCGACAGCTGGTCCGGGAACTCGACCACGGCGACCACCCGCCAGGTGCGGGAGCCGTCCCCGGAGGTGACCGTGCCGCCGAGCCGGACGCCGAGGCGGCGCAGCGCCGCCGGGTTGACCGCGAGCTCGTCCGGCCCGGCCGGCGCCCGACCGTCGTGGAACCGGACCAGCCCCCGGCCCAGGGGGTCGGCGAGGTCCAGGGTGCGGCCGGCGATCCTGTTGTCCGTCCGGTCGCCCACGCGGGCCTCGAACGACGTCCACCGGCGCAGCTCGGTCAACCGGCTGCCGGCGGGCAGCAGGGCGGCGACCTGTTCGCGGGCGACCGGCCCCGTCAGAGTCGGCGCACCGTCGCGGGCGGTCCAGCTGTCGCCCCAGGCGCTCTGGATCAGGGGAACCTGTCCTATCTGGGTCAGCTCCGCGTCGGCGACGCCGAGCTGGCGGTCGACCCGCTCGGCCGGGGTCAGCTCGGACATGTCCCAGCTGACCGCGGTGAAGGTCAGCCCCAGCACCGGAAGGGTGATCATCGCCAGCACGAGGGCGGTCCGTCCCCGCGCGCGCCCGGTCTCCCGGCGGGCGATACGCAGCGCCGCCCACCAGGAGCCGACGGCGCCGGCGATCCGGCCGCCCCGGCCCGGCCTCACCGACCGCTGCCGCTCAGCAGCTGCTCCACGCTGCCCAGCGGGGCCGTCGAGTCGACGAGCACCCCGTCACGCAGGAAGACCACCCGGTCGGCCCACGCGGCGTGCCGCGCCTCGTGGGTGACCAGGATCCCGGCGGCCCCGGCGTCGACCCGCCGGCGCAGCAGGTGCAGCACCGCCTCCCCGGTCTGCGAGTCCAGCGCCCCGGTCGGTTCGTCGGCGAGCACCAGCCGGCGCTCGCCGACCAGCGCGCGGGCGATCGCCACCCGTTGCTGCTGCCCGCCGGAGAGTTGGTCCGGGAACCGGTCGCCCAGCTCCGGCAGGCCGACCTCGGCCAGCGCGTCCAGCGCCAGCCGGCGGGCCCGCCGGACGCCTGTCCCGTCGAGTTCGAGGGGGAGCGCGACGTTCTCCACGGCGGTGAGGCTGCCCAGCAGGTTCAAATTCTGGAAGATGTAGCCGATCCGGCGGCGGCGTACCTGGGCGAGGCGCCGCCGGTCCAGGCCGCCCAGGCGCTGCCCCTCGACGTACACCTCGCCGGTGCTCGGGCGGTCCAGTCCACCGGCGAGGGCCAGCAGGGTCGACTTGCCCGACCCGGACGGGCCCATCACGGCGACCAGTTCGCCGGGGTGCACGGTGAGGCTCACCCCGCGCAGCGCGCGCACGGCCGCCGGCCCGGCGCCGTGGGTGCGGTGCACCTCGCGCACGTCGAGCACCGCGTCGGTCGTGTCCCGCTCGCCCGGCCCGCTCCGTGTGCTCACCGTCGGGCCTCCTCGTCCGTGCGGTCCACCGCCTCCACGGGCGCGGTCGTCGGGCCGCCACCGGGCACGGCCGGTCGGTAGCGCACCAGGCTGGTCTCGCAGTGGTCCAGCCAGCGGACCTCCGCCTCGGCCTGGAAGACCATCGCGTCCAGCACCAGCCGCCAGGGCAGGTCCTCCGGGCGGTCGCTGGCGTACTTCAACCGGGTCAACTCCTGCAGCGCCCGCATGGTGGCGCTGCGCTGGGTCTGCACCACCGAGCGCACGTCTACGCCGGGGGTGGTCAGGGCCAGGGCCAGCTTGATCGCCAGTTCGTCGCGGGGACGGTCGTTGCGGCTGATCGGGGTGGCGAACCACAGGGCCAGGTCCGCCCGTCCCGCCTCGGTGATCTCGTACGGGCGTTGCCCGGCCTCGCTCTCGGGCAGCGACCGGACCAGCCCGTCCCGTTCCAGGCGGGACAGGGTGGTGTAGACCTGCCCGATGTTCAGCGGCCAGGTCGAGCCGGTCGACTCCTCGAACGCGGCGCGCAGCTGGTAGCCGTACATCTGGCCGCGTTCGAGCAGGGCGAGCAGCCCGTGACGGATGGACATGGCAACGAAGTATGTATACCTGGTATGCCGTCCGCAACCGGAGCGAGGCCGGGGTCGGTCGACGTTCAGGCAGGTCGGCCGGGGAACGGCACGGTCAGCGGGGTGATCCCGGCGGTCCGCCGCCACCGGGTGGCGCGTACGGCGTACTCGACGAGGGCGGCCAGCGCCAGGTCCCGGTCGGCGCCGGTGGTGGCCGGCACGGCCGCCCGCCAGAACGCCGCCGTCCGCTCCTCGACCTCGGCGGCCAGCCGCAGGGCGCTCGCCCGGTCGGTCAGCGGAAAGGGCAGGGCGTAGCCGGCCCGGTCCGGCGGGACGGTGCCGCCGCCGGCGCTGAGCTGCACGATCAGGGCGTCCCGGCGGCGCCGGTGCGCGGCCTCGG
>NZ_JAMOKF010000500.1 GCF_023656545.1 Micromonospora phytophila | reverse complement strand
GCCGCCGGAGTCGCCGTAGTGGGCGTCCTCCGCGCTCCGGCGCTGCTCGGGGGCAGCCCGGTCGTCGTCGCGGTACCGGGTCTCGGCCGTGCCGCGCCATTCCGGCTCACCGTAGCCGCGGTCGCGCTCACCGGGGTACCAACGCGACTCCTGATCTTCGGGAAAGCTCCGTCGTCCGTCCACGTCCGGCACCGTATGCGACCGGCTCCATCCGCGCCATTCAGCCCTCCGGGTGACCGCCTGCCCGATCAGTCACCCTGCGGATCCGGGTCATCGCGGACACACGCAGTGTGACGGTCAGGGGCGGGGCCGGCGAGCCGGTCCAGCTCCGCGGTCAGCTGCGCGCGCAGCTCGTCGTGCCGGCTCCCCAAGGCGTACGCCGGGTCGCGCCACACCTCGTCCGGGTAGAGATGGACCGGCCCGTGCCGCAGCTCGGCCGGCTCCCAGTCGTAGCGGGGACGGACGTGTACGTGCAGGAAGGCGTCCAAATTGCCGAGGATCTCGTAGTTGATCCGCCGGAAGGCGGGGTCCCGCCGGGCGCAGACCCGGGTGACCGCCGCGCCGAGCAGGTCCATGTCGGCCAGGAACGCCAGTCGCCGATCCCGGGGCAGATCGGTCAGCCGGTCGGCCGACGGGTCGTCGGTGATCAGGACGCAGTAGCCCGGCAGGTGCTGCGCGTCGCCGATCACCGCGAACCCGGCGGAGAGCCGGCGCAGCACCGTCGGGTTCGCGCCGGAGAGGGCCGCCCGGACCCGGTCGCTCCGCCAGTCGACATTCATCCCGGGCACGCTAGCGGACCCGCCCGGATCCCCGGTGCCGACGAGCGGGCGTCGATGAGTCACGGTCGGCGACACCGGGGGGTTCGGGTGGGCTGGCCGCCCCGATGCGGCGGGTGCGCCATCCGCCGGCCCCGCCCGCGAGCCCGTCCCGGCCGTCCCTGACGGGGCGGCGCGGCGGCGGGTCCGCATAGCACAGCGAGGGCATGATCGTCCGCAGATGCAGATGATGTAGGCGAATGGAGATGTATCAACAGTGACAGCTGACAGTATGGGGCATGTCCGGGACGCCGGTCGTATAGCGGTGCTCCTGGCAGGCCCCGTGCTGGCCGCCCTGCTCAACCGGGGGGAGCCAGCACAGGAGCGGACCAGCCCGGCGGAACTGGTCCGGGAGTCCGGGGTGCCGCCGGCGTCCGACGCGGGCGCCACCAGCGCCAGTGCGCTGCGGATGATGGCCTGGCTCATCCTGACCGGGGCGTTCCTCGGCTGCTTCGTGGTCGCGTCCTTCTCCCGAGGGCTGGCCGCCGGACTCGACCCGATCCTGGTCAAGATCATGATCATTACGGCCTACGCGGGCCTCTTCAGCGTGGCCAGCGTGCTGGTCAGCGGAACCCGGCTCAGCCTCATCGGGCTGGTTGGCTATCGCGGCTTCCCGGCGCCAGGCGGCAAGCTCGGCCGGGGCAGCTGGGCGGACCAGGAACGTCGCCGCCGAAAGATCCTCGCCCGACAGGGTGGCCCGAGCCGGTTCGTCCGGTGGCTGGTCACCCCGTCCCTGCTGGATGCGCTCCCGGCGCTGCTCTTCGCGCTGCCGTTCGGCTCGTTCCTGGCGGCGGACATCCTCGGCTGATCCGGCAGACGACGGGCTCTCCCCGGCCTTTCGCCGCCGGGGAGAGCCACGGATGGTGCAGAGGTGGACCCGGCGGCTCCAGATGGCCCGCAGATTGACGGGCACTGGGCCGGCGGGATGATCAGCCGCGGGTCGGGCGGCTGGGTGGGATGGATCAGACGCGGGCCTCGGCCGGATAGGCGGCGGTGACGGCGGCGACGGCGGGCACGCCCAGGCGCACGAGCTGCCGCTGATAGCCCGCCCAGCGGCCCTCGCCACGGCGGCGGTACGGATAGCCCTCGCGCCCGTCGAGCGGCCGACCGGCGACGATAGGCGACGCGGGCGACGGTGTGTCGTCGGCGCAGGCGACGCAGGGCGCGCTCGAGGTCCGTCATGCCGCCACCGCCACGAGAGCGGGCGTCGCGACAGTCGGGCGGGGCCAGTGACGCTGACACGTACGGACCGACACGCCGAGGGCGGCGGCGACACGGGCAGGCGTCGCGCCCGGCTTGGCGGCGGCGTCGCGGATCGCGTCGGCGTGCGACTGTCGCGCCGGGCGAGTGTCGCGACGCGGGCGACGGCGAGGCGACGTCACCTCGGCGGCGGGCGACACGTCGACGTCGACGACCTGGGCGACGGGTACGGGCGTCACCTCGGCGACCTGCTCGGCGACCTGCTCGGCGGCGACGTCGGCGGCGGGCGTCACCTCGGCGACGTCGGCGACGGGCTTACCGACCCGCGACAGCACCTCGACCGCCAGCAGCAGCGCCACGGCGGGCACGGCGGCGACGACACGAGCGCCGAGGGTCGGCTCAGCGCTCGCGACGTTGGCGGCGAGCGACGCCGAGATACCCGGCCCGTGCCTGCGCCGCCCGCCGTGGCGGCTGCCCGGGCCGGACACCGCGGAGCTGCGGGCACGGCTGGACTCCGGCTCGATCTCCGCCCGGGGTTTCGACCGGGTCCTCCGCCTCGCCTGGACGATCGCGGACCTCGACGGGCGGAACCGGCCCGACCGGGACGACGTGCGGGAAGCCATCCAACTCAGGACGGGAGAGGCATCGTGAGCACCGCGGAGGAGCGGACGCTGGCCCGCGTCGCGCTGACCTGGCTCACCGAACCGGGCACCCGGTCGGTGCACCGACTGGTCGACCGACTCGGCCCGGTGGCCGCGCTCGACCTGCTGCTCGACGGCGGCGCACCCGACGAGAAGCTGCGGGCGGCGGTGGCCGCGCGTTCCGCCGGC
>NZ_JAMOKF010000499.1 GCF_023656545.1 Micromonospora phytophila | reverse complement strand
CAGGTGCCACCGGGTCGGCGACGACGGCGGCGGCCAGTCCGGCAGGTCCCGCCAGCCGCCGCCGACGCCGCCGACGTGCACCCGCACCGGCGCGGCACGGGTGACCGGCCGGCCGGCGAGGTGTTCGTCGAGCCAGTCCAGCCCGTCGCGCAGCGCGGCCACGAAGAGGCCGGGGCTGCCGTGGGTCCACGGCCCGACGGTCAGCCGGGGGTGTGCGCCGGCGGCGCGCAGGGCCGCGAAGTCGCGCAGCTGCGCCGGGAGGAAGATGTCGTGCCAACCGCTCACCATCGCCACCGGCGCGCGCACCTGGGCGACCCGGTCGCCGAAGACCCGGCTGCGCCAGTAGTCGGCGTCCGGGGTGTGGTGGCGCAGCCACTCCTGGAAGAACGGCACGGTCACCCCGGTCGCCACCCGGTCGGCGTCGGCGAGCGGCAGGTGGGCCAGCGCCGCGGCCAGCCGGGGCTGGCCGCGCTTGAGCTCCCACTGCCGGGCCAGCCACGGCACGGTCTGCGCCTGGAGCAGCTCGGCCCAGGTGAGCACGGTGTCCAGGGCGAACGACTCCCCCGCGTAGGTCGAGTCGCGGGTGCCCGAGGCGGTCACCACCGCGACCATCGCCCGCAGCTCTCGTCCCGCGTCGGCGGCCAGGGCCCACTGCACGAAGCCCTGGTAGCTGGCGCCGAACATGCCGAACGCCCCGGTCCACCAGGGCTGGCGGCGCAGCCAGTCGAGGGTGTCCAGGCCGTCGTCGCGCTCGTGCACCAGCGGGGCGAACGTCCCACCCGAGCCGTGCGTGCCCCGGCAGGACTGGATCACCACGTGGAAGCCGCGTGCGGCGGCGAGCCGGCCGAGCAGGCGCATCGGTCCGGCGCGACCGTACGGGGTGCGGATCAGCACGGTGGGCGCGTCGGGCAGGTCGGGGGCGTAGTGGTCGGTACGCAGCGCCACGCCGTCGCGGACCCGCACCGGGATGTCCCGGGTGAGGGTGACCCGCCGGCTGCGCGCGGGCGGCAACCGGAGCATGGCGGTGGCGAGCCGGGCCGCCAGCCGGTCCAGCACGACGTCAGCCGTTCGCGCGCCGGGGCGGCTCGGGCCGGGGGGCGGCGCGCACGGCGTCGCGGTGTTCCCGCAGCGAGGCGCTCATCGCCGCCATGAACCGGTGTACGACCTCCAGCTCGTCGTCGCCGAAGCCGGCCATCACCGCGTCGGTGCGGGAGCCGAGCGGCTGGAAGAACTCCATGGCCAGGGCGGCGCCCCGGTCGGCGTAGTGCAGCAGCACCTTGCGCCGGTCGGTGGCGTCGCGGTCACGGCGGATGTGCCCGGCCCGTTCCAGCCGGTCGATCAGGGCGGTGACCGAGCCGGAGGAGAGGTTGAGCTGCTCGCCGAGGCGTCCGGGGGTGATCGGGTCGCCGAGCAGCTCGGCGTCCATCACGGCGATCAGGGCGTGCAGGTCGGTGGCGTTGAGCCCGTGCAGGCCCGCGAAGGCGTGGCCGACGTGCTGCGCGTCCACCGAGTAGCGCCGCAGGTTGTTGGTGATCTCGGCGACCAACTGCTCGCGACGGGTGTCGCGTCGCCGATACATGCCGTGAGCTGCCACGTTCCGCCGCTTCTCCCTGTCGTCGTCGGGTTGCAGCATAGCTCAAATCTCGATAATCTCGTTTATCGAGATACTCGACGATCGGCATGTCCCCGCCAGCGCGAGGTCCGCCCGTCAACTACATTCCGATCGAGAGACCGAGGGCATCGATGTCTGTGTTCACCCGCGTCGCTCGCGGCCGGCTGGCCGCGTGGCTCACCGTGGTCGCCGCGATCGTCGTCGGCGTCGCCATCTTCGGGCTCCCCAAGCCCGACAACCCCGCACCCGTCTCCTCCACCGGCCTGTCCACCGAATGGCAGTCGACGCAGGTCGAGCGCCTCCAGGACCAACTGCCCTCCCGTGACGTCCAGCCCGCCGTCGTCGTGGTCAGCCGCGCCGACGGCGGCACGCTCACCGAGGCCGACCGGGCAACGGTCACCGACCGGTCCGGCGAGCTGAGCCGCTTCGCCGTCGGCGGCCAGGTCGCCGCGCCGCAGATCTCCCCCGACGGCACGGTCGCCCTCGTCGCCGTCCCGCTCTCCACCGCCGGCGGCCAGGAGGTGATCGCCGAGACCGTCGACCAGCTCAGGGCCACCCTGGACGGCGTGCCCGACACGCTCACCGTGGAGGTGACCGGCGGACCGGCGTTCACCGCGGACCTCACCAAGGTTTTCGCCGGCGCGGACGTCACCCTGCTCGCCGTCACCGCCGGCGTCGTGGCGCTGCTGCTGCTCATCACCTACCGCAGCCCGTTCCTGTGGATCGTTCCGCTGCTCGTCGTCGCCGCGACCGAGCAGCTCACGCTGCGCGCCGTCGACACGATCGTGCCCGCGGTCGGCATCAACCTGCAGCAGGGGGCCGTCACCGGCATCGCCAGCGTCCTGGTCTTCGGCGCCGCCACCGACTACGCGCTGCTGATCATCGCCCGCTACCGGGAGGAGTTGCGCCGCGCCGAGGACCGCTTCGCCGCCATGCGGGCGGCCCTGCGGCGCACCGCCGAACCCATCCTCGCCAGCGGATTCACCGTCGTGCTCGGCGTGCTCACCCTGCTGCTGTCGGAGCAGGAAACCAACCGGGCCCTCGCCGTGGCCTGCGCGACCGGCGTCGTCCTGGCCATGTTCTCGGCGCTGTTCGTCCTCCCGGCCGTGCTGGTGCTCTTCGGTCGCGGCCTGTTCTGGCCGTTCGTGCCACGGGTGGGCGGTGCGGTCCGGGAGGGCCGACTGTGGGGCCGGCTCGGCGCCGCCGTCGTGCGCCGCCCGGTGCCGGTGGCGCTGCTCGCCA
>NZ_JAMOKF010000054.1 GCF_023656545.1 Micromonospora phytophila | reverse complement strand
TGCCCATCGCCCGGGCCACCTGCGAGTGGCTGGCCGCGTACTGCCCGCCGCTGCCGGCGCCGTGGCCGGCGGAGGCCCGGGCCGCGCTGATCACCCTGCTCGGCGCCGGTCCCGGCCTGGTGCCCGCCTGGGAGACCTGCGACCGGTACGGGCTGATCGAGGGCTGGCTGCCCGAGTGGACCCGGCTGCGCAGCCTGCCCCAGCACAACCCGGTGCACCGGTTCACCCTCGACCGGCACCTGGTGCAGACCGCGTACGAGGCCAGCCGGTACACCCGGGAGGTGGATCGGCCCGACCTGCTGCTGGTCGGCGCGTTCCTGCACGACATCGGCAAGGGGCTCCCCGGCGACCACAGCACCGTCGGCGCCCCGCTCGCCGAGGCGGTGGCCGCCCGGATCGGCCTGCCCGACCCGGAGGCGGCGCTGATCGGCGCGCTGGTCCGGCTGCACCTGCTCCTGCCCGACGTGGCCACCCGGCGGGACCTCGCCGACCCGGTCACCATCTCGGGCGTGGCCGGCGCGGTCGGCGACGTGGCCACCCTCGACCTGCTGCACGCCCTGGTCCGGGCCGACGCCGCCGCCACCGGCCCGGCCGCCTGGTCGGACTGGAAGGGGCGACTCGTCGCCGAACTCGTCGCCCGCGTCCGTACCGCGCTGGACACCGGCGCGCTGCCCGCCCCGCCCGCCCCGGACCCGGCGCTGGTGGCGGGGCCGTTGCCGGTCGTACACCTGACCCCGGACCGGGTGGCGGTGGCCGCGGCGGACCGGCGCGGCCTGCTCGCGACGGTGGCCGGGTGCCTGGCGCTGCACCGGCTGGAGGTGCTCTCCGCCGACGCCACCACCGTGGACGGCCGTGCCCTGGTCCAGTTCCGGGTGCAGCCCCGCTACGGCCTGCCGCCGGAGCCGATCGCGCTCGGCAGCGACCTGCGCCGGGCGGTCGCCGGGGACGTCTCGGTGATCCAGCGGCTGCGCGGGCGGGCCCTCGCCGCCCGTGGCGCGGGGGCGGCGCCCCGGGTGGTCTGGCACCGGGAGGCGGCCACCGACGCGGTGCTGCTGGAACTGCGCGCCGCCGACGCCGCCGGCCTGCTCTACCGGGTCACCTGCGCCCTCGACGAGGCCGACGCCCAGGTCCGGGCGGCCCGCATCAGCACCCTCGGCGGCGACGTGGTCGACGCCTTCTACCTCGTGGGCGGCTGGCCCGACGACGCCACCCGGGCCCGGCTGGAGGCGGCGGTGCTGGCGGCCGTCTGAAATCCTCGCGCCGACGGCCCGTTCCGGCGGGACACCGGCCGGCGGAAAGAGCTGGCCGACTGGCTGCTGGGGCAGGGTTGGCGGCAGGGGCAACTGGGGCAACTGCGGCAGCCGGGACGGCTGGGGCAACTGGGGCAGCCGGGACGGCTGGGGCAACTGGGGCAGCCGGGGCGCCGGCTTGGCGGGATGGGGCCGGGGGCGGCCGGCGGCTTGGCGGGATGCGGCTGGGGTGGCCTGGCGTGGCGCGGCTTGGCGGAGCGTGACCCGGCGTGACCCGGCGGGATGCGTTAACGGCCCGGGTCGACCGGCGTCCGTGAGGGCCGTCACTGACGGTTACTGACCGTCGTCATCGCTCGGCGGTTGGACCCAGGTGTGCCACCCCTTTGCTCTGCTGCCACATAGGCGACACCGCCCTGAGCAGGGAAGATGCCGATGCGGTGATCGGCGCTCAGGTGACGGTGAGTCACTGGTGCGTGGGTGGCAGCAGAGCAAAGGACACCAAACAGCCAAGCCCGGCCGCTGGCGGGCAGGCTGCCCGGTGGCCCGGTGGCCCGGTGGCCCGGTGGCCGGATGGCCGGATGGCCGGGTAGCCCGCCGCTCGGCTGGCGGGCTGTCCGGCTGGCCGGGGCCGTGCCGCTGCCCGCTCTCCTACTGCCCCATCGCGACGACGGTGGCGAGCAGACCGCGGTCCACCTCCGGGCGTTCTGCGGTTCCGGTCGGGCGACTGTCAGGGCCGGCTGCTCGGCCGGTCTACGCCGTGCGACGTAGCGCGGAGGTCGCCCGGCGGCCGACGTCGGGCGGCGGCCGGAGGCGGCAGAATGACCGCCATGCGATCGGGGCTGCGGGAGACGGGCGCGGACGCGGCACTCGGACTCGTGCTGCTGGCGTTCGGGCTGATCGCGACCCCGCTGGCCGGCGAGAACCAGCCCGGCTCCGTGCCGGTGGACGGCGCGGCCCGGGCCCTGGTCGTGGTGGCGGCGCTGGCGCTGGCCGGCCGCCGCCGAGCGCCGGTGGTCACCCTCGCGGTGGTTACCGTGGCGACGTCGGCGTACCTGGTGGCCGGCTATCCCTACGGGCCGGTGCTGCTGGCCTTTTTGATCGCCGTCTACACGGTCGCCGTCCGGCTGCCGGTGCGCGGGGCGGGTGTCGCGGTCGGGGCGGCGCTGGTCGTCCTGCTGGTGCACACCTTCTGGTCCCGGGGGCCGGCGCCGGGCTGGTTCGGGGTACTGCCCGCCTCGGCGTGGGTCGTCGTACCGTTCGCAGTGGGGGTGGCCGTGCGCGCCAACCGGGAGACCGTCGCCCGGGACCGCGCGGCCCAGACCCGGCGGCAGGCCGACGAGGAGCGGTTGCGCATCGCGCAGGAGGTGCACGACGTGGTGGGGCACGGGCTGGCCGCGATCAGCATGCAGGCCGAGATCGCCCTGCACCTGCTGCCGAAGCGCCCGGAACAGGCCGAGGTCGCGTTGACGGCGATCAGCCGGACCAGCCGGGAGGCCCTCGACGAGCTGCGGATCACCCTCGGCGCGGTACGCCGGGGCGCCGACCGGGAGCCGATGCCGGGGCTGGCCCGGCTGGAGGCGCTGCGGCGCCGGCTGGCCGAGGCCGGGCTCGCCGTCACGCTGCGGGTCACCGGGCAACCCCGCGAGCTGCCCGCGGCGGTGGACCTGGCCGCGTACCGGGTGGTGCAGGAGGCGCTGACCAACGTGCTGCGCCACGCCGGGGTGGCCGGGGCGGAGGCGACGATCGACTACGCCACCGAGGCGGTGACCGTCGAGGTGCTGGACCGGGGCAGGGGCGGCGACGGGGGGACCGGCCACGGTCTGTCCGGGATGCGGGAGCGGGTCACCGCGCTCGGCGGCACCCTGCACACCGGGGCCCGCCCGGACGGCGGGTGGCGGGTGACCGCCCGGTTGCCGGTGGAGCCGGCGTCGTGATCCGGGTGGTGGTCGCCGACGACCAGGACCTGGTCCGGATCGGGCTGCGCGCCCTGGTGGAGAGCGAGGACGACCTCACCCTGGTCGGCGAGGCCGCCGACGGGCTGCAGGCGGTGGAGCTGGCCCGGCAGGTCCGCCCCGACGTGGTGCTGATGGACGTCCGGATGCCCGGGATCGACGGCATCGAGGCGACCCGGCGGATCGTCGCCGACCCGGAACTGACCGGCACCCGGGTGATCGTGCTGACCACCTTCGAGCTCGACGAGTACGTCTTCGACGCGCTGCGCCACGGGGCGAGCGGCTTCCTGACCAAGGACACCCGGCCGGCGGAGCTGCTGCGGGCGGTCCGCCTCGTCGCCGAGGGGGAGGCGCTGCTCTCGCCGTCGGTGACCCGGCGGGTGGTCCGCGAGTTCGCCACCCGGCCGGCCCGGGTGCCCCGCCCGCATCCCCGGCTGGACACCCTCACCGAGCGGGAGCGGGAGGTGGTGGGACTGGTCGGCGAGGGGCTGAGCAACGCCGAGATCGCCGACCGGCTGGTGGTGAGCCCGGCCACCGCGCGGACCCACGTCAGCCGGGCGATGGGGAAGCTCGGCGCGCGGGACCGGGCGCAACTGGTCGTCTTCGCGTACCAGTCGGGGCTCGTGGCGGGATGACGGTGCCGGGGGCCCGGCGCGGACCGGGCGTCGCGCGGCGGCCGCCGGGCTGTGCCCGGGCAGGAGCGGCCGTGCGGCGGGGCGGCTACCCTAGCGGTGGCCGGACACGTTCGCCCGGCCGCGTTGTGCCCGCCGGAACACTGACAAACGGGATGTTCGCGTGTTTGACACCTTGAGTGACCGCCTGTCCGGGATCTTCACCAAGCTCCGCGGCAAGGGTCGGCTCACCGACGCCGACATCGACGCCACGGCGCGCGAGATCCGCCTCGCGTTGCTGGAGGCGGACGTCGCGCTGCCGGTCGTCAAGGGCTTCATCGCCAACGTCAAGGAGCGGGCCCGCGGCGCCGAGGTCTCCCAGGCGCTCAACCCGGCCCAGCAGATCATCAAGATCGTCAACGACGAGCTGGTCAACGTCCTGGGCGGCGAGGGACGCCGGCTCCAGTTCGCCAAGCAGCCGCCGACGGTGATCATGCTGGCCGGCCTCCAGGGTTCCGGTAAGACGACCCTCGCCGGCAAGCTCGCCCGCTGGCTCAAGGCCCAGGGCCACCAGCCGCTGCTGGTCGCCGCCGACCTCCAGCGCCCCAACGCCGTCGGGCAGCTCCAGGTGCTCGGTGGCCGCGCCGGCGTCGAGGTGTACGCCCCGGAGCCCGGCAACGGCACCGGCGACCCGGTGCAGGTCGCGCGCGCCTCGATCGAGCACGCCCGGCGCGCCGCCCGGGACATCGTCATCGTCGACACCGCCGGCCGGCTCGGCATCGACGCCGAGATGATGCAGCAGGCCGCCGACATCCGCGACGCCGTCGACCCCGACGAGGTCATCTTCGTCATCGACGCGATGGTCGGTCAGGACGCGGTGCGCACCGCCGAGGCGTTCCGCGACGGCGTCGGCATCACCGGCGTGGTCCTCGCCAAGCTCGACGGCGACGCCCGCGGTGGCGCCGCGCTCTCCGTCCGCGAGGTCACCGGGCAGCCGATCCTCTTCGCCTCCACCGGCGAGAAGCTGGAGGACTTCGACGTCTTCCACCCCGACCGGATGGCCAGCCGGATCCTCGGCATGGGCGACGTCCTCACTCTGATCGAGCAGGCCGAGCAGGCCTTCGACACCGATCAGAAGGAGAAGATGACCGCCAAGCTGATGGGCGGTGAGCAGTTCACCCTGGAGGACTTCCTCGACCAGCTCATCGCGGTCCGCCGGATGGGCCCGATCGCCAACGTGCTGGCCATGATGCCCGGCATGGGGCAGATGAAGGACCAGCTCGGCGAGCTGGACGACAAGCACTTCGACCGGGTCACCGCGATCATCCGGTCGATGACCCCGGCGGAGCGGACCAACCCGAAGATCATCAACGGGTCCCGCCGAGCGCGGATCGCCAACGGCTCCGGCGTCGCCGTGATGGACGTCAACCAGCTGCTCAACCGCTTCGCCGACGCGCAGAAGATGATGAAGCAGATGGGCGGCATGATGGGCCTGCCCGGTGGCGGCCGGCGCAAGGCGACCAAGTCGCCGAAGAACAAGCGCAAGGGCACCAAGGGCGGCGGTCGGCCGCGTACCGGGGCGGGCGCCGGGATGCCGGGCGGCTTCCCGGGCGGCATGCCGCAGCTCCCGCCGGGCATGGACCCGAACGACCTCGCCGCCGGCCAGGGCCTGCCCCCGGGCTTCAAGCTCCCGAAGATCGACTTCAACAAGCTCGGCAAGGGGGGCGACGGCCGCCCGCGCTGACGCGCCACCCCCTTCTGGATGTAGGACAACGGGGCCCGGCCGCGAACGGCCGGGCCCCGTCCTCGACGGGTACGGTCAGGACACCAGGTCCGGCCGGTTGGTCACCCGCAGCGCGTTGACGATCGGCATGCCCTGACCCTTGTGGGTCACGAACCGCACATTGAGCTGACCGTCCGTCACCTGGACCGTGTACGTCCTGGTCAGCGCGGCGAAGCTGCCGACCTCACCGGCCACGTCGAGCGACGGCAGCACCTCCTGGCCTTCGAGCAGCACGTCGAAGACGCGCTTGTCCGGGGACTGCCGGCGTACCTCGGCGAAGTCCAGCTCGACGGTGTAGTGACCGTCGGCCAGCCCGTCAACGCGGTACTCGTACATCCCCTCACGCAGGTCTGCGAAGCGGGCCGGGTCGTTCGTACCGGTGATCGGGGTCGTGGTCGACTGCCGGCTTGAATTGCCCAGCCACCCCGCGCCCCCGGCGGCCCAGGGCTGGTCCGGGGACCAGCTCTGCCCCTCGACGTCGGTACGGGACGAGCCCGCCCCAGCGTTGATCGCCAGCGCGTAGCTCGGCACCACCAGCGTGACCGGGACGACGATGACCGGTTTCCGGCCGCTGGCAGAAGCGATCCGGACGCTGGCCCGGTGGTAGGTCCCCGGAGCCAGCCCGGTGCTGTCGATCGCCACGCCCACGGTGTGCCGGCCACCGGGGGCCAGGGTGGCCGTGACGCCGGTGAGGGTGAGCCAGCCGATGTCCCCCGCCGTACCGTCGGCGTCGAGTTCCGTGACGGTGACATCGCTGCCGAGCGTCCCGGTGTTGGTCAGGGCGATCGCCCGGGTACGGGCCTGGTCGGCAGGGGCGACGACCGCCAGGTCGCTGACCGGGGTGCCGACCCGGGCGGTCCGCAGCGCCGCCGACCGTACGTCGGCGCCGCCGGCGGCCAGTGTGACCGCCGCCGTCGCCGTCTCGTAGTACGGCTGCGCCACGCTGAGCCCGACGGCGCCGGCCGGGGCTTGGACCAGGTACGTGCCGTCGCTGTCCGTGGTCTCCGTGACGGTCGCGTCGCCGATCTGGGCCGTCACCACCGCGCCCACCACAGGCTGCCCGTCGTTGGCGTCGGTGACCACACCGGAGAGCACACCGTTACGGGTGGTGCGGAACGCGATCGCGGTGCCGTCGGCGACCGAGGCGCTGTTGTACGAGTATTCGAACCCGACGGTGCCGTCGACGTTCTCCAGCCCGATCGTGGCACCGACGCCGGTCTCCGGGCCGGTTCCATCGACGTCCTTGTACCGGTAGGTGATCGAGCCGTCCTCGCCGATCGCCGCGCTGAAGGTCAGCCGAGTCGTGCGGTCGCTGAACACGGAGACGTTGCGCCACTCCACCACGAACGCACGGTGCGGCTTGGCGCCGGTGACGCCCGTGTAGACACCCGAGTCGGCCTCGACGTAGAGGTCATCCCAGAACGGGAAGAGGGCGAGGTCGGGATTGAGGGTGTTCGGGACAGCGGTGTTGGCCCGGCTGGTCGACGAGGTGCCGAAGCCGAGGACGCCGTTCGTGCTCACCCAGGCGTTGCGGTACGACTTGCCGTAGAGCGGGACCCGGAAGGGCAGCGCGACGGTGACGGCTCGGTCATCCCCGGTCAGCGGCATCAGCTCCGTGCCGTTGACGAAGGAACCACCGGCGGCTCCGCAGGCGTACCCGAAGGCGTCAACCCGGTCGGGCAATGTGACGTCCAGGACGGTGTCCTCGTTGACGGTGGCCGGCCGGGTGACCGCGTCCGAGCAGCGGTAGGTGTGCGCGAACCGGACGTCGTACGCGCCCCGCGGCACGGTGACGGAGTAGCGACCCTGGTCGTCCGCGGTGGCGGTGAGCGGGGTGTTCAGGACGGTGACCGTCGCGCCGCCCGCCGGCCCGGCCGAGGTGGTGACGGTGCCGCTGAGCGTGGCCGACGGGGCCTGCTCGACGGTGATGTCCCGGTCCACGGTCTGGTTCTCGGCCACGATGACCGAGGCCGAGGCGGTGAGGTAGCCGAACTTGCTGACCGAGACGGTGTAGTCGCCGACCATCAGCCGGTCGAAGGCGTACGAGCCGTCGGTGCCGGTCGCGGCGGTACGGGTCATCGGGCCGGTGACCGTGACGGTGGCGCCGGCCAGCGCGGTGCCGCCCGAGGTGACCTGACCGCCCAGCGCGCCGAGGGCGCCGCGGGGCGAGGCGTTCACCGCCGCGTACGCGTCGAGCCGGCCCTCGCCGAAGACGTTGTTGTCATCCACGGTGCCGCCGCACGTCGTGGCGTCCACGTCGATGGCGGCGTCATCGAGGATGTTCCGGGTCGCGGCGATGTCCCCCTGGAGGGCGGGAGCGGCCGACCACATCAGTGCCACCGTGGCGGCGGTGTGCGGGGAGGCCATGGAGGTGCCGCTGAACGACCCGTAACCGGTCCGGGTGGAGGAGCGGACGTTGGCACCGGGCGCGGCGATGTTCGGCTTGATGTCGCCGTTCTCGCCGGGTCCCCGGCTGGAGAAGCTCGCGATGGCGTTGTTGACGTCGAACGCGCCGGAGCTGTAGCTGACCGTGTACTCGCCGGGGGTGCCGGCGGTGTTGCAGTTCGGCCCGTTGTTGCCATTGGAGAACGCCGGGAAGATGCCGGCGGCGACCCAGGACGACACGGTCTCGGTGTACCAGGGGTCGTAGGCGGCCGAGCCCCAGGAGTTGTTGACCACGTCCGGGGCCAGGTCGGGGCGGGGGTTCGCGCCGGTCAGGTCGGTCGGCGCGATCATCCACTGGCCGGCGGCCATCAGCGAGGTACGGGAGCAGGAGCTGGACTCGCAGCCCTTGGCGGCGATCCACCTCGTGCTCGGGGCGACTCCGATGACGTTGGCGCCGTCCAGGCCGACCATGGTGCCCATGGTGTGCGTGCCGTGGTCGTTGTTGTCGCAGGGGGCGGCGGTCCCGCAGACGCCCGCCGGGTCGAACCAGCTGTAGTTGTGGTCGTAGCTGCCGTCGGCCAGCCGGCCCCGGTAGCTCGCGGCCACGGCCGGGTGGGTGTGGTTGACCCCGCTGTCGATGTTGGCGACGACGATGCCCTCGCCCCGGACGCCGAACTCGTTCCACACCCGTGGGGCGTTGATCCGGTCGATGTTCCACTCGACGCCGTCGAGGGCGGGAACGGTGTCGCCGGGCAGCGGTTCGGGGATGCTCACCGGGTCGTCGGCGAGGATCTGGGAAACCTCGGAGCGTACGGCGATGTCGCCGAGCAGGTCGGCGTCGCCGGTCACCTTGATCGTGTTGGCCAGCCAGAACGGGGTGAAGTCGGCACCGCTACGGGCCAGCAGCGCCCGGAGTCCGGCCTGGGTGCGGTCGGCGTGTGCGGTTTTGGCCCGCAGGACATGGCCGGCCTTGTCCACCTTCCGGGTGAGCTTGGCCGCCCCGGAGAGGTCGGCCGTGCTGTCGAGGAAGACCCAGAACGTCGTCTTGCCGGCCCTGGCGAGGCGGTCGGTGACCTTCTGGTCGGTCTTCGCGGCCACGGCTTTCGCCTCGGCCTGTCCGGGGGTGGCGGCAGCGGACGAGCCGCCGGCGCCGATCGGGATCGTAAGGCCGACCGCAAGGCCGACCACTGTCATACGCCATCGTCGTCTGGACACGTCTCGACACTCCTTATGGTGAGGCGAGCTGGCCGAAAGTCCCGGGGTGCGGGGACTTTCGGTGCATCCTGGCGTTGAAGGATCTCGCCATCAAGACATGTGTAAATAAAGGAATTTGTCAATCGACCGTTTCGTGCCTCTCGGTGGTCATTCGGTCACGCGACCATCGGCGGGTGCCGGGCGGCCCCCTCCGGCGCGAGCCGGGGACAATGGCCGGTGGACCGCCCTGCCTGCTGAGACGGAGGACGAATGGCCTGGCACGTACGTGGCGTGGTGCTGCCCGACGACGAGGTCCGTGACCTGTGGCTAATCGGCGACCGGGTGACCTTCGATCCGGTGCCCGGCGCGGAGACGATCGCCGACGGCGGGTTCGTCCTGCCCGGCCTGATCGACGCGCACTGCCACATCGGCATCGCCCGGGGCGGCGCCCCGATCACCTCGCTCGACCAGGCCCGCGAGCTGGCCCGCACCGACCGGGACGCCGGGGTCCTCGCGATCCGGGACGCCGGCTCGCCGTACCCGTACCCGGAACTCGACGACGCCGAGGACCTGCCGCGGCTGGCCCGCGCGGGCCGGCACATCGCGCCGCCGAAGCGCTACCTGCGCGACATCGGCGTGGAGGTCGGCGCGGCGGAGGTCGCCACCGCCGTGGCCGAGCAGGCGCGGGCCGGCAACGGCTGGGTCAAGCTGGTCGGCGACTGGATCGACCGGGGCGTCGGCGACCTCGCCCCGGCCTGGGACGCCGACACGATGGCCGCCGCAGTGCGGGCGGCGCACGCCGCCGGGGTACGCGCCGCGGTGCACACCTTCTCCGAGTCGGCCGTCGAGATCATGGTGCGCGCCGGGGTGGACTCCGTGGAGCACGGCACGGGCCTCAGCCTGGACCTGGTCGACGAGATGGCCCGGCGGGGCACCGCCCTGATCCCCACGATGATCAACATCCGGACCTTCGGCGGGATCGCCGAGCAGGCGCGCGCCAGGTTCCCCGGGTACGCCGAGCACATGCTCGCCCTGCGGGACCGCTTCCCCGAGGTGGTGCGGGCCGCGTACGAGGCGGGTGTGCCGATCTACGTGGGCACGGACGCGGGCGGCGGCATCGACCACGGCCTGGCCGCGGAGGAGATGCTCCTGCTCCACGAGCAGGCCGGCATGTCCACGGTTGACGTCCTCGCCGCCGCCTCCTGGCGGGCCCGGGAGTGGCTCGGCTTCCCTGGCCTGGTCGAGGGCGGCCTGGCGGACCTGACCGTCTACGCCGAGGACCCGCGTGCCGACCTGCGCGCCGTCCGTACCCCCACCCGAATCGTCCTGCGCGGCCACGTCATCCGCTGACCCGTGCCGCGCCGCGCCCCGTGGCGTGGCGGGCCGCGGGGCCAGGCACGGGCGGGTGGGTCGGGTCGCAGATCGCCGGGCGGCGGGGACCTCTCAGCGGGTGGCGGCGTGGAGGAAGAGGTGGAGGGCCAGGTCGGCGAGGGCGGTGGCGGTCTGGTCGACCGGGGACCGGGGCAGGACGATGTGGCTGACCACCAGCCGGACGATCGAGTCGGCGGCGAAGGCCAGCGCCGCGGGATCGGCGTCCGGCACGACGGTGTCGGCCCACTCCAGCAGCGCGCCGGTCGACTCGGCCAGCACCAGCTCCGAACGGGTCGTGAGGTAGGGCAGCAGCTCGTCGGAGCCGCCCCGGGCGCTGGTCAGGATCGCCTTGATCAGCGGGTTGCCGGCCGCCTCGGTGAGGGTGTGCGAAATGGCCGCGTACGCGCCGGCCCGGACGTCGTCGCGGTGCTCGCGCAGGGTCGTCCGCACGTCGGAGACGAACCGGTCGACCTCCCGCCGGGCCAGCGCCTCGGCCAGCCCCGCCTTGCTGCCGAACTCGTTGTAGACGGTCTGCCGGCTGACCCCGGCGGCGGTCGCGACGGCACCCATCCGGACGCTGTCCCAGCCGGCCGCGACGGTCAACGTCCGCGCGGCGTCGACGATGGTGTCCCGCAGCCGCATCGCGTCCCTCGACTCACCCATGGTGGTCGAAGTCTACGGTCGGCGGGACACGTCGGCCGCGCGCCGGCGGCTCAGCCGACCACGAGGCCGCCCGCCGGCGGCTCAGCGACCACGAGGCCCCGCGCCGGTGGCTCAGCCGACCACGATCCGGTACTGCGCCTCCACCCAGAAGCGTCCGCCGTCGGTGCCGCCGAAGGTCAGCTCGTGGGCGCCGGGGCCCGGCGGGTCGAGGCGGACCCAGAGCCCCCAGACGCTCACCGCCGTCGCGCCGGGGCGCGAGGTGACGCCGTTGCCGAGCACCCCGCGTACCTCGAACGGCGTGGGCGTGCCGATCGTCGTCAGCGCCACCGGCGTCCCGTCGAGCGTCGCGTGCCCGGTGGCGGCGGCGACCAGCGGCACCTCGCCGGGCTCCGCGGGCCACCGCCACATGTTGAACGCGGGGAAGAACAGCGGCCGACCGGCCGGCACCGCGCAGCGCCGGGCCACGCTGCCGCCGTAGCTGCCGGCCAGGAACCAGACGTCGTCGGGCTGGTGGTGCGAGGCGTGCTCGCCGGTGGTGTCCCGGATCGGGTTCTTCAACGACCCGTGCGCGGCGACCCAGCGCACCCAGCGGGCCGCGAGCCCCTCCGGGGAGGTCGTGGGATAGGGCAGCGGCGCCGGCCGGGACGACCGGCCGAAGAAGGAGCCGAGGGGCGACATGACCGCAGATGCTAACCACGCCGCGCCCGATCGCGCTGTCCCGCCGGGCGGCGCATAGGATGTGCGGTCATGGCACGCGTGCTCACTCCCCGTGCGGAGGATTTCCCCCGCTGGTACCAGGACCTGATCGCCAAGGCGAAGCTGGCCGACAACGGCCCGGTCCGGGGGACCATGGTCATCCGTCCGGCCGGCTACGCCATCTGGGAGCGGATGCAGGCCGAGATGGACGCCCGGATCAAGGCGGCGGGCGCGGAGAACGCGTACTTCCCGCTCTTCATCCCCGAGAGCTACCTCAAGCGGGAGGCCGAGCACGTCGAGGGCTTCTCGCCGGAGCTCGCGGTGGTCACCCACGGTGGCGGCAAGCAGCTCGCCGAGCCGGTGGTGGTGCGCCCCACCAGCGAGACGGTCATCGGCGAGTTCATGGCCAAGTGGATCGACTCGTACCGGGACCTGCCGCTGCTGCTGAACCAGTGGGCCAACGTGGTCCGCTGGGAGCTGCGCCCGCGGATCTTCCTGCGCACCAGCGAGTTCCTCTGGCAGGAGGGGCACACCGCGCACGCCACCCGGGACGACGCCCGCGCCTACGCCCGGCGGATCCTGCACGAGGCGTACGAGGACCTGATGGTCAACGTGCTGGGCATCCCGGTGGTGGTCGGCCTGAAGACCTCCCGGGAGCGCTTCGCCGGCGCGACCGCCACCTACACCTGCGAAGGCATGATGGGTGACGGCAAGGCGCTCCAGCTGGGCACCAGCCACGAGCTGGGGCAGAACTTCGCCAAGGCGTTCGACATCAGCTACTCCTCGGCCGAGGGCGGCCGGGAACACGCCTGGACGACCTCCTGGGGCACCTCGACGCGGATGCTCGGGGGCCTGATCATGTGCCACGGTGACGACAACGGCCTGCGGGTGCCGCCGCGGATCGCGCCGGTCCAGGCGTACGTCATGGTGGTGAAGGACGGCGAGGGCGTGGCGGAGGCGGCGGCCAAGCTGCGCGACGGGCTGCGCGACGCCGGCGTCCGCGTCACGCTCGACGACCGCACCGACACCCCGTTCGGCCGCCGGGCCGTCGACGCCGAGCTGCGCGGCTATCCGGTACGCGTCGAGGTCGGCCCCCGCGACCTGGCCGCCGGCAACGCGGTCGTGGTCCGGCGTACGGACGGCTCCAAGTCCCCGACCCCGGTGGCCGACGTGGTCGGCGCGGTGCTGGCCGCCCTGGAGGCCGACCAGCAGGCGCTGCACGACCAGGCGCTGGCGCACCGGAAGTCCCGCACCGTCGAGGTCTCGACGCTGGCCGAGGCGATCGAGGCGGCCGGCACCGGCTGGGCCCGGGTGCCGTGGTCGGCGGTCGGCGTCGCCGGTGAGGCCGAGGCGAACGGCCAGGGCGTCACCGTGCGCTGCCTGCTCCGGGCCGACGGCTCGGTGCCCGACTCGGAGGACGAGCCCGACCTGGTCGCGATCCTGGCCCGCGCCTACTGACCGTCCGTCGTACCGCAGAAAGCCGGTCCCGCCCAGCGGGGCCGGCTTTCGCGGTCCCCGGCCCGGCCGGCCACCCCGGTCGGGGTCCCACGGTGATCGGCTCGGCGTGGCGCATCGGAGGCTCCTGCGCCCGGGTGAGGGACACCTCGATCGACGCCGGCGGCCGTCGGGGCGGGCGCCGTCGTCGGTAGGGTCGGGGCGTGAAGTTCGAACCGGGACGCCTGGTCGTGCACCGCAACGTCCGCCGGGGCCGGATCGGCTGGGCCCGCCCGACCCGGGTGGTCAGCGACGACGAACGCGGTCTGCTGCTCTGGCTCGCCCGCGACTCCGCGGTGGCCGGTGAGGTCACCGAGGCGGGGCTCGGCATGCGGGCGATGCCGTTCACCGAGTGGATCGCCTCGTCGTACCGGCTGGCGGTGGGCCGGTGGAACGGGCCGCCGCTGCTGACGTTCCTGCCCACCGGGGCGGCCCACTCCGTCTGGTGGTTCCGCGACAGCCGGGAGCACTTCGCCAACTGGTACGTCAACCTGGAGGAGCCCGGGGTGCGCTGGGACGACGGCGCGCTGGCCGGCGTCGACGTGGTGGACCAGGACCTCGACGTGGTCGTCCACCCCGACCGCAGCTGGGAGTGGAAGGACGAGGAGGAGTTCGTCGAGCGGCTCGCCTTCCCGGAGCACTACTGGGTGCCCGACGAGGGGGCCGTCCGCGCCGAGGGCAAGCGGGTGATCGCGCAGGCCGAGGCGGGGGAGTTCCCGTTCGACGGCACCTGGTGCGACTTCGTCCCGCCGCCCGGGTGGACCGCTGCGGAGCAACTGCCGCCGGGCTGGGACCGACCCCCGGTACGCTGACCGAATGGTGTGTTTCCGGTCACTTTCGGCGACCGACGGGTGACCCGGGCCCTACCGGTGTGAGAGATCCGGCTCCGGTCTGGCAGAATGGCTCGCTGGTATCCGGCGCGTGTTCGGCGCCCTCTAACCCGGGCACGTCGCCAGTCCACCCGAGCAGTCTCCGGCCCAACCCCACTGGTGCCGGTCGGCGCTCACCCGTGCACCGCCCTTCCGGGCAGGTGAGATTGCAACAGGAGCGAAACAACTGTGGCCGTAAAGATCCGGCTCCTGCGGATGGGCAAGATCCGCAACCCGCAGTACCGCATCGTCATCGCCGACTCGCGCACCAAGCGCGACGGCCGGGCGATCGAGTTCGTCGGGGTCTACCAGCCGAAGGAAGACCCTTCGGTGATCGAGGTCAAGTCGGAGCGGGTCCAGTACTGGCTGTCCGTCGGCGCCCAGCCGAGCGAGGCGGTGCAGCGGCTGCTGGAGCTGACCGGTGACTGGCAGAAGTTCAAGGGCCTGCCGGCCCCGCCGCCGCTGAAGGTCGCCCCCGAGCGCGCCGACCGCAAGGCGGCCTACGAGGCCGAGGCGAAGGCCGCTGCCGGGCTGGCCCCGGAGACCCCGGCCAAGCCGGCCAAGAAGGCTGCCAAGGTCGAGGCCCCGGCCGAGGCGCCGAAGACCGAGGCGCCGAAGACCGAGGCTCCGAAGACCGAGGCTCCGGCCGAGGCCCCGGCCGCTGCTGCCGACTCCGGTGAGCAGGCCTGACATGCCACTGCGTCCGGCGTTGGAGCACCTGGTCAAGGGCATCGTCGACCACCCCGATGACGTACGCGTCCGGATGGTCGACTCCCGTCGGGGCAAGCGGCTGGAAGTTCGCGTGCACCCCGAGGACCTCGGCACGGTGATCGGGCGGTCCGGCCGGACCGCCAAGGCGCTACGCCAGGTGATCGGCTCCATCGGCGGGCGCGGCGTACGCGTCGACATCGTCGACTCGTACTGATGCTGCTCACCGTCGGCAGGATCGGCAAGCCGCACGGCATCCGCGGTGAGGTCACCGTGGAGGTGCGGACCGACGAGCCCGAGGCGCGGTTCGCCCCCGGCACGGTCCTACGGACCGAGCCGGGGGCGACGCCCCCGGCCAACCCGGCGGCCGGTCCCGGCGTGCCCTTCCGCGTCCCCGAGGAACTGGTCATCGAGTCCGCCCGCTGGCACCAGGGGCGGATGCTGGTGGCCTTCGAGGGCATCCTGGAACGCGACGTCGCCGAGGCGCTGCGTGGCACCCTGCTCACCGTGGACAGCGCCGACGTGGCCCCGCCGGAGGACCCGGAGGAGTTCCACGACCACCAACTGGTCGGGCTGGCCGTGGTCACCCCCTCCGGCGAGCGGCTGGGCGAGGTGGCTGGGATCGACCACGCGCCCTCGTCCGACCTGCTGGTGCTGCGCCGCCCCGAGGGGCCCACCGCGTTGATCCCGTTCGTCAAGGCGATCGTCCCCGAGGTAGACCTCGCCGGCGGTCGCGTCGTCGTCGACCCGCCGGCCGGTCTGCTCGATCTGTAGAACCGCTGGAGCACCCCCGCATGCGCGTCGACATCGTGTCGATCTTCCCGGAGTACTTCGCCCCGCTGGACCTGTCGCTGATCGGCAGGGCCCGGGCCAACGGCACGCTGCGGCTGGCCGTACACGATCTGCGGGCCTGGACCCACGACGTGCACCGCACGGTCGACGACACCCCCTACGGCGGCGGGCCCGGCATGGTCATGCGGCCCGAGCCGTGGGGCGAGGCGCTGGACTCCCTGGTCCCCGACGAGCTGAGCCCGGACGGCCTGACGCTGCCCCGGCTGCTGGTGCCCTCGCCGGCCGGCGTCCCGTTCACCCAGGCGATGGCGCACGAGCTGGCCGCCGAGTCGCACCTGCTCTTCGCCTGCGGCCGGTACGAGGGCATCGACCAGCGGGTGCTCGACCACGCCGCCACCCGGATGCGGGTCACCGAGGTCTCCCTCGGCGATTACGTGCTCTTCGGCGGCGAGGTGGCGGTGCTGGTGATCCTGGAGGCGGTCACCCGGCTGCTGCCCGGCGTGCTGGGCAACGCGGGCTCGCTGGACGAGGAGTCGCACGCCCACGGGCTGCTGGAGGCCCCGATGTTCACCAAGCCGGCGACCTGGCGGGGGCTGGACGTGCCGGAGGTGCTCCGCTCCGGCGACCACGGCAGGATCGCCCGCTGGCGGCGGGACGAGGCGTTGAGCCGTACCGCGCTGCGCCGGCCGGACATGCTCGCCGCGCTCGACCCGGCGAGCCTGGACAAACGCGACGTCGCCGCGCTGGACCGGGCCGGATTTCAGGTGCCGCCGGGGGATGTGGCAAAGTAGAGGGGTTGCCGCATCCGGCCGCGCCGCGGCCGGTTGCGAGGATCCCCGACCGGGGTCGGCCCGACCGACCGCCACCCGGGGATCAGAATCACCCATCCGCGCACCGATTGACGGTGCGCCGTGAGTATCACGAGGACGCAGCGATGAACATCCTGGACGCCCTTGACGCCCAGTCGAAGCGGACCGACCTTCCTGACTTCCGCGCCGGTGACACCGTGAAGGTGCACGCCCGGGTCGTCGAGGGCAACCGGTCCCGTGTCCAGATCTTCCAGGGCGTCGTCATCCGCCGCCAGGGTGACGGTCTGCGCGAGACCTTCTCGGTCCGCAAGGTCAGCTTCGGTGTGGGTGTGGAGCGGACGTACCCGATCAACGGCCCGGGCATCGACCGGATCGAGATCGTGACCCGCGGTGCCGTCCGTCGCGCGAAGCTCTACTACCTGCGTGAGCTGCGCGGCAAGAAGGCCAAGATCAAGGAGAAGCGCGAGAAGCAGCCCAGCTGACCTCGGCGCTCGCCACGCCGCCTGAGCTGCGCACATGTCGTACCGGCCGGACCGCACTACCCTGGTCGTACGGGCGCAGCGGGGCGACGTACCGCCGCAACGGCGGGGAGACGTCCACTACCGCCCGGGGGGCCTCGACGAGGCTCCCGGGCGGTAGTGTCTTTCTGCGGACCGGGGAGTGGCGTGGTGCAGACGCTTGACGAGGGCAGCGCGGTCGATCCGTGGCGCCGACGGGCCCGCCCCAACCGCCGGCAGATGCCACTCTGGCAGGAGTTGCCGCTGCTGCTGGTCGTCGCGTTCTGCCTCGCGGTGCTGATCCGCACCTTCCTGCTCCAGGCCTTCTTCATCCCCTCCGGCTCGATGGAGGACACCCTCCTCGTCGGCGACCGGGTCCTGGTCAACAAGGTCGTCTACGACGTACGCGACCCGGTGCGCGGCGAGGTGGTCGTCTTCCGGGGCACCGACCGGTGGGCCCCGCAGGTCGACGACGCGCCGGACCCGAACTTCGTCGGCAAGCTCGGCCGAACCGTCGGCGACCTGGTCGGGGTCAGCCGCCCCGGCGAGAAGGACTTCATCAAGCGGGTCATCGGCCTGCCCGGCGACCGGGTCAAGTGCTGCGACGCGCAGGGCCGGGTGCTGGTCAACGGCACCCCGCTGGACGAGCCGTACGTCATCCGCGACTCGCCGCTGGACCTCCCGCCCAACCCCCGGGAGTGCCGGTCCCGGCGCTTCGAGGAGGTCGTGGTCCCGCCCGGGCAGATCTTCGTGATGGGTGACCACCGCCTGGTGTCGCAGGACGCCCGCTGCCAGGGGCCGGTGCCGATCGACAACGTCGTGGGCCGGGCCTTCACCGTGGTCTGGCCGTCGTCGCGCTGGAACACCCTGTCGGTGCCCGAGACGTTCGACGACGTCAAGGGCCCGCCGGCCGCGACCACCGGCGCTCCACCCCCGCTCCGGCCGACGCCGGGGGGCGGGCTCGTGCTGATGCTCCCGCTCGCCGCCGCGCTCCTGCGTTCTCGCGAGTTCCGGACGGTGACCTCCGGCCGG
This sequence comes from Micromonospora phytophila, assembly GCF_023656545.1. Classification (GTDB taxonomy): domain Bacteria; phylum Actinomycetota; class Actinomycetes; order Mycobacteriales; family Micromonosporaceae; genus Micromonospora; species Micromonospora phytophila. The sequence continues at coordinate 4,576 of NZ_JAMOKF010000054.1, read as the reverse complement.
GCCACGTAGGCTCCTCCCGTGATTGACGAGCAGACCGACAAGCCGCGCAGCTCCTTCTGGAAGGAACTGCCCATCCTGCTGGGTGTGGCGATCCTGGTCGCGGTGCTGGTGCGCGCCTTCGTACTGCAGACCTTCTTCATCCCCTCCCCGTCCATGGAGAACACGCTCCAGATCGACGATCGGGTGCTGGTCAACAAGCTGGTCTACGACTTCCGGTCACCACGCCGCGGCGAGGTGATCGTGTTCAAGGCGCCGCTGGAGTGGAGCAGCAACCCCGACGGCGAGGACTTCATCAAGCGGGTCGTCGGCGTCGGCGGTGACCACGTGGTCTGCTGCGACGCCCAGGAGCGGCTGGTCATCAACGGCAGATCCCTGGACGAGCCGTACGTCTACCCCGGCAACAAGCCCGCCGACCAGGAGTTCGACATCACCGTCCCGAAGGGGCGGCTCTGGGTGATGGGCGACCACCGCGAGGCGTCGGGCGACTCGCTGGAGCACTGGCAGCAGTCCGGGCAGGACATCACCGCCGCGACCATCCCCGAGGACGAGGTCGTCGGCCGGGCCTTCACCGTCTTCTGGCCGGTCGGCCGGGCCACCTGGTTGAGCGTGCCGGAGCAGTACGAGGGCATCCCCAGGCCCTGAGCGCACCCGGAGGGGCGTGGGCGTTGTCGGCATCGTCTGGCAGGCTGGTGCGGTGACCGTCTACACCCCTCGGCGCGCGGCGCGCGTGCTGCTCGTCGACGCGCCCGGCCGGGTGCTGCTCTTCAGCGGCTCCGACCCGGCCCGCCCCGAGCACGGACGCTGGTGGTTCACCCCCGGCGGTGGCCTCGACCCGGGGGAAACCTACGCCGAGGGCGCCGCGCGGGAGCTCGCCGAGGAGACCGGCCTGCGGCTGGAGCCCTCGGGGTTCGGCGCGCCGGTGCACACCGACGTGACCGAGTTCCCGTTCGACGGGGTGTGGTACCGGCAGGAGCAGGAGTTCTTCCTGGTGCGGGTGACCGCTCACGAGGTCGACACCGCCGGCTTCAACGAGGTCGAGCGCTCCAGCGTCGCCGGGCACCGGTGGTGGGCCGTGGCGGAGCTGGCCGCCACCGACGAGCGGTACTACCCGCCGGACCTGCCCGCGGTGCTGACCCGGGCGCTCGCCGGCGCGGCCGGTGTCGGCGCGGCCGGCGGTGCGCCGTGCTGACCCCGCCGCGCACGGTGGTGCGCCGCGAGGGTGGGCTCTACGCGCTGGAACGCGCGTTGCAGCGGCGCGGCTTCCGGCACGTGGCCGGCGCCGACGAGGCCGGCCGGGGAGCCTGTGCCGGCCCGCTGGTCGCCGCCGCCGCGATCCTGCCCGAGGGGCGCCGCGGCGAGATCGACGGGCTGGCCGACTCGAAGCTGCTCACCCCGGCCAGCCGCGAGCGGATCCACGACGAGGTCGTCTCCCGCGCCCTGGCGTACGCCGTGGTGATCATCCCGGCGGAGGAGGTTGACGCCCGGGGCCTGCACGTGTGCAACGTGGCCGCGATGCGCCGGGCCCTGGCCTCGCTGACCACCCGGCCGGAGTACGTGCTGACCGACGGTTTCGGGGTGGACGGCCTGGACGTGCCGGGGCTGGCGGTGTGGAAGGGTGACCGGGTGGCCGCCTGCGTGGCGGCGGCGAGCGTGCTGGCCAAGGTCACCCGGGACCGGATCATGGTGGAGTTGGACGGGTCGTTCCCCGGCTACGGGTTCGCCGAGCACAAGGGCTACATCACCCCGGAACACACCGCCGCGCTGCGGGAGCGCGGGCCGTGCCGGGAGCACCGCTTCTCGTACGTCAACGTGGCGGCGGTGTCCGGCCGGGACGGCGCCCCGCCCCGGTCGCGCCGACCGGTGGGCACGAGCCTGGACGAGCCGATGGAGCGCTCTTGCGCGCCAGGGGGTACCGTCGGCGTGGCGTTGGGCGAGCAGCCTCGGCCCCCGGCGCCAGTGGGGGAAGATGTGGTCATGGAAGGCGGAGTGCGATGAGCGCGGAAGATCTCGAGAAGTACGAGACCGAGATGGAGCTGCAGCTCTACCGGGAGTACCGCGACATTGTCCGCCAGTTCTCCTACGTGGTGGAGACCGAGCGTCGCTTCTACCTGGCCAACCAGGTCGACCTGCACGTCCGCAACTCCGACGGCGAGGTCTACTTCGAGGTCGAGATGCACGACGCCTGGGTGTGGGACATGTACCGCCCCGCGCGGTTCGTGAAGAACGTCCGGGTGATGACGTTCAAGGACGTCAACGTCGAGGAGTTGGAGAAGCCCGACATCTCCCTCCCCGCCGACTCCGGCTTCGGCGGCTGACCCGCCCGTAGTTCCCCGTCCCGGTCGGTCCGCCGCCGGGCGTACGGCCCGTCGTCGGCGTCCCCCCACCAGCCGGCGCCGGGGCGGTGTGCCGAGTCGAGCCGGTCCGGCGCGCTCACTCCGGCAGCACCACGACCGCGACCCGCTGAATCAGGTTGTTGGCGAACCCGCCCCGATTCCACGGCTGCTCGACCGGCTGGGTCCGGGCCGAGGCGTCGGTGGCCCGGGCGCCGAGCACGTACCGCCCCGGCCCCGGCGTCCACTCGTGGCGCCAGCCGCGCCACGCGAAGTCGCCACCGGTGGCCTCGTCGAGGACCGCCGGCGCCCACGTGGCCCCGCCGTCGGTGGTCACCTCGACCGACACCACCGGGGCGTGCCCCGACCAGGCACGGCCGTCCACCGTGCACGGTCCGGGACGCAGCACCCGGGTGCGGGACATGAAATCGGGGAAGCCGGGCGGGCGGACCAGCGCCCGCGGCTCGATCCGGGTCACCGGCACCCCGGGGTCGTCCGCGTCCTGACGCAGCCGGTAGGCCACCGCGTTCTGGTAGCCGTCGAAGGGCTCGGTGCGCACGGTGACCGAGCGCAGCCACTTGACGTGCGCCATGCCGTACCAGCCGGGCACGATCAGCCGCAGCGGGGCGCCGTGCTGCGGCAGCAGGGGAGCGCCGTTCATCTCGTACGCCAGCAGCACCTCCTCGCGCATGGCGTCGGTGACCGGGAGGGCCCGCTGGTAGTCCTGCTCGACGCCGCGCTCGATGCCGTGGTCGGCACCGGTGAAGACCACGTCCACCGCGTCCGGCGCGACGCCCGCCTCGCGCAGCAGCGGAGCCAGCGGGGTGCCCGTCCACTCCGCGTTGCCCACCGCCTCGACCAGCCACGGCTGGCTCACCGGACGCGGACGCAGCAGGGCGCGGCCGTTGCCGGCGCACTCCAGCGTCACCCGCCGGGTCACCCGGGGCCGCTCGCGCAGCTCCGCCAGGCTCACGGTCAGCGGCCGGTCCACCGCGCCGTCGACGGTCAGCGCGTGGGTCGCCGGGTCGAGGTCCGGGATGTCGTAGTGGATGAGCAGGTAGTGCAGGCCGGCCGGGGTGACGTCGTAGCGCAGCGCCTCCAGCGGGATGCCGTGGTTGCGGGCGGCGAGCTGCAACTCCTCGACGCTGATCGCCTCGTCCGCCGCGGCCAGCCGGGACGGCCGGCTGACGTCGTCCACAGTGGTCATCGTGGCCTCCCCGGTCCGTCGGCGGGGCTCCGCCGTACGCCCGACCCAGCCTAGGGCCTCGGCCGGCCGGGCGGGCACGCCCGGCGTCGCCGCCGGGTGCGGCTCGGCGCCCGCACACTGGGCGACGTGCCAGCCGGGGCCCCGCCTCAGACGAACTCGAACATCGTCGCGCCGGCCGACAGCGGCCGGGGTGCACCGAGGAAGCGGTGCAGGCCGACGCCGACCCCGTCGGCGGGGCTGCTCACCGCCACCGGCTCGAAGCCCTCCTCGGCGAACCACTCGCAGATCGCCGGCACCAGGTCGGGGCTGCGCCGGTGCCGAGTCCAGCAGACCGTCCCGCCCGTCGCGCACAGCGCCGCGCAGTGCCGCACGGTGGCCCGGATGTCGGCCTCGGAGATGTTGCCGAACACCCCGCACACCAGCACCAGGTCGGCCGGGGCGAGGCCGGCGTACGCGTCGGTGCGCGCCGCGTCGCCGACGACCACCTCCACCGACGCCAGGCCCGCCGCGCGGGCGGCCGACCGGGCCACCCGCGCGTTGCGGGGATCCAGCTCCACCAGCCGGGCGGTCACGTCGTCGCGGCGGGGATGGGCGGCCAGCACGGGAATCAGGTCCAGCCCCTGACCGGCGCAGACACTGAGCACGCGCAGCCGGCCCGGTGGGGCCTCATCGAGGCTCTCCCGGACCAGTCGGCGCACCTCCGCCAGCCGGCGGGACAGCGCGGACTCGGGATCGTCGTAGTCGTCGTGCCAGGCGTACCAGTCTCGCGTCACCGGCCCAGCCTAGGCACCGTGCCACCGGTCGGCGGGGCACCGGCACGTAGCAGATCACCTCGTCGTGCGGTGGTCGTCCACGCCCCTTCGTCCACAAAAGAGCGTCCGGGGGTGCGGCGGGCCGACGAGCAGGCTGCGACCCATGCGACCTTCGCCGCGTACCGGTGCCGCCGTGCTCTGCGCCGCCGTGCTCTGCATCGGGTCGGCTCCCGCAGCAGGGGCCCCGGGCCCGGCGCCCGGGTCGCGCGCGGCGGCCTCGCCAGTGG